>JABXHR010000193.1 GCA_013373515.1 Gammaproteobacteria bacterium | reverse complement strand
GGAGGGCCGCCCCCTCAAAGCCCCGCCCGGAGGGACTTTGCGAGATTCACTCATTCTGCGTTGGATTGTTTGAAAAGGACTCGTCATTCCCTGCACAATCCGCCTTGCCTGAGTGAATCTCGCTTTGTCGAAACGTGCAGGGACTTGTTCGGAGGTTCCCTAGCGTCTCATTGCTATCACGATCTGGATTAAACGCCTTAGCTATTCAAGCGGCAGAGTCTACTAATCCTTGTTAATTTCAACATTGAACCCCGGCGAGTCCTGCCCGTAACCCATCAATGAATTGTCGACGTGCGCGATCAACTGGCCTCTGCGTCACTGCATAGAATTCTTTTTGAGGGACCATGATCCTGCGGTTGTGTGTTTTGTTCAGGCTCGCGCTATCATAGGGTTTTGGCCGAAGTGGTTGTTATTGTGCAGATTATTTATCGAGCCGCCGATGTCATCGATGCAAACCTCGCTGCTGCTTGGCTTCGGCATGCTGGGGTGGCGTGCTATGTTGGCGGTGGTTTTTTGCAAGGCGGGATCGGCGAGTTGGCCTGTTTTGACTTGCACACGGTGTCTGTGCACGACTCGGATGTGGAAGAGGCCACCGAAGTGATGGCCGCATTTGCCTCAGCGCCTTCGGCTGCGCCGATCGATGGCACAGCCGCACCAGACCCGACTTAGTGCGTTTCTAGGCAGACGCAAGCACCGGTCTGTGGGTCAATATCGTCGGGCTCGCAAGGTGCGTGATCTATCTTGTGCAGAGGATCTTCAAGCAGTTGGCTGGCAGCCGGTAGCACCACGCTCACCGGTACATAATCCCATTTTGACTGGCTATCAAAGAACACCAGATTCAAATGCCGACTCGCCCACTGGGTATCGGTCAGCTCAAACACAAAGCGCTTGGTTTTGGGATCAAAGTAGGCCTGGGTGAAGTCATCCAAACTTTGATTATTGAAGGCATAAACCCGATCAAGCGCCATGTCGCTAAAAATCTCGACTTCAACGGTGTTAGTGCTTTCATCCGCCCAGCTGCGATAGAACCTCGGTGCCTCCACCCACATCGGGTAGTTGCGTGAGTTGTGGCCCGGCCAAAATAGGTCGTTGTCTCTGGACACTGTGGACATATAGGGCGACAAGCCATAAGTCAGACCAGAGCTGTGCGGATAGCCAAGGTTGTGATTTCGCTCATGATGAAAGGTGTTGTACTCATCGAGGGTTCCAGTGGTTTGGGTTTGCACGCTTCCCCAAGCTAGGCCGACCGCCGAGTGCTTCCACAAAATGCCATGTTCGATCGCTTTGACGCGGTTGAGGTTGCGATAAATCGCCTCTTGGAAGTAGCTGTGCTTACTTTCATCGCAAATGGTGTAACTGCCGCCACAGCTGTGTGGGTAGTCAAACACCATATCCCATGTCAGAGGGTGGTTGTAGAGCAGCTTTAGTCCGATGATCATGCGGTCATATTCATCGATATATTCATTAACCACTTTGCGACGCGCGGACTTTTGGCTGGCATTGGTGTAGGCGGACACCACAATCGGCGTCAGTGGGTTTGGATCGACCACTTGCCACTGTTCATTGTGCTCGCTTAGGCGCATTTTGCTGAAGCTGGAAATATAACCGTCAAGGTGGGTGAAGCGACCGCTGTTGGCATCGAGCAGTCCAAGTCCTGAAAAGGTCCGCGGTGTGCGGTTGATTAACCATGTGGTGTTGTCGTCGTGTTCCAAACTCAGCGCTCGGCTATCAAAACCACTGCTTTGGCGTGCATAAATTTCCTCGGTGGGCTCGCGGTCAATGATGCTCACCTTCGGGAGGGTCAAGGAGTTTTGTGAATAAAACCGCTGATCGCCTAGGGCGGCCGCAGGAATTTCAAATTCGTTGAGGACATTGTGAATGGTATTGCGCGCACGTTTGGTGAGCGTGATGTTGGCCCACTGGCTGGTGTCTGTGGCCACCAAGGGATCGGTGCCACTTCGATATTCAAATGCGTTATTTAGGCCGTCTGCGTCAGCATCGGCGTAGGGATCATAGTCTGGATCGATCGCATTGGGTACAGTGTCGCCGTCGAGATCCGCACCGACCAGAAGGCTCGGACTGTTGGCCTCATTTGGTAGCGCCGCCATGGCGTATTCTTGTGCGTTGCTTAGACCATCGCCGTCCGCATCGGCATGGGCTTCAAAGTCTGTATCAATGGCATTGCGTTCGCCGTCGTCATCGAGATCTTGGTGACCGCCGATCATTGGGCTATTGCCATCGAAAGCACGGCTATCGATGGCCATTTCCTCGGCGTCACTTAAATGATCGCCATCCATATTGCGTTCGGGGACATAAGTTTGGTCGGCGGCATTGGGGATACCATCGAGATCATGGTCTTTATGGCCGAATTCCACCGGCGAATCTGGGTCGTTGGCAAGGCTGAGTAAATAGTACTCACGGGCATCGCTTAGGCCGTCACTGTCGGTGTCTAGTCCACCATTGGTGATCGGGCTGTCGGCATTGGCGGGATTGCTACCCAGTTCAATCTCTTCACCGTCTAACAAGCCATCATCGTCAAAATCGTCATCTAGATTGCTGAGCTGATAGATGATTTCTTCTGAGGCAGCCAATCCGTCTTCATCCTTATCGAGCCAGCTATCACTGGTCGGATCGGCCCACTCCCAAGGATTGGTGCCGTGGGTGTACTCCAGCCCGTCTTTGGCACCGTCATTGTCCGAGTCTGCGTCGGTCGGGTCGGTGTCGCTAAAGCCGATTTCTTCAAGATCGCTCAGCCCGTCATTGTCGGTATCGTACTGATCTGCATCCGTTTGATACCAGTGCTCGGCTGCATCTGGAAGCCCATCGCCATCGCGATCATTCAATGCCTCGTCGAGCCCCAATCCTTGGACTAGCATCCATTCGACCGCATCGGCCACGCCGTTTGCATTGCTATCGCGACTCAGAGGGTTGTAGCCGAGTTTCATTTCATCGGCATCGCTCAAGCCATCGCCATCACTATCGATCTGACTGGGATCGGTTTTGAATAGGCTTTCGTGCATATCACTCAGGCCGTCACCATCGGTGTCTGGCAGTACGATGTTTGCGTTGTGCCGGTCGCGGACCCAAAGTCCGATTCTGGCTGAGGGCTTGCCCTCGTACTCAAGCCCATAAAAGCGTATGGATTTAAGGCTGAGTTGATGTCCCAAGATGAGATCTGTGGGTTGGGTTTTGTCCGCAATTGCGTTGAAGGTTTGATGACGCGTAAACGGCAGCATTAGGTCGTTGTGCGCGCGCCCTGCGAGCTTGAAGCGGGTGAAGTGCCAAGCGGGGTTGTCTGCGTTGGCGTCAACTCGAACGCCGACCAATATCTGATTGGCTGGCACATCAACTTCAGCCCAGGGATTCACTTGTTGAGTCGGCGGGCACCAACCCGAGCCAGCCAATCGCCCATCGTTGCAAGCGGCATTGTCTTGGCTGTCACTATATCGTCGCGCTGCGGCCTCGGGATCGATCAGCTGCGGATCTGTGGCGTCATTTGGGTCGGTCTGCATGCGCTTTTCAGCCAAATCAGTCCAGCCGTCCCCATCGCTGTCTTGCTCAGGATCTAGGCTCAAAATCGATGGCGTATCGATCAGCAAGAGGCCAATCCGAGCCGAAGGGTGACCCACGAAATCCTCGATAACAACCCGCAATTTATTGGCAGCGACATAGTGATTGAGTTTAATTTCAACTGGGGATTCGCCGTCATATGCGGGGCGATATCGTCCTGGGATATTGACGAAATTGCCATCATCTAGCTGCTTTTGTAGCCTGAATTCAGTGATTTTTTGCTCAATGCCTTGCCGAGGTTGTATGACCACTCCTGCGACCAGCGTGCGTCTTGGTATATCGAATTCAATCCAATCGCCGATGGCTTTGTCAGCGGCATACCAGCCCTGCGGGGCATTGATGCGTGAATCAACGGTATCATCCAAGCTACTGTGAAGACTCGAGTAGCGACGGTTGGTGTTGTCCGGGTTGTAGAACGTTGTTGACGGGTTGGCGCGAGTGACACTGAAAGGGCCAAATGTTGAGTGCTGATTGGGTCGACCCTTTAGGTAAACCTTCGCATACACCTGGCCATCTAAGTTGGGTAGCCAATTAAAGGTCGCAACACCGTTTTCATCGGTGGTGCGCTCCAAGGTTAGATTGGTTGTCGCGCCGATGGTGTTGGTGGAAACCGCCATGGATACCACCAAGGGTTCATTTGCTAGCGGTTCACCGGCCAGATTGCGCGCTGTAAAGCGGGTATTTAACCGTGAATAGATCTGCTCAGTCGCTGCGTCTGCGCTAATGACCACTGTGGCTTCTGCTGGATTGGTGCCCATGGCATATTCAAACTGATTGCTGGCGCCATCGTCGTCACAATCCGAATCTGGTGCATAGTCGTTATCGATAGCATTTGCCACGCCATCTTGATCAAGATCAGCATTGCCACCGTAGATAGGTGAATCGGGGTCGTTGGGATCTGAGCCTGCTGTTTGCTCTTGTTGATCGCTAAGACCGTCACCGTCGAGATCACCGCTGCCGGGACGGAGTGCTGTCAGTGGTGCGCCGACGATGCATCCAACGGTTTGCGGTGCAGCGGTTTGCTCCGTTGAGCTAGACGACGAACCTGAATCGGTTGGTGTCGTGGGTACGGTTGCGCCAGTCTCGGTGCCCACCGTACTGTCAATATTGCTGTCTGTGTGATTGCCAGTGTTCGTTGCCGCAGAGCTATCAGAGACATTGTTTCCAATGAGCGTCGCTTCCCCACAAGCTTGGATAAATACGATCAGCAGGCTAAGCGTGACGAGTTTTCGAGGCGACATATCTGTGCAAGTAAATGACTACCCTATTGTTGGCGGTCATTTACGGCAAATCTGTCGTTCAATCGTTAAGAAAGTTCGACGGCCTCACGGGGCTGGGTGTGGTCTTCGGGTGGTGCTGTCTGTTACAGCGCCATCGCGGTTTCATAGTCTTCACGGCTGTGAAGTGAGAAGCCACTCAGTGCGAGTGTTTTCGCAAAGTCACTCTCGAGATCAAGCGCCAAAATTGCTGTTTGTAGCGCAGATTGTATACGGCGAGGCGCGTTGGATATCCACGGCAGACCAAGTGATGGGGCGGTCATGCTGAGTACCCGTGTCCCTTCGATCGCCTCTGGAGAGCTTTGCTGAAGATGGTGCCAAGTGACGCAGTCCACGGCGCAAAAATCGGCGCGGTTATTGAGTAGCACTTCGATCGATCCAACATGCGAGCCGCTGACAAAGGCATGCTCGAGGCGATGGCTGCGCCCAAGCCGCGCAAACTCTCGTAACAACGTGTGGTGGCCGGACCAAGAGTCACGTTCAGAGATCACCGGGCGAGCCTTGTAGAGATCTTGGAGATGGCGAACTTTGTTGTCGGCACGCACCAAAATCACGCTGCGGTAATTCGCGCCTTCGCAGCCCTCGACAGCATAGTGTGGAACCACTAGCGGTTGGTTGGAGAGTTCGGTCAATAGCGGGTAGCCGCAAGTTTGCGACAAAATGGTTTCCGTACTTTGCCAATGTGCGATCAGTTCTTCGTCGCTGTCTTGGCTTACAGACGTAGGCAAAATCTCAACGAGATGTTCGGGCAGTCCCTGCAATATTGCCTCCCAAAGCGCTTGGTAGGCTTGGTCGACGGCTTCGGTGCGATACATGGGAAAGCGAACAATCATAGGGACTCGATTAACTCAATTATGTCGGTAGGTTGGTGGGTTGCGCGACGGATCATGGTATCAAAATGGCGGTGCATCTGGCGGATATGTCGCTCGGTGGTGAACACAAAGTATGCTCTCCCTAGGTAGATGGCAACACGGCGTTGGCCAAACAATGTATACGGCGCGCCCATGCTCTCGCGCATATCGACCAAGTAAATTCTCACCCTTGGGTAGGTCTGATCGATAAAACCCGCAATCGCTGCCAGCTGTTCGCGCCTAACCTCAAGTGGTAGCTCTCGCCACAATCCACTGCCGTCAGCTAAGTCATATAAATGATGTTTGGGCAGGCAAATTTCCATGTCCAGTCCCTCGAGGCTTTCCTCAATGTCGTGGCGCTTAGATTGAAAAATATGAAATCGGCCGCGCCGAGGCGTTGGCTCCGGCAAGTTGTCATTTTCATAGTCCACCACTGCTTCTATCTTGCAGATGTCGGGCAGGGTTGCAGGGAAGTAGCGGATTTTTTCGCCGAGGCTCTCTTGATGCCAAAGCTCAAGGTGCTCCTCGGGATGGATTGGATTTTCTTCGACCAAGCTTTGCGGCGCGACGAGAATGTCGGCGCCTTTTTGAGGGGTAGCCTCGATTCCAAGTAGCCAATCTGTGGAGACGCTCAGTGCAGCGGCAACTGCGGCCAGCGTGTCTGAGCGCGGCATGCGAGTGCTTTCAGGGTGAAGCAGCTGGGTAACCGCCGAACGCTCAACACCAATCAGCCGTGCGAGTTGGGCTCTCGAGATGTTTTCGCTGTCGATTCGCCGAGTAACCCGCTGTTGAAATTGGTGGACGAGTAGCTGCTTGTTCATGGTGTTAATTAAATATAAACAGTGTTAGCAGATGTTAACTACAAAACACTGTGGTATGCAATGACGTTTCTTTACACTTCTGACCTATGAAGCAAATGACGACATTGATAAAACCCTACGAATGGCCGACATGGTTGGCGATATTGGGATGCTACGGGGTGTTTGTGGGGGCACTAGTGGGCTATGCGGCTGCGCCGAGTTTAGTTTGGTGCCTGCCGATGGCCTTATGCGCAGGGTTGCATTCCTCGTTACAGCATGAGTGCATTCATGGTCATCCAACGCGTTATCAGTGGTTCAATACAGCGCTGATATTTTGGCCACTGATCCCGTGGACCTGTTATTTGGAGTATCGCCGTTCGCATTTGGCGCACCATGTAACCGACGAGCTCACACACCCAAAGACTGACCCCGAGTCCTATTTTTTCACCGCTGAAGACTGGGCTGCACTTAGCCGTCCCATGCGGTGGCTGTACCGTATCAATAGTTGTTTGATTGGGCGGTTGGTTTTGGGGCCGTGGCTCGGCGCGTGGGCGGGGGTTCGCCAGCTTTTAGAAAGGCCAACTGGCGAGATTATGGCCAATTTATCGCTTCAATTGATAGGGTTGGTCGGGCTTGGCTTGGGGCTTATTGCTGCGGGAATGAGCCTGTGGGTTTATTTGTTCTGCGTCGCTTGGCCGGGAGCGGCGCTAATTTCGCTTCGCAGTTATTACGAGCACCGCCCCGCGCAGAGCAATGAAGAGTCTACGGCAATCGTGGAAACCAATGTCGTTTTGAGCTTTTTGTTTTTGCACAATAATCTACATATTGTTCATCACACATTGCCGGGCGTGCCTTGGTATGCCATTCCACGGGTTTATCGTGAAAAAAAGGCGCACTGGCAGCGATTGAACGGGGCGTATTGGTTCTCCGGGTACCACGAAATCGGCCGTCGCTATGGCCTAAGTGTCAAAGATGAACTCATTCATCATAGTCAGCGTCAATCCAAGGAGATCCGCTCATGAAAACCCATGCTCAAGTCGTCATCATCGGGGGTGGTGTCGTCGGTTGCTCGGTGTTGTATCACTTGACCAAGCTGGGCTGGACGGACTGTGTGTTGCTAGAGCGCTCAGAGCTAACATCGGGGTCGACTTGGCACGCCGCTGGGGGCTTTCATACCCTGAACTCCGATACCAATATGGCGGCACTGCAGGGCTACACCATCCGGCTATACAAAGAGCTCGAAGCACAAACTGGCATGTCCTGCGGCTTGCACCATGTTGGTGGCGTCACGCTGGCCTCGAGCAAGGAGCGGCTCGATATGCTCAAAGCCGAGCGTGCCAAGCACCAATATATGGGCTTAAATACCGAAATTGTCACGCCAGAGGAAATCGCGAAGCTCTCGCCAGTCACCAATATTGATGGGGTGCTCGGTGGTCTCTACGACCCGCTGGACGGGCACCTTGACCCCTCCGGTACCACGCACGCCTATGCTAAAGCCGCCAAAATGGCCGGGGCTGAAATCGAATTGCACACCAAGGTCACTGCCACCGAGCCCACCGCAGAGGGTTGGCGAGTGATCACCGACAAAGGCACCATCGACTGTGAGCATTTGGTCAATGCCGCAGGCTTATGGGCGCGTGAAGTGGGCGAAATGGCAGGGGTTTATCTGCCGCTGCACCCAATGGAACACCAATATCTGGTCACCGAGGATATCCCAGAGGTTTTCGAGCGCGACGCCGAGCTGCCGCATGTGATGGATCCAGCCGGTGAAAGCTATTTGCGCCAAGAGGGCCGAGGGCTTTGTATCGGTTTTTATGAGCAGCAATGCGACCCATGGGCCGTCAACGGCACGCCATGGGATTTTGGGCACGAGTTGTTGGATAACAATCTCGACCGCATCGGCGACTCATTGGCGTTTGCGTTCCAACGGTATCCCGTGTTGGAGCGTGCAGGCATCAAAACTGTCATCAACGGCCCCTTTACCTTTGCCCCAGATGGCAACCCACTGGTGGGGCCAGTGCCCGGATTGCGCAATTACTGGTCTGCCTGTGCCGTGATGGCGGGCTTCTCGCAAGGCGGTGGCGTTGGTTTGTCATTGGCGCAGTGGATGGTGCATGGCGAGCCAGAGACCGACGTGTTCGCCATGGATGTCGCACGGTTTGGACCATGGATTGACCGCGAGTACACGCGCTTAAAAGTGACCGAAAATTACCAAAAGCGCTTCTCAATTGTGTATCCCAATGAGGAGCTACCCGCTGCGCGTGGGCAGGTGAAGACGCCGATGTACGACACCTGGGCCGAGGCTGGTGCCGTATTTGGGGCGCAATATGGTCTGGAAGTGCCCAATTACTTCGCGCTTGGTGAAGACGATCGTTACGAAACGCCCAGCTTTAGGCGTTCAAATGCGTTTGCTGCCACCGCCGCAGAGTGCAATGCGGTTCGTACCGCAGTCGGTATCAATGAGATCGCCAACTTTGGCAAGTACATGGTGTCTGGCGACGACGCGGAAATTTGGCTCGATAAAGTGATGGCGGGCCGCTTGCCAAAGCCCGGCAGAATTAGCTTGAGTCCAATGTGCAGCCCAAGCGGCAAATTGCTGGGTGATTTCACCATCACCAATTTAGGCGATGCGCGCTATTTGTTGACGGCAAGCTACGGTTTTCAGGCCTTTCATCAACGTTGGTTCGAGCAGCAACTGGGCGATGCCAAAGTTGAGATCGAGAATGTCTCGCTCGGCAGGATTGGATTTCAAATCGCAGGTCCAAAATCGCGCGAGGTGTTGGCCGTCGCCAGCGGCGCAGATTGCAGCAATGAGGCCATTCCATTCTTAAGTGCCCATGCCATGCAGGTTGCGGGTATTGAGGTTTGGGTACAGCGGGTCACGTATACCGGGGATCTTGGCTATGAAATCTACTGCGACGCCGAAGATCAAGTTGCGCTCTACCGCGCGCTGATGGCCGTTGGCGAGGTGTACGCTATGCGTCCGTTTGGTATGCGCGCCATGATGAGTTTGCGCTTGGAGAAGAATTTCGGCTCTTGGATGCGAGAATTTAAACCAGACTATCTGCCTGCAGAAACGGGCATGTCGCGCTTTGTGGCCTATCACAAGGCGGCGGATTTTATTGGCAAGGCTGCTGTCACCGCCGAGCGCGATAATGGCCCAAAACGGCAATTGTGTTCGTTTGTGGTCGATGCGGCAGACGCGGATGTGCATGCGGATGAGCCCATCTGGTACGAGGGCAAATTGGTGGGCTTTGTGACCTCTGGTGGCTATGCACACCATGTGCAAAAGTCGGTGGCCTTTGGGTTCTTGCCCGTGGAATTGGTAAAAGAAGGCTTAGAAGTTTCGATTGAGATATTGGGCGAAAGTTACCAAGCACGCTTGTTTAGCGCCCCTTTGTTTGACCCTGAAGCATCTCGAATGCGCGGGTGATCAATGGCGGCCAATAGGCCGCCATTATTTTAGGCACTTAGCGCCTTATAAGCATTTAAGCCGCCTTCAATATAGGTGGCATTGATATAGCCCATATCCACCAATGCAGCGGCGGATAATGCGCCGCGATTGTTGGCATTGCAGTAGCACATAATTTTGGTATCCAGCTCGGGGATACGGCCCTCCACCAGCATTTCTAATTTGCCACGGCTCAGATTTTGTGAGCCTGAAATGTGTCCGGCGGCGTGTTCGTCTGGATCTCGAATATCCAGCGCAATTGCGCCATCGGCCATCAGTGAATCAACGTCCGACGCTTGAACAGATTGAACACGCGCACGCGCAGCATCGGCCATGGCTTGAAATTTGTTGGTGTATTGCATGTGAAACTCCGAAATAAGTGCGCTTAATTTAGAGCTTAATCGTCCATTGACAGGCGATATGGTCACACGCTCTGCGCCTTAGTCTCATTACGACTGATTGTTCGCCCTTAACCTGCATTTTGCCGGTCATAGCCGGCGTCCCTTGCTTACGATTGTTGGTATGCGGTTCGAATCTTGCATGCCTCTTTGTCGCCCTACGAAGGGGCACCGGAATTTGACACGGTATAACGCCAGTGGTGGTGACCGTGCATCACTCAATACTTTTGCGCCAGAGAGCTAGAGATGGAACTCACCTCAGTCGACTCGATCGATATTGAAAACTGCTACACCCAACCATTTTCTGACGACCTTTGTCATGCCATATTGAACCGTCATTGGTGGTCTAATCCTAGACCCACAAATTGCTCCTCCGTCGAACTCGCCGCAGTGGTAAAAGCGGCAAGCAACTTATTTGAGTTTGTTGTCATGAGCCGTGCTGCTCAGTTGCTATTAGCACGCGATGATTTGCCTGATGTGATAAAGGTTTGGGTGAGTATCGAGGTATATCGCTATCATCACTTTTTGCCGCATAAATTCGCATTAGAATTTAAATCTAAGCTGCGCCAAATTACTCACCCAGTGCAGAAGGAATATGCCGATTTGGCGATTTCGATTACGGACGAACTGCGCTTGCGACTGCCGACGACTGGGCAAAATACCTTTAGGGCCATGTTGCCTTACCGAAAACGCATCGAAAAACTTTACTCGACACAATATCGACGTCAGCACCTGATTTGGAAAGGGCAATTTTTAGTGGGTTGTTTGGAGGTAAGCGAGGGAATTAATTACCAACTAGACATCATTGATCGCTTTGTTGATCAGACCATGGCTGAAGGCTTTTTACCCCAAGCAATCCTAATTCTGCTGAGCAGCGCTCACTATTTGACTGTTCGAGGCGAACCAGCACGCAGTGTGGGCTTACTTGCAAAGGCTCGGCGATTTCTACGCCGTTTGCCCAATAAAAATGCCTTCCTTAGCATCTTTATTACCGGCAATTTATTCGAAGCTTATCGCGCCTTGCGCAAGTGGGAGAGGGCTCAACACTATGGTGAAAAGACCCTAGCTTTGCAGATCGAGGTTGGCGCATTTCACTTTTTGAAAGGCACGGCGACAGATGTTTTTGAAGTGATGTATCGCAACCGAGATTATGAGGAGATTGAATGTTGGACGGATCGTCTGCGTCAGTACCCAGAGTACGACATTGAGAAGGATTCGCTTGAGATGGGCCGTATTGAAACCCTTCTCAGTGAGCCTTTGGATGATGTTGCGGATAACGCAGAATACCTGAAAAACAAAATCCTGCGGATTCGTCAATTCTTCAATTTAGAGCTGGGAGCGATCAATGCGGCCAAACGCGAGTTGGATCGATTCCGTGAGTTATGCGTGGTGACCGGTTTGCCCAATCGTTTGGCTTTTGAGCACCGCTTAATGAAAGAGTCTGAGACTAGCAGCTTTTGTCTGCTGTTCTTTGATTTAGTTGGTTTTAAACAGATTAACGATAGCGAGGGGCATTTAACGGGTGATCAGCTCTTGGCTGAAATTGGCAAATGCTTGAAATTGATTGCGCCCCATAACTCGGCCTACCGCTGGGGCGGGGATGAGTTTGCGGTTCTGCTTCCAGGTCCACATGATGAAAGCGCCATGCATACCTTACATCAGCGGATACAGAAAGCATTCGCCAACGATTTGATGCTGGGCGATCGCAATATTTCCATTCAAGCCTCGTTTGGCTATGCGGTATACCCGGACGATTCACCGACCACACTCGGGATGACACAGGCTGTCGATTTGGCGATGTACCATTCTAAGCAGCTTAAGGCAGGTGAGTTGGTGCGCTATCAACGCGCCTTTCTGGATCAAGCCACCCAAAAGAGTCAAATCATCGAGCAATTCCGCGCTGCGCTGAGCAAGGATCAAATTTCGGTTTATTGGCAGCCGATCGTCGGTGCAAAACACTCTGACTTGGTGGCTGTTGAGGCGCTGCTGCGCTGGCAACAGGATGATCGGCCGATGGTGAACTCAACCGAGTATTTTGTCGACTTGCTCGAATCTAGAGAGTTTGGCGTAAAGGCAGGATTCTTGGCGATTGAAAAGGCTTTGCAGCAGTTTGCAGGGTGTACTCAGATGGTCGATTCTGAGGTGAGACTCAATATCAATATTTCCGAATGTGTCATTCGAGAGAGTGATTTTGCAGCTCGGTTAGACGATGCCTCGCGTCGCTACGGCATTTCGCCGACGAGAATCACGCTCGAAATGACCGAACACGCCGCATTTAAGTTACACGATCAAGTCTTGGCCTCACTGCGAACCGTCCGCGAGCGTGGCTACAAAATTGCAATTGACGACTTTGGCGTTGGGCACAGTTCGCTGACGCGCCTGATTGAATTGCCAGTGGATTTTATCAAGCTCGATAAGTCTTTCGTTGATGGGTTGTGTTTCAATCAAAAGCGACAGACCGTCTGCCGAAGTGTGATTGATATGTGCAACCAACTCGGGCTACCTGTAACGGCCGAGGGCATCGAAAACTTGCAGAACCTCACCTGGTTGCGAGCGCATGGTGTTGACACGCTACAAGGTTATTTCTTTACGGTGCCGCTACAAAGTCTAGACGAGGTGGGTCGACGTTTTGGTCGGCACGGTGCAACCTCATTGCCGGAGCTTTTTTCGATATAGCTTTGCTCAAGCGTATGCGCTGACTGTTGGTGAGCCGAAAGTGTCTTATGTTTGACTCGCAGAATATCGATCTTCCTAACTCCGCTTGCCGATCGTTCAGCGCGAGATCCCTTGATCATCAGTTGCATGCCAGTCCGAATTTTTTTGGGGCGATCAGCACAAGGTATTATATTTCATATATGGTATAAATTTTTGTGTATGATTGCACTGGGTGATCGATAGCGGTTAACCGCCGCATGGCCCTATGACAAAAATAATATCGATTTACCGACGCCTGAGTGCGGTAGGGACGCTGACCAAAGTGATACACCAAAATGGACTTTTGACTCAGATTTTCTGAATCAAACGCCAATTGTGGCGATGAGGACCATTAATGAAGCCGATCAAGCGACTGCAAGGCGCAGTTTTACTCTCCTCCATCTGTTTGCTTAGCCTGACCACCATTGGCAGTGCTGACGTTGCCATCCAGTCGTTCACAGGCGGCAGTGTGAATAACATCTCAAGCTATGTTGTCGGTTATGACTTTACGCTTCAAGAGCGCGTTCTGATCGAGAAACTTGGCATCATCGACGCGAATAAGAACGGTGTGTTAGACGAGAGTACAGCGCCGTCCGTAGGCATTTGGAACTCGGATGGCGCGCTGCTTGGTTCTGCACAAATCGCCGACGATAGCATAGTAGAGAACGATACTTTCTTTCAGCCGATCACCCCAATTGCCCTAGAGCCTGGCAGTTACACCATTGGCGCAGTGAATTATCAGGATGGCGAACGCTTTTTGTTTCAAGCGAGCTCTGCAGTAGATCCCGCGGTCAATGTGGTGCGGGGCCGTTTCACCGCGGGTGCTCAGCTCAAATACCCTGCGTCCGTTAGCGAGCAAAATATCTATTTGGGGCCTAATTTTGAATTCTCATACGCGGGTGTTAGTCGAAGCGCTGGCGGAAAGACAAACAACATCGACAGCTATATGGTCGGCTATGACTTTACTGTTGATACACCCATCACTGTGAATCGCCTTGGGGTCTTCGATCAGAACGGCAACGGTATATTAGACGAATCAAAGTCTCCTACAGTCGGTTTGTGGAATTCGCAAGACGACTTGCTTGGCTCGATTGATGTGCCGCTTTCGGCTTCGGCGGTGGATGGTGTTTTCTATGCTGACATCGAGGCGATAGACCTTGCGCCTGGCGTCTATACGATCGCAGCGCTCAACCACAACGGCGGCGAGCGATTTTGGTTTGATGCGGTCATCGACCCGCATTCAGAGATACAAATCGGTGCGGGCCGTGCGGTTAAGTCAGACGTTTTTACCTATCCTACTGGGGTCATGTCGAAGCACGTTTATTTGGGGCCGAATTTTCAATTTACGCGTCCCGGTTCGATGTCGGTAGCGACGCCGCGTGAATTTGACCTGTACCAGCAGCACAACAACGTGGCCTCAATTGACGTGTCTGGCACGGTTGAGGGGGCCACTGAGGTAGAGGCTCGTCTGGTAAAGCGTGAAGATAGCCAACGCGGTTACACGACGCCCTGGGTACAACTGGATAGCCAAGTAGCGGACAACGGAGAGTTCGTCGGGCAGCTCAGTGCGCAGGCGGGTTGGTATGACCTAGAAATCAAGGGTGTGCGTGACGAGAACACCGTGAGTTTTGCCACGGTTGAGAAGATCGGCATCGGTGAGATATTTCTGATGGCAGGCCAATCTAATTCGGCAAACTTTGGTAAGCCTGCTCAGGTGCCGAGCTACGATCAAATTTTGGCCCTCGGCACAGATCGCTTTTGGCAAACTGCGGTAGATCCGCAGCCTAATGCTACCGGTACTAACGGTAGTGCTTGGCCTGCGATGGGAGATCGGTTGTACGAAAAACTCGGTATACCCATTGGTGTTGTTGCCACGGGGCAGGGGGGTACGCGTGTCGGGCAGTGGCATTCGAGTCTCTATCAGTCAAGATTAAAGCCGGTGATTGAAGATCTGGGCACCGACGGCTTTAGAGCAATTCTTTGGCATCAAGGCGAGTCGGATTCGATTGCCAATACATCGGCAGAAAACTATCAGACGCTATTAAATCAGGTGATTGCATGGTCGCGCGAAGATGCGGGCTTTCAAGTGCCATGGGGCGTTGCACTGGCCTCATTCCATCCGAAATCAACCGAGAGTGCAGAGCAGGCGGTCATCGCAGGACAGCAAGCGGTCATCGATAATACGCCTTCGGTGTTTAAGGGCGCCGAAACCAATGATTATGGCGAACGCGGGTTCCTGCGCGATGGCGTGCACTTTACGGCTGCAGGGCTGCAACACCATGGACAGCAGTGGGCTGAACTGTTGGATGATCAGTTTGACTTTAACAATATCAGTCGCGATCGTCTGACCAAGCAATCCACCACCCGAAATGGTGCATACAGTAGTCGCGCAGTCGATGGCGATCAATCTGGCCATTTTGCAAGCAAAACGATCACCCATACGCAGTTTGAAGCCAACCCGTGGTGGCAAGTTGATCTTGGCGCTGCCAATGCATTGTCTTCTGTTTCCATCTGGAATCGCACGGATTGTTGCGAGGATAGACTGAAGAACTTCTACGTGTTGGTGGCTGATTTTGATATGGAAGGTTTCGGTTTAGCCCAATTGCTAACCAACGATGCGGTTGCCAAATATCATTATCCAGATGTGCTCTCTGGCACGGCGACGATTGAACTGGATGCTTACGGTCGATATCTGCGGATTCAGAAGGCGGATGCGGGCTATCTGAGTCTTGCCGAAGTTGAGGTCACGGCGCAGTAATGAGTCTGTGTGGTGATGGTTGACCGGACGATTGCTCGAATCGCCATCACCACAAGCAGGCGGAATGTTATTTAGACTTTTAATCTTGCCAGCGTGTCCAAGAAGTGATCACCGTATTTTTCGGCACGACTGGCACCAAAGCCTTTGATACACGCCATATCGTCGATGTCTTGCGGCCAGTCGCGCAGCATCTCAAATAGTTGCGCATCGCCGCAAATGACGTAGGGCGGCACCGACCATTCGTCGGCCAGTTCAAGGCGTGTGTGGCGCAGCGCGTCGAATTGCTCGCGGTCAATATCCTCAGGGAGCGTCTTGCGCTTTTTCTGCGTGGGCTTGGCGGTGGTGCTGGGTTTGGCGATGCTGACATCGACCTCACCGCGCAACACCGCACGCGCGGACTCAGTCAGTTGCAGCGCCCCGCGTTTGTCAGGGTTGGCGCTGATCCAGCCGTTGGCGGACAGCTGGCGAAACACCGCTTGCCAAGTCTCTGTGTCGGTGTCTTTGCCAATGCCGTAGGTCGACTGTTGGTCGTGGCGATTGGCCAAAATGCGCTGATCTTTGCTCCCGCGCAACACATCGATCAAATAGGCTGCACCAAACTGCTGGCCGGTGCGATAGACGGCCGATAAGGCTTGCTGTGCTTGGGTGGAGACATCCATTTTTAATGGCGGTGCATCGCAATGGTCGCAGTTACCGCATGGCGGGGTATTCTCGTCGAAATAGCCCAGCAGCACTTGGCGGCGGCATTCGGTGGTCTCACACAGCCCCAATAGCGCATTGAGCTTGCCGTGAGCGATGGTGCGCAGCGTCTGCCCATCGGTGTTGTCGCCGCCGGAGTCCTCGATCATTGAACGCCGTCTGGCCGCGTCTTGATTGCCGTAAAGCATCCAAGCACTGGCTGGGAGTCCATCGCGCCCAGCGCGGCCGGTTTCTTGATAGTAGGCCTCAATCGAGGAGGGTAAATCCACATGCGCAACAAAGCGCACATCGGGTTTGTCGATGCCCATGCCAAACGCAATCGTCGCCACGATAATCATGCGTTCGGCATAGAGAAACTCGTGCAGTATCGCCTTGCGCGTGTCGCTTGGCATGCCCGCATGGTAGGCCTTGGCAGGCAGCCCGCTCGCCGCGAGTTCTGCGGCCACTTCTTCGCAGCGTTTTCGGCTCAAGCAATAGACGATGCCGGAATCATCTCGATGATTTTGTTCAATAAAGTGCTGCAGTTGAGCGACAAAATCGCGACCTCGCACTTGAATGCTGTAGTGAATATTGGGTCGGTCGAAGCTGCTGACAAAGCGCCGCGCCGAGTGCAGCTGCAATTGATGCACAATGTCGCGTTGGGTGTTGCCGTCGGCTGTGGCCGTGAGTGCCACTCTAGGCACGTTGGGGAAGTCCCTTGCCAGTGCACCTAGCTGTGCATACTCTGGACGAAAATCATGCCCCCATTGCGAAATACAGTGCGCCTCGTCGACAGCAAATAGGGATATCTGGATGCCCTGCAGCCAAGCGTAGGTCGATGGGTGCAGCAAGCGCTCGGGCGATAAATACAGAAGCTCCAACTCACCGCGCTCTGCAGAGCGCATCACTTGGGCTTGGGCTTGGCCGTCAATGGACGAATTGAGAAAGCCTGCGCTGAATCCCCGCGCATGTAGGTGGCGCACTTGGTCGTCCATCAGCGCAATTAGCGGCGAGATCACCACGCCCACACCGGCCCTTGCGATGGCGGGCAGTTGATAGCACACGCTTTTGCCTGCGCCGGTTGGAAACAGCACTAGGGCGTCGTGTCCCTCAATAAGATGGTTGACCACCTCAGCTTGTTGATCGCGAAAATGTTCAAAGCCAAAGCGGGTTTTCAGGATGTCTAGAGCGGTTTGTGTCATGGGAGCTTAAGCCGAGCTGGCCGACAAGTTTAACCAACTCGACTGCAAAATCGGCAAACCTATCCAAAATGTCATCATCAGAGCGTGGCAAAGCCCGGTGTGATGACAAACGCCACTGGCATCCAAAGCAGGGCAAACATATTGCTGATCAAAACGATACTGGCCACTTTGGCGGGTTCTTGGTTGTAGCGCTCGGCCACCATAAAGTTAAGCACCGCAGGGGGGAGCGCACCGAAGACCACAAACACCGCAAAATCTTGTGTATTAAGCTGCAGCAGTGGCTGCAAAGCAAACGCTAGCGCGATGCCGATAATGGGTGAGAGCATGGCCACCCATAAAGCAATGGGTAGATCGTTGAGTTTGACGGTGTGCATCCGTACGCCCAACGAAAATAGCATCAATGGTACGCAGGCTTGACCGAGCATTTCTGTCGCGGTGGTCACTTCGGAATAAACCGGTATTTCGAGTAGGTTTACACACAGGGCTGCGACTGAAGCGATCAATGTCGGCAAAGAGGTACTATTGAGCACTTTGGCATGCCGATCGAGCATATAAAACCCAAGCGTAAAGTGCAGCACCATCGACATCACAAACACCACCGCTGCGGCGGGCATTGCATTGCTGCCATAGGCTAACAAGACCAGAGGTAGACCCAGATTGCCGGTGTTGGGAAACATGATCGGCGGCAAAAAGGTGCGGTAGTCGTAACCTAGTGCGCGGTTGAAGGGATAAGCCAAAATGCCCGAGAGCAGCATAATGGCCAGCGCGCCGAGCGCTAGGGGCAAATAGCTATGCAGATCGATCTGCGCGTTGCCAAGTGCACTGAAAATCAAAAACGGCACCAGTAGGTCCATGTTCAGCACATTGGTGGCCCGCATATCTGGCTTTTTGTAATGGGCGTAGATCACGCCCGTCAACACGATCAGTAAGACTGGGACAAGGGTGGCGAGAATTCGCTCAGCGATCGGGTTCACAGTTCACGCGCCGCAAAAACCCAAATTGTAACGTGTTATCAGTTCCGTCGAATGCTTTCTAACGTAAGTCGAGCGACGAGTTTGCCCTCATCCCAAAGCTCCATTTTGGTGGGTAGCCAATTGGTTTTTGCAGAGTGCCAACCGATGACCTTGCGATCACCGTCGACACGGATGACACGTTTGACGGGGAGCGTTTCGCCATTGAACTCGACGGTTTCATCGCCGTCGACGTACCAGCTAAACGTGGCTAGGGATTTGTTGGGGGTGAGGTAGCTTAAATCGCCCGAGCTGACGCCTTGGCTTAGGAACTGGGCTAGGTTCAATTGTAGGCCGAGCCGGTCCGCCGTGGGGGTTCCATCGGCGGTGCGCTTCCACACCTTGCTGCTCTTGTGCGTCTCAAGGCTGTAATCGATGGTCTCGACAAAGCCGCCATTGATGATTTTGAAGCGTGAGGTTTCGGTGTTAGTGAGCTGCTTGGAGAAGGCTTTGCCGAGCCCGCGTGGGGTAGATTTTGCCTGTATGGTGCCGACGTCGCCGTTGTGTTTAAGCGCCATCTCCATTTGTGCCGCTTCGATGACGCCATTGCTGGCAGCATAAATCACGGTAATCGGCTCGATTGCCCATAGTTTTGCACTGCCCAAAATTAGGGTGCTTAGGGTTAGAACTCGGAGAATTGCAGCGGAAGAGGTTCGCATAGATCGCCAGGAATTAAATGACCGTCAGAGTATTCAACAGCATCGGTTAATAGCTTGTGAATGCTAAAGATGTAGAGTGGATGCTCGGTTTTCAAGACCCGTGCGGCGAGGGAGTCGGCGTCATCTTGTGGGAGAACTTCCACGCATGATTGTGCAATCACGGGACCATCATCCAGTTCGGCCGTCACAATGTGCACACTGGCGCCATGCACCGTATCGCCTGCGTCTAAGCAGCGTTGGTGGGTGTCGAGTCCTTTGTATTTTGGCAATCGAGAGGGGTGAATATTGACGATGGGCGCGACGGCCCCAGCAATAAACGCTGGGCTCAAAATGCGCATAAAGCCCGCAAGTAAAATCCAGTCAGGATTTGTATCGTTTGCAGCGGCGAGCAGCGCGGCTTGGTGCTCGGTTTTGCTTGCGTAGTCGCCGCGCGGCACACAGCGCGCATTGAGCCCTTGTGCGCTGGCCCAAGCGAGCCCTGCCGCGTCAGGTTGATCGCTAATCACTGCGACCACTTTGGCGTTGAGCACACCGCTGGTACAGGCATTGACGATGGCTTGCATATTCGAGCCGCGGCCCGAAATGAATACCACTAATCGCTTCATTCGTAGACCACGGCACCATCAGTGCGCTCAACAATCTCACCGATGGTGTAGACGGTCTCGCCTTGTGCACGCAAAAATGCTTCAAGCTCGGCGGCTTTGTCCGCCGCAACCACAACCACCATACCGATGCCGCAATTGAAGGTGCGCAGCATTTCGCTTTGCTCGATGGGGCCTTCGCTTTGTAGCCACTGGAAGACCTCGGGTAAGGTCCAGCTGGACAAGTTGATTTTGGCTGCCAAATGGTCTGGCAGTACGCGCGGGATGTTGTCGGTCAAGCCGCCACCGGTGATGTGGGCCATGGCGTGAATGCCGCCTTGTTCGATGGCCGCAAGCAGGCTTTTCACATAGATGCGCGTGGGCGCCAGCAGTGCGTCCATCAAAGGCTTGCCGTCGATGTCAGGTTTGCTGGTGGCTTTGTCGTAGACCTTGCGCACCAAGCTGTAGCCATTTGAATGGGGGCCGCTAGAGGCCAAGCCTAAAAGTACATCGCCTGCGTTGACTTCGCTGCCATCGATAATGTCATCGTGCTCGACGATGCCGACCGAAAAGCCCGCCAAGTCAAAATCATCGCCCTCGTACATGCCCGGCATTTCTGCGGTTTCACCGCCGATTAGCGCCATGCCTGCCAAGGCGCAACCATCGGCAATGCCGCCCACCACGCGGGTGGCCACATCGACATCGAGCTTGGCAGTGGCGTAGTAATCGAGGAAATAGAGTGGTTCAGCACCGCAGACCAAAATATCGTTACAGCACATCGCAACGAGGTCTTGGCCAATGGTATCGACCTTGCCAGTGTCGATGGCCAGTCGCAATTTGGTGCCCACACCATCGGTGCCGGAAACCAATACGGGACGCTTGTAGCCTTGCGGTACTTCAAACAGCCCGCCAAAGCCGCCAATGCCGCCGAGTTGTTCTTTGCGCCGCGTTTTGGCGACCAGGGGTTTGATGTTTTGGACGAGCTGCTCGCCGGCGTCGATATCGACACCCGCGTCGCGGTAACTGATGGAATCGCTGGACATGATTTACGCAGGAGGTAAAAGCGAAATGATACCATAGGCGGCTCGCAGTCGAAGCGCATCGTGTTCATGCCCACATCCCCGCAACTGGTTCTAGACCTCAGTACGCCCAGCGTGCCGCAGCGCTTGAGCGATTTGGTCTGCGCGGACAACATTCGTGCGCGCTTGTTGGCGCTGGCAAAGGGCGAAGCACGTGGACGGTTTTGGCTGCGTACCCCGGCCAAGTCAGGCTTGACCACCGCCTGTATGGCGTTGGTTGGCGAGGCGACGGCAGCGGGGCAATCTGCACTGTATCTACGTACCTCATCGCTGGTGGGGCAGTTCGATGACATCGAGCTATCGCCGCTAAATGACCTTGAGCGTTACGACCTATTGGTGCTCGATGAGTTTGATCGTCTGTTGGGCGATTGGCAAAGTGAAGAAGCCTTGTTCCATTTTCTCAATCGCTGCCAATCGCAACACAATTGTGTGGTGTTGGCCAGTCACCTAGAGCCCGCGCAAGTCAAACCGTTGGTGCCGGATTTGAGCTCTAGATTGATGGGGGCAGAGCGATTGTTGGTGGCGGCGCTCAGTGATGCTCAGCTTGATCAAATTTTGACCAATGCGGCCAAACGTCTAGGCGCGAACTGGGAGCCTCGGTTTAGCCAGTATTTATTGCGACACTGTGCACGCACGCCACGCGCACTATTGAACTTGCAAGCCGATTTGGCCAAGCTGGCGCAAGCCGAGCAAAAACCCTTATCGCTTCGGTTTCTTGGGCGAGTGCTGACGGACAAAGCCGATACTGCCAAACCACATGAGCAAGCTGAGCACCGTGGTCGCAATGCCGAATTGCCGTTCGGCGTCGATGCGGTTGATGGCGACATCGATGCCAATGGCAAAATAGGCGAAAGCTAAAAACCCGAGCCAAATATGTGATCGAACATTGCCGCGCAACACGCCGCGAAGCGGCAGCAACAGTGGCCCGCAAAACACCAAAATCAACAGGCTGCGCGGAATACGCTCTGGCGACAGCCAAAACGAAAATCCAACCAGCCCTAGCGCGATCAAGCCGAGTGCGCCTACCAACGTCGCCGTGCGGCTCATAGCTGTCCCTCCAGTGCTTTAGCCACTTTGGCCAAGCGTTGGCCACAGGCTTGGGCAAGCGCCCCTTCGTCTCGGTTGGGCTGCATTTTAGGACTGCCCGCCGGGTGTTGGTTGGCGCCGTAGATGCTGCCTGCGCCGCGACCGAGCTCTGGGCTATTGAGCGGTGCGCCGAGATAAATCATGCCGTGATGTAAAAGCGGCACGGCCATGCTGAGCAACGTAGACTCCAAGCCAGAGTGCAGCGCATCAGCACTGGTAAACACTAAAAATGGCTTGTCTCTGAGCACTTGCTCCACCCAGAGGTCGCTGGTTGCATCGAGGCAACGCTTTAACGAACCCGCCATGCCGCCGAAGTAGCAGGCAGACCCGAGTGCAATACCGCCAATACCGACAAAATCGTCCGGTGACAGTAGGGGCATGTCGCCATTGCTGTCTGGGCTCTGACGCATCCGCGCCGTGCAATGCTCAAGCTCAATTCCACGAGCGATATGATCGGCTAAGGCAGCAGTATGGCCATCTCGGGAATGCCAAGCGACGAGTATTTCCACAGCAGTCTCTGTAAAAGGTCAAACGCCCATAGTAAGTGCCCCGCCTCTGGAATCAAGTGTGCATTTTGAATTTGTGCCTAAATCGCAAGTAAGCAGGTTTTTGTCTAATGCGCCACGCGCCTCACAGACTTGCCCTAGTGCGTTATGAAAACGGCTATTCAGAGCCTATGGCCTGAGCCGATAACCACTGTATGGAACTCGCAAAACAACTCCCCAGCATTACTGACGGCTTTGACAGACTGTCAGCCGTGGCGGTGGCCAATCAATTTCAAAGCCTTGGGCTGTTGGATGATGTGGCGGTACGCCGTATCACCAGCGAAAGCGCGGCGCAGCCCACCGAGCCTGCACTGTCGTTGTTTTCACGCCTCGCGTTGCCCTGTACTGATGGCACTTTAATTGATGCAGATCGAGTGATTACTTGGCTTGCAGAAACCTACTCGCTCCCAGTTTTACCGTCACATCGACGGGTTACAGCGGCCCAAGCGCTGGCCAGTGTTGCGGCAGAACCCTTTGCCAACCGCTACCACTTTATTCCAGTGGCCATCGATAAGCAGCGCATAACCATCGCGACCATCGAGCCGTTTGATCGCAGCTGGCGCAGCACCATCGCCCAAGCCAGTCAGCGAGAAATTGTGATCGAGTTGATCTCGCCTAAAGCGCTCGCTAAATTGCGTTCGCAAATCTATGGTCTGGCCAATTCAATGGACAAGGCAGATACCCGTGGCGAGCGAATCGGTGGGCAGAACCTAGAGCGTCTGATTGATGTCGAGGGACTCAAAGGCGGGGACGAGCGACATGTGGCCAAGTTGGTCGATTGGATTCTTCAAGAAGCGGTCGATCACGGCGCCAGCGATATCCACCTTCAACCCAATCGCACGCATTCCGTGCTGCGCTTTCGCCAGGATGGACAACTGCAAGAGGTTCAAAGCTTTCCCGTCGCACTACACGCAGGCTTTGTCAGCCGAATCAAACACATGGCTGGGCTTGATGTGGCCGAACACCGAAAGCCACAAGATGGTCGGATGCGTATTCGGGGCGATGGGGGCGTGGAGTATGACATTCGCGTCTCGCTGATGCCTGCGGCAGCGGGTGAGAAAGCCGTGTTGCGGCTGCTTGACCCCACCGCGCTTGAGCGTGGGATGGATCAGTTGGGCATGGTTGAATCAGAGCTCGTTGTGTGGCGCGAGCTCGTCAATCGACGGCATGGATTGGTGCTGGTCACCGGCCCTACTGGCTCAGGCAAAACCAGTACCTTATATGCGACCCTACAAGCAATAAATCACCCAGGGCTCAATGTTTGTACCATTGAGGATCCGATCGAATATGTCTTCCCTGCATTTTCACAGCTGCAAGTTAACTCGAGCATTGGGCTCGATTTTGCATCGGGTATCCGTACCTTGCTGCGCCAAGATCCAGATGTGATCATGGTTGGTGAAATTCGCGATGCAGAAACCGCCAAAATGACGATACAAGCCGCATTGACGGGGCACTTGGTGTTGGCGACCTTGCACACTAACGATGCGCCCGGCGCGGTGGCGCGTTTGCGCGACTTAGGCGTTGCGCCTTACCTTATCGAGGCCACGCTCAATGGTGTGCTGGCGCAGCGGTTGGTGCGTAATGTATGTACACATTGTGCGATTTCCATCGAGTTGGACGATGTGGCTTGGCAATCTGCGGCAAAGCCGCTCAAAGCCAGTAAACCCGCTAAAGTTCAGACGGCCAATGGTTGCGCCAAGTGTAACCAAACGGGCTATAAAGGCCGCAGTGCACTTTTTGAGATATTTACGCCCCAGCAATTGGGGGACATGCGTTTGCTGCAGGATGCCACCAATCGCCAACTGCGTACTGCCGCGGTCAAAGGCGGGATGCAGTCACTGCGTCAGAGCGCACTGACCAAGGTGGCCAGTGGTAAAACGACATTGGAAGAAGCGCTGAGTTCTAGCCCAGAGGTGCTGGGCTGATTCAAACAGGCCATCACAAGATCACTGTAGTCGGGCTAACAAGCTGTCAATGGCGTCTTCTGCGGCAAACATGGTCGCTTCGCTGTCACGCCGGCCTTTATATTCGATTTCACCGTTATTGAGACCGCGATCCGAAATGACCAAACGATGCGGCACACCGATAAGTTCTAGATCGGCGAACATTGCACCTGGTCGCAAGCCGCGATCATCCAAGCATACGTCGACACCACGCGCTTGCAACTCGCTGTAAAGAGCGTCTGCTTTGCTGCGTACCGCTTCGGATTTTGCGCCGTTGAGCGGGCAGATCGCCACCGTAAATGGCGCAATCGCCTCGGGCCAAATAATGCCGCTGTCGTCATTATTTTGCTCAATCGCAGCGGCGACGACACGTGTGACACCGATGCCATAGCATCCCATCCACAGCACTTGTGGCTGGCCGTTTTCGTCGAGCACGGTGCAGTCCATGGCCTCAGAGTAAGTGCGGCCCAACTGGAAAATATGCCCGACTTCAATGCCACGCATGATGTCGAGTGAGCCTTGGCCGTCAGGGGAGGCATCGCCGCGCACCACATTGCGAATATCGGCCACTTCTGGCAACGGGAGATCACGGCCCCAGTTGATATTGAAATAGTGGAAATCGTCTTCGTTGGCACCGGCACCAAAGTTTTTCATGGTGGCCACACTGCGGTCGATGACCAATGGGATCTGCAGTCCAATGGGACCCAGAGAGCCCGGGCCTGCACCGACCAAGCGGCGGATGGTGGCTTCGTCGGCCATTTCAAGCGGGCTTGCCACTTGGGGGAGCTTTTCCGCTTTAACTTCGTTCAGCTCGTGATCACCGCGCACCATCAGTGCGACGATTTCGGCGTCGCAGTCGTCACTGGCTTTGACCATTAGCGTTTTAACGGTTTTCTCGATGGGGAGGTTGTGATTCTCGACCAGCGCCGCGATGGTTTTGGTGTTTGGCGTGGCGGTTTTGATCATTTCTAAAGGCGCTTCATCGGCGGTTTCGATGGCCATGGCCTCGGCCGCTTCGATATTAGCCGCGTAGTCGCTATTGGGGCAGTAGACGATATCGTCCTCACCCGATGACGCCAGCACCATAAATTCTTTAGAGGCATCGCCGCCGATGGCGCCAGAGTCCGCTGCAACCGCACGGTACTCAAGGCCAAAGCGGTCGAAAATCGCACAGTAGGCTTGATACATATTGTCGTACTCGGCCACCAAACCTTCGGCGTTGACGCTAAATGAGTATGCATCTTTCATAATGAATTCCCGCGAACGCATCACGCCAAAACGGGGGCGGATTTCATCGCGGAACTTGGTTTGAATTTGGTAGAAATTGATCGGCAATTGCTTGTAGCTTTGTAGCTCGTTGCGCGCAATATCGGTGATGACCTCTTCGTGCGTTGGCCCCATACAAAAGTCGCGCTCGTGGCGATCTTTAAACCGCAACAGCTCTGGGCCAAATTTCTGCCAGCGGCCCGATTCTTCCCATAGCTCGGCGGGCTGTGCGGAAGGCATGAATACCTCCAGCGCACCGGCGCGATTCATCTCTTCGCGCACGATATTGCTGACTTTGTGTAGCACGCGCAGCCCTAGTGGCAGCCATGAGTATAAGCCTGAACCCAAGCGGCGAATCATGCCGGCACGCAGCATCAATTGGTGACTAATGACCTCTGCGTCAGCAGGGGTGTCTCGCAAAGTATTGAGATGAAATTTGGACAGGCGCATCGACAGAGCACAACAATGGAAAGTGCCAAAGTATAGCGCCAATCGAGGGCGCTAAACTAGCAACGCAATGGATTCATCCGCCCAAGCGCGGGCTTGGTTATGGATTTCAAGCAGCTGTGTGCTTGGCAAGGACCCAAATTGGGCCTGATCGGGTTGATTCATGCTCATGGCCATTGCGCATTCTAGCGCTTTGCCCCGTAGGCCTTTTCCTTCGATGATTGCCAGCTGCATGCCGGGCTCAATGCCGATTTGCGTCAGCACGTCGGCAATTGGCATGTCCAAGATGGCATCGAGCGAGGCCAGTAGGCCGACCGTAAAGAAGGTGTCGGCTTGGTCGTGATTGGCTGCTTTGGCTAGTAATTCGCAACAGCGTGCGCGGTACAGCGTCAGGCGAAAGAGCTCGTTGGGTTTGGTGTTTTCGCGAATGAGGAGCAACAAAGTGGCCCAGTTGCGAATGGTGATCCGTCCAAGTAACACGACGGCTTGCTGTACCGAGCCGATTTTGCGAACAAAGCCATTGGCAGGGGAGTTGGCATAGCGCATCACTCCGACAGAGAGCGCAACGTCGCGGTTGATGATCTCTATCAGTTCGCGCAGTTCTGTTTGGGTGTTGTGCAGCTTGGAGATCAGCTGTATCAAAATGGCACGATTGCTCTCGATTTTCTTCGCTGAGAGGGTGTTGGGCTTGGCAAAGTAATACCCTTGGAAATAGTCAAAGCCCAATTCACTTAGATAGGCGTATTGCTCTGGCGTCTCCACCTTTTCTGCCAGTAGCTTGGCCCCCGTCTTTTGCAGGTCACCAAATCGAAGCTCAAGGGTTTCTTCAGTGAGTTTGGGAACATCTACTTTGATTAGATCTACCAATTCGATCAGTGGCGCTAGATTGGGTTGAAAATGATAGTCATCGAGTGCCAAGCTGTAGCCTCTTCGCTTAAGCTCTCGGCATCCCAGCACAACACGGTCGTCGACTTTTGTACTCTCAAGTATTTCTAAGAAGGTCTTTCGCGTCGGCAATACCACCAGCTTCGGTTGGCGCATAAAGTTTTCAGTGATATTGACGAAGGCATTGCGGCCATCGACCAATTTGTCGAGACCAAATTCATTGACCGCGTTCCACATCACCTGTGAGGTGGCAGCATCGCCATCAATGAAATGGGCCTGTGTGTCCTGCGCTTGGCCTCGAAATAGCAATTCATAGCCAAAAAGCCTGCGCTCGCGGTCGAGGATTGGTTGTCGTCCGATGAATACTTCAGTCATTCGATCACGGTGGTCTGTGGGTGCCAATGGTGGCAGGTGTCACAGTTAGCGGCAAAATTGTCGATCAGTTGAACGTCTGTTCGCCCATTGGTCTGTCATACTCAGGCCATGTTTTCGGACGATAGTTTGAACGTTTAGTGTCGAAGCGACGGTTTATCCAAAGCTAGTGTAGAATCTACCGCTCAGATTTGGTACGTCGCAGCGATATTGGGCCTATATCGGTTGGCCGCGTTTGCGGTGAGATTTTATCCATTTAATTCAATCCCGAGAGAGCGTGTTGTTGCGTGTTTGAAATCATAAAAAACTGGTATGAGCGCCATTTTTCCGATCCCAATGCTGTCGCGCTGGTATTGGTCATTGGTGGGGTTTTGGCCGCAGTGCTGCTGATTGGGGATGTGCTCGCGCCGGTGATTGTTGCAACCGTTTTGGCTTATCTGCTCGAAGGGGTGGTGATGTCGATGGAGCGGTTCAAGATTCCGCGACCGATTGGTGCCATTGTGGTGATGTTGGGATTTTTGGCACTTGGACTTGCGTTTACCTTTGGCTTGGTGCCGCTGATTTACGAACAAATCAGCCAGCTGATCAGCGAAACACCACGAATGATCAGTTCGTTGCAAGGGCAGTGGCTTGCGTTGGTTGCGCAATACCCCGAAATCCTGACGGCCAGCTCTGCCGATGAACTGTTCAATTCACTGCGCGCGCAATTGAGCCAGCTTGGACAAGTGATCGTCACCTTCTCATTGAGCAATGTCGGCAATGTGATTTCGCTGACCATCTACTCGATATTGGTGCCCATGATGGTGTTTTTTGCACTCAAGGATAAGGTGGTGATTCTGCGCTGGGTGAGCCGTTTTTTACCCAATCGCTCGGACATTTCTAGCCGCGTTTGGGCCGATGTCGATGAAAAAATCGCCAACTACATTCGCGGCAAATTTATCGAAATCCTCATTATTGGGGGGGCCAGCTATGTGTCCTTTGTGTTCCTAGGGCTGAATTATTCGCTGTTGCTGGCTTTGTTGGTCGGTTTGTCGGTGATTATTCCCTTTATCGGTGCATTTGCGGTCACAGTGCCCGTATTGTTGATTGGGTTCTTCCAATGGGGAATTGGCTCGGATTTTTACACCTTGTTGGTGGTCTATCTCATTATCCAAGTGTTGGATGGCAACGTTCTAGTGCCGATTTTGTTCTCCGAAGTGGTTAACCTGCATCCGTTGGCAATCATTGTCGCGGTGACTTTCTTTGGTGGCATTTGGGGCATGTGGGGCGTTTTCTTTGCCATCCCGCTTGCCACATTGGTGCAAGCGGTGCTCAAAGTCTGGCCGAGTATAGATTTGGAGAGCGAATAGCGTAGGGCGCTCTAGTGTAGCTTCATTTTGGGACGAATCATGCGCATCAAGCGTTCGCCCAACCACAGCGCCGCCGTTTTGGCATAGCCATGGATTGCCACTTGGTGCATGCGGTAGAGCGATACATACATCAGCCGCGCAATTTGTCCCTCAACAAACCATGAATGTTTGGACAAATTGCCCATTAAGCTGCCCACGGTACTAAATCGCGATAAGTTAACCAACGAGCCATAATCACGATAAACGAATGGAGTCATCGAGCGTCCGCGTAAGCTGGCGCGGATATTTTTGCTAGCGGTGCTTGCCATCTGATGTGCTGATTGAGCACGTGGAGGCACTCGCACACCTTCCGGCGTGATGTAAGCCGCGGCATCTCCAATCACAAAAATATTGTCATCTCGCGTGCTTTGAAGGCTGGCTTTGACGTTGATTTGGTTGCTTGGCGTGAGTTCAAAATTACCCAGTTCACGCACGAAATCGCTGACCTTTACACCCGCAGACCAAATCATCATATCGGCGATTATTTTTTCGCCGCTGGCCAATAGCAGTCCGTCGGGCTCTACGGATGCGACCGCGGTTTGGGTGCGAACGTCAATTCCCAGTTTTGCAAGGCGCTTCTCGACAGAGGTTGAGATTCTTGCCGCCAATGCAGGAACCGCACGTGGTCCTGCTTCGATCAATATGATCTTTAGTGCATGGTGTTGCCGTTGCGTTAGTCCATAGTTCTGCGCTTGCGCCATCACGTGGTGTAATTCTGCGCAAAACTCGACACCGGTCGCGCCGGCGCCCACCACAGCGACTCGTAACTCAGCGTCGTCGCCACGCTGGTCAAGTTGCGTGAGCTGATTGATCAGGTTGCGCTGGAATAATTCGGCCTCCTCGAGGCTGTCGAGCAGGTAGCAATTGTCGCGCACGCCGGGCGTGCCGAAGTCGTTGCTGACGCTGCCAAACGCCAGCACCAAGCGGTCGTAGCGGATGGTTCGTGCGGGCAGTAGTGCGTTGCCGTCATCGTCGCAGAGCGGCGCAAGGGTGATGGTTTGTTCGGCTTGATCGAGCCCACACATTTCGCCGAGCTTGAACTCATAGCCATGGCGCATCGCATGGGCGCTGTAACTGACGCCATCTAGACTTGTATCCAGCGATCCACAGGCGACCTCGTGCAAAAGTGGCTTCCACATATGATTGCGGTTGCGGTCTACCAGAATCACTTGTGCACGCCCTTTACGTCCGAGCCGGTGTCCAAGATCGGTGGCCAGTTCTAAACCGCCTGCGCCGCCGCCCACAATCACGATTATTGGTCGGGTTTGCACCATTGTCGTACCTGCATAGTTTCAATCGACAGTGCAAAGTATGGACATAACTGGGTGAGGATACTATCTATTTTGTGCAATGCACCATTTTTCCGGTAAAAAAAATGGCCCCAATTTGGGGCCATCTGAATTGAGTTATTTGGTAATGATTTCGGGGCCCATAATCGAGTACGGCAGCCAAGTGCTCAGTGCAGGGATGTAAGTGACCATAATTAGGAAGATCATTAACACCGCCACAAATGGCATTGCGGCTCGGACGACTTTGTCGAGACTCATGCCCGTAATGCCAGAGGTGACAAAAAGGTTGAGCCCAATCGGTGGGGTGATCATGCCGATTTCCATGTTCACCACCATGATGATGCCGAGGTGAATAGGGTCGACCCCAAGCTCCATTGCCACCGGGAATACCACCGGCGCCACGATGACCAACAGACCTGATGGCTCCATAAACTGGCCGCCAATCAACAGCAGAATGTTCACCGCAATTAGGAAAGTAAACCAGTTAAAGCCCGCATCGAGCATCGCCTCGGTAATCAGTTGTGGAATACGCTCTGCGGTTAGGGTATGGGCAAACAACAACGCGTTGCCGATGATAAACATGAGCATCACTGTGGTACGCGCTGCTTCCAGTGTGACGTGCTTAGATTCGCCGCCGAACATGGTGGGGAAAAAACGCATCACAATCAAGGCAAGGTTGCGACCCAAAATTTGGCTTCCAGCGCGCAGCGCTTCGCCCTTGTCTTGGCCTGCTGCGCGCTTGTTGAGGTAGAACACCGCCAATGCGACCGACAGCACCACGCCGGCCAGCGCACGACCTGCAAAACCAATGTTCTCGTTGTCGGCGGTGGCGAAGAAACTCAACACCATCCAAAGCGCCCAAAAGCTGATGCCGTAGACGATCGACTTGAAGCCAGTGACGGCGAGCGCACTGTCGCTGTCGTCCGTCCAAGGGGTGTCTTTTAAAGGCCCCATATCGCGGTAGATAAATAGCGCCACAAATGCCGAGTAAATGGCTGCAACTGCTGCCGCCTCGGTTGGGGTAAACACGCCGCCGTAAATACCGCCCATGATGATAACGATTAGGAATAAGCCCCAAGCAGCTTCTTTGGCAGCAGAGAGCCATTCGCCGATGCCTTTCCACTCGCCCGACGGTAACCCCTTAACCCGAGCCACAATATAAATCGCTGCCATCAACATGGCGCCCGCCATCAGCCCAGGAATCACCCCGGCCAAAAACATACGGCCGACCGACACATCGGTCGCCGCCGCATAAACCACCATCACAATCGAGGGCGGAATCAAGATGCCGAGCGTTCCCGCGTTAGCAATAATGCCAGAAGCAAACTCTTTGCTGTAGCCGACCTGACGCATGCCCGCAATGGCGATGGTGCCGATAGCGACCACCGTGGCAGGCGAAGAGCCGGACAGCGCCGCAAACAACATACACGCCAGCACCGAGGCCATGGCCAAACCGCCGCGGAAATGCCCAACCGAGGCGATTGCAAATCGAATTAAGCGCTTGGCCACGCCGCCGGTCGACATATACGCCGAGGCCAATACGAAAAACGGAATGGCAAGTAGCGTGTAATGGGTGCCCACGCCAAACAGCTGGATGGCCACCGAGGAAATCGAGTCATGCGAAAAGAACGCAATAAATAGCAGCGAGCTGAGACCGAGACACAAGCCAACTGGCAAGCCAATGGCCAAAAACAGCAGCACGAACCCCAATAAAATTAATGCAGTCATGGTTTAGTCCTTCAATGCGCCACGGTTTTCTTCGACCAAAGATTCGGCCTCATGGCCTGCAATCAATGAGCCGCACTGGCCGGTATAAATGTGCCAAGAGGCTTGCAGGCAGCGATAAGCCAGCAATCCCAAGCTGATGGGTAGAATGAGTAACACCACCCAGCGCTGTACGTGCGGGCGCTTGAGACCGAACATTTCTTGGACAAACGCGGGGTATTTCATTTCCTCAACACCGATGCCCACTTTGTACATTTTGGCAAAGTAGGTGATCGCACCACCTTCTTTGTCGACGCCGACAATGCTGAGCACTGCACCGTCCAAAATAATGAGTGCATAAAATGCACCGAGTAATCCGCCGAAAATGCCCAACATTTTCGCGGTTTGCGGCCCGACTTTTTGCAGCAAAATATCGACACCGAGGTGCAATCGGGTGCGAATGCCATAGCTCATACCGAACAGTATCAACCACGAGAACGCCAGCATGTTGAACTCCAGTGCAGCGGACCAGCCGGTGTTGAAGCCATATCGAGCCACCACTTGGCCAAAGGACACCAAGGTGATGATGGCGAGCAAAAAGCTCAAAATGTTGTCTTCTAAGTTGGCGACAAACTGGGGCTTTAAATAGTCCAGCAGCGCCCAAGCGGCGATAAATAGCGCCAAAGTAAGCGTAACGTTCATGGTGAAATCCGTCAGAGCAAACGCCGCGCCGGCGTGGCGCGGCAGTGCTTGGGGCTAGCGCCCCAAGTCGTTATTCCCGAAAGGGATTAAGAGCCAGCTGCTGCGTTGATGACATCGGCGCCGATCTCATCTTCAAATTGCTTCCAAACAGGCTTCATCGCGTCAACCCATGCTTGGCGTTGAGTGGCATCGAGCGTGCGAATTTCGCCACCTGCATCAATGATGTTTTGACGGTTAGCTTCCTCTGCCGCCTTGACGGCAAGGTTGGCTTCCTGTGTGACTTCGTCTGCAATGCGCAAGAAATCAGCACGCACGTCTTCCGGCAAGCTGCCGAGCCATTCAGTAGAGGTCATGAACAAGTAAGCCAACAACTGGTGGTTGGTCTCGGTTGTGCCGTCTTGAACTTCAAAGAACTTCTTGGTGTAGATGTTTGACCAAGTGTTTTCCTGGCCGTCGACAACACCGGTTTGCAGTGCGCCGTATACCTCAGCAAACGCCATTGGCTGCGGAGAACCACCCATCGCGGCGATCATCGCCTTGGCAACGTCAGAAGACTGAACGCGGAATTTCAAGCCGTTGGCATCTGATGGCGTCAACAAAGGCTTGTTGGCAGAGAAGTACTTCATACCTGACATCCAGTAACCCAAGCCGGTAAAGCCAACGTCTTCCATTTCGTTCAACAGGCCTTTGCCGGTCTCCGAGTTGGTGAAAGCCATGGCGGCGTCCATGTCTTTAAAGATAAAGGGCAGATCGAAGACGCCGTATTTGCGCGTGTACGAGCCAAACTTCGATAGTGATGGGGCCAACAACTGAACATCGCCAAGCAGCAACGCTTCGAGTTCTTTGCTATCGCCAAACAGCGTCGAGTTTGGGTATACCTCGATGCACATCTTGCCATTGAGTTCACTGTTGACGCGCTCTGCGAGGTTGTTAGCAGCAACCACTTTTGGGTGGGTGGTGCCGCCAGTGACGTGGCTCAGTTTGGCGACGATTTCGCCGTCGTCACATTGTGCGTGGGCAACGCCGAAGCTCATTAACGCGGCTGAAATCACCGCTGCGACTAGTTTCATTACACTCTCTCCAATTTCTTTGGGGGATAGAAAACACCGTTAGGAACGGCATGTGGGCGAATTATTGCAGCAGATGTGCCAATACTATTTTGTTTGCAAGTAATTGATTTTATTCAAAATAAAAACCTACCACGAAGACTGAGTGTGTAGATTTCTACCCATTAGTGGATTGTCGTGTGTAGTAAGTGACGCAGTCGTGTAGTTCCACTGCTCAGCCATGTAAGCACATAGGCAGAGCGTTTAACTGAGCCGACAGAAGCGTTATTGGCTTGGCAAATTGTAATTTTCGACACACGAAAATTCAGTCCTACGTCGTTGAATTTAGCCCGTGCTATGGTCATCTGTACGTTTAACTAGATCGGCTAATAAGTGCCCAGAGGGCTGTGATGTGAATGCAGCTGGGCGCACGATTGCGAAGGCGTTGCAAAAGAGAAGGCCCCTCGATACGCAGAGAAGGAGAGTCAATGAATATCACCAACACCCCGAGTCCATTTGCGGCGCTAGCGCCGGTTGTGCCTGACTTTTTTGGCGGTATTGGCGATCTAGTCAAAGTCGCGGAAGTCACAAAGAAGCTCACAAACTTTCGCGATGAGGTGATGCCAGAAGAAGCGCCCGGTCACCAGGCAGCCACCCAGGGGCAGATTTACTCGCCTGAGCAACCGCCCTCTGTCAGTCAGGCCAACGATGCTGCTAAGAAGGCCAAGCTATCAGAGGATGCCTATAACAACAGCGGCGCACCCGAGGGTTTTACGCGCGTTGAAACAGTTCGCGATGAGCAAAGTGGCATGGCTGCCGTGCTGTACCGCAATAATCAAACCAATGAAATGACCATCGCCTATCGCGGAAGCGAAATGGGCGACGCAGATTGGACGACCAACGAGCAAATCGGTACCAACCAAGTTCCGAAACAATCCGAAAAAGCGCTCGAATATGTCAAGTCCGTGCAGCAGCGTTATCCTGATGCAAATATCGATCTCACAGGGCATAGCCTAGGGGGAACTTTGGCGACCATGGCCGGTTTGTATACCGGTCTCGAAACGAGCAACTTCGATGCACTGGGCATCAACGCGCCCATGCTCAATGAAGTCAGAAGCATGCTTGAAGAAGACGGTGGTGAAGCGTCTGACTGGCAAGCGAATGCACAGAATATCGACAACTATCATATACGAGGAGAGTTTGTCGGCGATTCAGACGGCGAGATGGACGCGGGTACCTACGGTCAAGATAACCGATTGTTTGGTGATGTTTTCTACCTGAGCGATGAGCACTGGAATCCAGATCTGTTGGGGCTCAATGTCGATGGGTTCTCCCGCCCCGTGTCGCTGCACTCGATGCCCGCGATGATCGATGAGCTCGAATTGTTGTCCAATCCCGCCTTACGCCTCGATCAAACCGACACCGAGTCCGTAGGTAGCAACGCACTGGTTAATATCGACGACAGCCAAATCTCTGCCGCTGGTCTCGACGCTGACAATGATCTTGATCAATTGATGTCTTACACCACGATCTATTTCGATGAATCGCGTCAGAGTTGGCAGGAAGATCAAAATGGTGTCAGTAATCCTTAGGGTTGTGACGGCGCATCTTCGTTGCTGCATTCAATCGTGAAATCCAGTCGCTGGACATTCTTCGAACAAATCTCTGTAAGATGCTTGGCGTGCTCTAGGTAGACGATGTCTGCACGTGGTTTGGTCATGTGGTTAAGGTTGCATGATAGCCTCCAGCATCGCGCTGACAAGGCAGATGGATAGTAACCATTTTGTTAAGATGGGCCGTCCTAGTTTGCTCTGTTTGTTGAAAAACAAACAACACAGGACACACACACAGAGGACAGCACCTTCTTATTGCGACAGGGCAAATGCTGTTCCATCGAAGGTTGCTTTTTAGATTTGTTGCTTGATTTGG
>JABXHR010000006.1 GCA_013373515.1 Gammaproteobacteria bacterium | reverse complement strand
TCGCGGCGCGCTGAGGCGGCGTCTTTTGCCAGTGATTTGTATTGGCGCATTGTGATCGGTGAGCAAGAGTCGCAAATACTGCAGCGCGAGCAATCGATCATTTCGCAATTGGTTGTGGGCATGGAGCAGAACTTGGATGCGGGGTTGGTCAACCCGATGCAACTCAAGTTGCTCCAGTTACGCCGGATGAGCAATCAGTCGGATCTATTGGAACTCAATCATTTATTGCAAACCGCGGTGTTAGATATCAATCGCGAGCTGCAGCTGGACGTCAATAGCCAAGATTTGGTGTTCCAATCGCCTAAGGCCGCTTTGCAAGTCTTGTCGACTGAGCTCAATGGACGAGATTTGCAAGATTGGGCCATGTACGTGGAAGGCTTGGCTCGCTATCGTTCGGCGGCTTCAAAGCTTGAAAGTTACCGCAAATCCACGGGCCCTCGCTTGGATCTGGTGGGCACGATTAGTCAGGGCTCCATTGCCTATCGTCGCGAAGATATCCAAAAAGCCGCAGAGGATAAAACCTATGCCGATTGGTATGTGGGGCTGGAGTTTGAGTCGACGATTGGTTTCGATCGTCAGCGTCGGCAGAAGTTGGCGTCACTTAGCAACCAGCTCTTGACCGAAACGCAGAATCTCGAGCGCACTGAGACGATATTCCATAAAAACATCGAATCATTTCAATCATTGGCGGCGTCATTGATCGAGCGCATTGATTTGGCAATGACCATTCGTGGCGAAAACCAGACGCTGTTGGCGCAACTTGAGCAGGCACAACGGTTGGGCAATGTCAGTATGTCGCAGCTTTTGCAGTTCCAGCTCGACGCCATTGAAATCGAAAAGCGCTTAATCGAGATCTACCGTGATTCGGCGGATTTAATTTCAATCTATAGGGGGTATGTCAGCCGTGCTTAAGGCGTTATGTGGAGGTTTAATTCTGGCGATGGCATTGCCATTGTCTGCGGCTGAGGTGCGCTTGATTGGCTCGATTGAAAGCCAATATGACGTTGAATTGATTCATCGCGAAGGCGGGCAAGTGGTTGATGTGGTGGTCGAAGAGGGCGACTTGGTATCGGTGGGCCAGCCGATGGTGCAGTTTGATCCGCGCCTTGCGCAAACCGCATTGGAGAGTGCTGCGCTGTACGCGAATGATTCATCCGTGATTGATGCGCTCGGCGCGCAATTGCGCTCTGCCGACAAGCAATACCAGCGCTACCGCAAGGCCGCTGGCGGTATGGGATCAATCACCGCGTCTGATGTCGAAAATGCGCTGATGCGCTCCCAGCAGCTGAAGACAGAGATGGCTAGTGCTGTGCGAGAGCGCGAAAAAGCCAAACTAGAGATGACGCAGTGGCAGCAGCGGCTAGACGATCTGACTGTGAAATCTCCCATTGAAGGCTTTGTGGCCGAGGTGATGGTCGAAAAAGGGCAGTGGGTGAAGCCGGGTGAAGTTTTGGCACGCATTATCGACCACAAGGCACGCTTTTTTGAGGTGGGTGTTCCACAAAACCAATGGGCCATGGCCAGCAGCGATCGGACCTTTGAGGTGTTGTTAGGCGGTCAGAAAATTCCGGTCACCTTTTCACATGCCTCGGCAGTGCCTGATAAGCAAAACCAACAGCGAACCTTCTATTTCAGTATTCCTGATTCGGTAGATATGTCATTGCTCGGCATTAACGGTTATATCGTTTTTAATTCATGAGTCAGTCCGTTGTTGCTTTATTAGGGGCGATTGCCACGACAGATCGTGAATTTTGCTATGTGGGGTATGCCAACACCTTAGATCAGCCGCTGACGCACTGCTCCGGGAGCCCGGGTTTACAAGCGGGAATCTCTCAGTGGCGAGCCACGGTCGACCCTGCACGCGAACCCGAGCAAGATTTAACATTGGCCGACCAAAGCGCTTATGTGTCTGCCTTTTTGGTTGGGGAACTGGTGGTTGTGCTGGGGCAAGTGCGTAAGCATCCCACCAAGTTGCGCTGGTTAAAATCCGTCGCGCGTGCGGTGGCGGCGCAGCCACTTTCGGCCGCCCCGAGTTTGCCACTGACAGAGCTCGATGATGACAGCATCAATTACCTTTCCGCTCGCGACGAACGCAATGATCTGATCAAAGAGTGGCTCAACAAACTCTGCAAAACCTTCGGCTACAGTAATGCTGCGGCGGCGGAAGTCAAAGCGCAGTCGGTTCGACATTTCAAGTTATCGGGCGCCACCAAAGACGCTGATGAATTGAGTGGGCGCTTTCGTGGCCGGCTTAATTTAATGCTCAGCGAGCTATCGACTTTTGAAGGATGGAATAGTTTTCACGATGTGCAAAGCCTGCAGTTGGCGCCTAGGAGTGTGCGTGAATTTGCAGTGGAGCATCAAGTGGACGTGGTGTTTTTTGGCAGCCGAGTGCGCAGTGAGCGCAAACGCTTGGTGCTGTTACTGATTCGTCATCAATCCAATGATCCCCCTGTGGCTGCTGGTCTGCGCACCAATGTTGCGTTGTCTTGGCCTTTCGCACAGCTTGGGTACGATTTGTCTTCATTCTGGCGGCGCATCGGCATGCGTTTGGTGGGTACCGGCGGGCGAAAATTGCGGCTGGGCTGGCTGCTGAACATATCACTGATAGCCGCTTTGGTGGCGTGGTTGGTGCTGTATCAATTGCAGTATCGGGTGCCGGTCGATGCGATTGTGCAAGCCACTGAAGATCAAGTGGTCTCTAGCTCTGTGCCGGGATTGGTGGTCGAGGCCACCAAGAATCTTGGCGATGCCGTGAATAAGGGCGATATTTTGATCCAGCTCGATACGGTGGATTTGCAGCTGCGTTTGCTTGAGCTGGAGGGTGAACGCGCCTCAAAGGAATCGACGGTGAACTTCTCTGTCGCGGCGGGCGATCTTGCACAAGCCGAGTTGGCGCGCGCAGATATTGGCGTCATCGAAACCAAAATTGCCCAAATCCAATCGCAAATCGAGCGCTCTACCATTCGCTCCACGCTCACAGGCTATGTGGTATCGGGGGAGCGGCAAAATTTCTTGGGCAATTCGGTCAATGTTGGCGAACGATTCTATGTGGTATCTCCGGGTGTCAGCGGCGATATTTTGGGCTTTGTGCCAGAGCGTGAGGTGGATTTTGCGGCGGTTGACATGCCGGTTAAACTGCGCCGCAAGGGGCTAGATCAAGCCTATTTCGATGCTCGCGTTTCTGCGATTGCCTCCGTGGTGGTTGATGCCAATGAGCGCCCGCATTCGATTCCGATTAAGTTGGATCATGGCGATGCCTTGGCTTTGGTGCCCGGCACGGACTTGGATGGTTATCTTCAAACCGGCAAGGTTGAGGCGTGGCGATGGATTCAGCGTCATGCCTGGCGGATTTGGCTCAAGCTGACCAAGCGCTACGAATAAACCATGGCGGTTGAGAACTACTTCTCCAACGACATTCACCGCTTCGGTCGCGGTGCGTTTCGGCCTTCGCCTTGGGTGACGTTTAATTATCGTCTCGACGGGGAAGGCCGTCGAGTGATGATGATTTACAACACCGAGTGTTGTAAGGGGCTGGAAGTCACCGGCGGACTGATTCCCATGTTGCGCTCGCTGTTCTCGGGTGAGGCGGCGATTGATATTTGGAATCGGCGTGTCGATTTTCTGGATGATGGCCTGCCGACTGAGATCGAGTTTTATCAAGCCATTGTCAGTTTGTTTGACGGGGGCTATTTGCAGTCTCGCCGCGCGGATACCACCGCATCGCCGATTGAGCAGCGGATTCAGCTTGAATCCGAGCGCAAACCACTGTCGCAAAAACTGTGGTCTTTGTTTTTCTTTAGGCTGGGTTCGGTGGCGCTCGCCAATTGGTTTAACAAGGTCAGGCCATCTGCAAAATATCTATCGACGACCTCGGTGTGGGCCGTGTTTGTGCTGCTCGGTGGTGCGTTTGGAGTGGCGTTTTATTTGAATTTTGCTGCGCTGCGGCCCTATCTCCCTAATTTGAGCAGCTACACCCAGATCGGATTGTTGTTTTTGACCTATCTGATGAGTAAGTTGCTGCATGAGAGCGCACATGCGTTGGCGGCGCGTTATGTCGGCGTGCATGTCAAAAAGATCGGGGTCATGATTCTAATCCTTGCCCCCATTCCATTTGTAGACGCTTCAGAAGCGGTAATGAATCCCTCAAAAGGTTCTCGGTTGATGATTATTCTGGCCGGGATGATGTCTGATATCTTGCTGGGATTTTTGTGTATTTTGGGTTTCTTGTGGGTGGAAGATAGCTTCTACCAGACGGTGTTTGCCAACGCGGTGTACATTGTGGTGGTCTCGAGCTTGTTCTTTAACGGCAATCCGCTTTTGAAATTCGATGCCTACTATGCGTTATCTGAGGTAGTCGACTATCCAGATTTATATCAACGCAGCCGAAAGTTTTTAACCTCGACCATGGCGCGTTGGGTGGGCGCGGCGCAGGCGCTCGACAAAACCTATTTCTCCGGTCGACCCGCGTTGCTGGGGGTGTATGGCGTGGCCAGTAGCATCTACGCCTTTGCGGTGACGTTGATCATCGCGAAATATGTCTTTTCGCTTAATGAATTGGTGGGGTATTTCTACCTGTTACTCGCCTTTTTATTGATCTTTCTGATGCCGCTTAAAAAGGCGGTGGTTCATTTGGTGATGTCCCCTTACAAGGAGGAGACTCGAATCATGCGCGGAATCATGTTGTTGGCGCTGGCAGGCTTGCTGGTGGCGCTGGCGGTGGTGCCTTTGCCCTGGCGCAGTGAAGTTCACGGGCTTGTCGACATTCGCTCCGAGCGATTGGTCAGCTCGCAAACGCTGGCGGAAGTGGTGTCGCTTGAGGTGCAGGACGGCGATTTTGTTCGCGCAGGCGATGTGCTGGTGAGGCTCGATCCTTATCAGCTCAACAATTTGGTCGAGGAGCAAAATGCCACACTCACGGCGTTAAACACCCAAGCCCTGTATTTGTCTGAAGCCGCAGATCGGCAGATGGTGGATTTAAAGCGCGCTCAGTTAGAGGAAACCCTGTCTGTCTTAAACGAGAAAATGACCGACTACGTCATCACGGCGCCGATGGATGGTTTGTTTTTCTTTCAGACCCCGGTCAATGAGGGGCAATGGCTCAGTGCCGGGCAGCGCATTGGCATCATCAACCAAAGCGAACAGTCCACGGGCACGGTCCGAATGCTGATCCCGCGGGCAAAGTTAGATGCCATCGCGGCGATTAAGGCCGGTGAACCGGCAAGTATTGACGCTGGGTTGCAGAACCTCGGCTGCGTGGTTGAACAGATCGGTGAGATTGGTGGGCTGCGCACAGCCGTGGATGTGCGTTATCAAAATGCGATGTTGGCCTCGGGGCTGGCACACGAATTACAAAACAGTCAGCTGGTCACACGGGAGCCGGTAACGGTATTTCGCTTGCAGCTTAACTGCGAGAAAGTCCTGCGTGAACAAATGCCGCTTAGGCTGACTTGGTGGTCTCGTGACCAGCCATTGTATGTCCGTTTCTGGAACTGGCTGACGGCGAGTAACCGCTAGTGTATGGCCAGCTGCACTCACTGACGGATCTTCTGCGCCACCGCCAGCGCGCTTCTAAGCTGGTGCGTCAGTTGCAGTCCATTGCTTATTTGCAGTCTACCGATCCACCGCCGGATGGCGTGTATGACTATCTGGGGTGTGCGTTCGATGCGCCCGAGTTGATCGCCATGCTCAGTGAAATTGGCCGAGTCATCCAGCGGCATTATGGCTTTTTGCCAACGCCGCGACAGGTACATACGGCGCTGCTCATGTCGCGCGGCAACTTTGTCGAGTTGGAGACTGGCTCGGGCAAGTCTGTGTGTTTGTTGATGGCTGCAGCATTGATTGCACGCGCTGGTAAGGCGGCCACTATCCTGACCTCTAATGAATACCTTGCTCATCGAGATTACGGTAAATCTCGGCCCTTGTTCGCGGATTTGGGCGTGGTCAGCGGCACGGATGGGATTGCGCAGAAACACACGGTAATTTACACCTCGGCCAAATCCTTGGCCTCTGCGTTGTTTTCGGGCGCAAAAACCGAATTTAGCAATGCGGTGGTGTTAATAGATGAAGCGGACAGTTTACTGCTGGACGAGACGCGTATTCCGTTTGTGATGTCCGAGCAATACCAGGACGGCCCACTGCAGCAGCAACTGCAAATTGCCTATCGCTATGTCGACCAAATGAACTGGCTCGGCACACGTGGTGAGGCGCTCAATGCCTCGGAAAAAATCAAATTTCTGCAGTGGCTTGAGCGACAGTTTGCCGATGAGCCACTTGATTACTTGGCTGTTAGTTATTTGGTCGATCAAGTGATTTACGTCGCCATGAACTACAAACGCGATCGACATTATGTGGTGCGCGAGGAAAAGATCGAGTTGCTCGACCAGTTTAGTGGGCGCCGTGAACCGGATCGTAAGCTCGGTGGGGTGTATCACAGCATTGTCGAACTAATCGAAGCCGTGCCGCTAACGCCATTCTCGCGAAATGCGCAAAAGATTTGGTTTTTCAATCTTTTTCAGCGCTACAGCTGGGTCGGGGGGTGCAGCGGATCACTCAATTTTTGTGATGTGGATCTTTTGCGTCTGTATGGGGCGGGCATCTATCGCTTAAAACTTAAAAATCATGTCTTTAGCGACGCGGGGCTGCGACTGTTTTCCACGCGGGATCAAAAATTTGACTTTCTTTTGTCCCAAATCGCGACCGCAAAATCGCAGGGCCGGCCTACGCTCGTCGGCGCCGAATCACCTGAGTCGGCACGGTCGATTGAGCGCCAGCTGCAGCGCGCCGGTGTGGCGTGTGGCGTCTACGATGCCTTTGTCGAGAGTGCCGAAGAAGAGGCATTGGTTGACGAGATTGGGCGGGCAGGCCAAGTCACGGTGACCACCAATATTGGCGGACGCGGTACCGACATCAAGCTCGGTGCGGGGGTTGAGGCCGCTGGCGGCTTGCAGATTTTGATTTATGACCCGATTTTTACGGTGCGAAGCGATACTCAGTTGATGGGCCGTGGCGGGCGACAAGGAGAGCCTGGATCGGGGCTAAGACTGGTGAGCTTGGAAGATTTCTATGCCCGGAGTAAATTGCTGGCGTTGTTCGCTTTGCCGCTGAGTTTAGGCCGCAAGTTCTTGCGGCGTCGCGGCGTTCGCTATCGCTGGTTTTACATGATCCAAGCCTTGTTGGATATCAAACTCATTCAACAGCGTTTCTCTCTCTATCGTGCCTATTCAGATTAATCGCCCCTAAGTAACTTTTTGCACGGTTATTTTTTGCCGGTATGGTCACTCATATTTGGTTCAGTTTTTCGGGTTAAGGTTGTGCCTAAGCGCTGATGCGCAGAGAACTAAACTTAACGAGAGAGAATCCATGGACGGAAAAAAAGAAGCTGTCGATCGACAGCGACGCAAAGCAATCAAAACGGGTATTGGGATGGCAGTCAGCGCATCGGCGCTAGCCAGCTGTGCGACAGATTTGCCCCCGACATCCCCGCCCACAACGCCTGACCCAACGGTGCCGGACGGGTCCACAACGACCCCTGTGCCACCTACACCGACGCCGGATCCGGTACCTCGCAGCGGTGCGAACCGCGTGCGGGTACCATTGAGCAGTCTAAGTGCCACGCACCCCATCATCAATACCTATCGCGAAGCGGTCAGACGCATGAAAGCGCTGCCACCCAGTGATCCGCGTAGCTGGTCGCGACAGGCGCAAATTCACAATGACCATTGTCCACACGGCAACTGGGCATTTGGCCCTTGGCATCGTGCCTATTTGCACTTTTTCGAGGAAATTTGCCGCGAAGTGACGGGTGATGAGGGTTTTGCCTTGCCGTATTGGGATTGGGACAACATGCCCTCAATACCTGCTTATTTATATCAAGATGTGTTCGATACACGTCGCACATTGCTCCCTGGTACGACCCTGAGCATCGGACGGGTTGATTACAGCAACGTGGACTTTATTACCGCATTTGGTCGGCCCGGTGCGAGCGGTGGAATTGAAAACATCCCCCATAATTTCGTTCACAACCAAGTTGGGGGGCAGATGCGTAACCCGCCAACAGCGGCGGAGGATCCCATATTTTGGTTGCACCATGCCATGGTCGATCGACAGTTTGCCAGCTGGGAGTCGCGCAATCGCGTGCCACTGGATCAGTTTCCAGAGTTGAGTAACCGTGTATTTCAGGCCAATTTCTTCGACCGCGATGGCGATGCACTCTCGATTTCGGTTGCAGAATCAATGGCATTGCTCAATCAAGGCTATCGTTACAATTCGCTGATTGGCAGTGTATTTGCCCGCGCATTTGCGGCCCCGAGACGAATGATGATCAGCCCCATCGATGAAGTCCTGAGTGAGCAAGTGCTGCAAACTCAGATCGCGATTTCGACTCAAGCCCCCACCACGGTGCCCGTGCAAGAAACCATCGATCGCAATGGGGGCTTACGGATTTTGGTCGAGTGTCCAGACTGGCGAGCCACCACCGACCATCAAATCGCCGTTTCTTTAAAACAAGCCGGTCAAATCCTTGAGACACAGAAAATTTGCTTTTTCGGGATGCTGGAAATGGCAATGCAATGCGGCGACCGATCAGGCCATTTGCTGACATTTGCAAATATTGGCACATCGAGTGGTGATATTGCGTTTGACTTGCAGTTAGAGCCCTTAGTAGGAGACACGCCTGCTTCAATGACCGTTGGAGCGCTCAGGCTTGAAGTATTGAAATGATCAAACACATTACACTTTTGATTGCGCTTGTGGGGCCAGCGGCGGCAGAGCCGCTGGCAGATCTCAGCACCGCCTCACAGTATGAAGATGGCAGTTGGCGAGTGGCGTTAGATGCCGAGCGGGATTGGACCGATTCGGTGAAATTCTTTATCAAACCCACCGAGCTGACAGCGCTTAAGCTTGAGTGGCAGCTCGATGAAAACACCATTTATTACGTCGATGTCGGCCAGCTGTCGAGTTATGGCGCCGACAGTGAGTACTGGCAGTATGTCGACTGGCGACTGCCTAAAACAGTCCTTGAAGCCTATCCTGACTCAAGTTTTGTGCTGAGCTGGCAATCGTCCCAATTAGATGAGCAGCCGATCTTACAGGTCGAGAGCGCACCCGAAACAAATGCATTACCATAAGCGCATCAAGAACTGAGTGAAATCAATGCGTCTAGGGTTGCGACTTCCGATTGCGCTAGTGAGTTTGGCGTTAGTAAGCGGCTGCGTGGAATCGACGGGAGATGTGGTGGGTGCGGCAAAGCTGCAAAACAACTCGGCTACCTTATTTATCAGCGATGGCGAGCGGCCTGAGCCAGTATCGATTGCGCTAACTGACAGCGACTATTGGCTCAGGCCGCAATCGCTGCCTAGTGCCGATATCATCAGTCTTAGAAATGGTCGAGCGATTGGCAAAAAAGTTCATTTAAACATTTCCGCTCCTGCACAGATACCAGTAGGCACTCACACTGAAACGCTGTTGTTGGATATTTGCAGGGATTCAACTTGCGGCGCTTTAGTGTCGAACAGCCCCCTGACGTATACCGTGACCATTACAAATGCCTACGACTGGCGTGAAGACCCGGTGCAGAGTAGTACCGTCAAAGCGCTATTGGTGGCAGAGCGCTACGGCAATGAAATTGCTTCGATATTGGCCGATCAGCTGAGTGTTTGGGTTGACACCGCTGAGCTTTGGGAGGCTGAAACGACAAAGATTGCTGGGGATCGCCTGTTGCGCCAGCTTGCATCCCACACTTCGAAAGTGAGCATTGTCGATTTAGCAGACGCCATCCGAGCAACACTGCCTGAGGATCGCTTTGTCGACGCGGATAGTCTGGGTATTGCCTATAACTTGATCGATGACGGTTTACTGTCTGCGAGCGATATCACCGATCTTTGGGGGTATTATTTTGAGGCCGTCGATCAGGTGGCGAAGCTGGTCGATGCGGCGCAAACTTCCCAAGCTGAATTTTTTGCCGAAACCTTACCTTATCTACAAGCCTTCAACTTGAACATTGAGGACACAGAATCGCTTGAGGCTTATCGGCAAGCGGTGGGTTTCAATTATTCGGCCCTTTATGAAAGCGACAATGAGATTCAGGGCTTTTCCGACTTGGCGAATACCTTTGAAATGTGTTCCTCTGAGGCTCGAAAGGATTGGATTGTCGAGCATCTGCACGAAAAATATTATTGGAATACCAACCTTCCCGCGCAAATTGACACCAGCGACGCTAGCGAAAGCTGGCGAGATATTTTTTACGCCAATCTAGATGCACGCGATCAGGATAAAGAGGGGCATACATTCAGTTGGATCGCTGGCAATGAATTTTGGTATGACTTCCTACAAGGCTCGGACAGCGGTATCGGTGTGGCGTTTGTACGAACCCAAAACAACACCTTGATTGCATCGAGAATACACGCGGATGGCAACGGGTATCGATATGGGCTGCGTCGAGGTGATGAGGTCGTGTTTGTCGGTGAAATTGATGCTGAACCTGTTCAATTGACGCGGCTATCCGACAACCGGTCTTTTTCAATTCCCAAATCTGAATACGCTCAGGATGCGTTTATCGGGCCGCTGTTTACCGAACGCGCCAATCAGACAGTCGCCTACCTGAACTTGTATGCATTCAATATGGCGGCCTACTATCAAATTGATCGCGTTTATCAAGCGCTGATTGATGGTGCGCCCGATAGCCTTAATTTAAGATCTTCGTGATAACGGCGGGGGCAGTACAGCATTGGCTGAGGATATCATGTCGAAGATTATCCAAGACGCAGAGGCTAGTCGTGCAGGGGAAACCCTACTTGAATATCGTTACAACGCGAGCCGCCAGCCTAGCTATTCTGAAGTTGGTGATTTCGCGGGTCTGAATTTAAACGAAGTCATCGTGCTGACCGGGCCAAAAACTTGCTCAGCCAGTGAGCTGATTATTAACGGACTCAAACCCTATATCCAAACCGTTGTATCAATTGGTGAAACCACCTGCGGTAAGCCTTATGGGATGGAGGTCGAGGACTACTGTGGCCATTCCATTGCCGCAATTACCTTCGAGACTCTCACCAAACTTGGCCAAGGCGGTTACAGCGCCGGGATTGCCCCAACCTGCGAGATTGTCGACCCCATTGATGGTGAATTTGGCGATGTAAATGAAACACTTTATGCGGCGGCATTAACCTATATCGAAACGGGCAATTGTCCCGCCAGTCGACGTCGTTCCAACGTTTCACCGATCCAAGTGCCAAATCGGTCCATCGGCAATTTGGTGTTCGATTAGTGATGGATGCTGTCGTTTTCTAAGCGCTCAGAAAACGACCACGCTGACACCAAATCCCAAGTTTTGGTCGAAGGCTTGCAAGGCGTCGTTGATCTTGTCTAGGCCGATGGTTTTGGTGACCAAGCGTTCGGGCCGCATCTGTGAGCTCTCGATCAGTGACAACAGTGATGGATAACGGTGTGCAGGCATGCCTCGCGTGCCATGTAATGACAGCTGTTTGGCGTAGATTTGGTCCATTGGCATCGGAAGCACAGTACTTTTGCCCGCGGGCATGCCCACTTGCACATAACGTCCGAGCGTGCTGAGACTGGCAAGCGCACACAGCATGGTGCTCTGCTTGCCGAGCGCATCGATGGCGACATCGGCCCCGCCGCCAGTGAGGGTTTTAATTTTTGTTTGCAGATCGGGGTCATCGGCGCGCAAACCATGATCGGCCCCCAGAGACATTGCAAATTCAAGTGCCTTGTCGCTGATATCCACGGCGATTACCTTGGCGTTGAGCGCTTTGGCGATCAAGAGCGCAGAAAGACCCACTCCGCCGGTCCCGACAATACAAAGCCACTCGTCCGCGCGAAGCGTTGCACGATCGACGAGTGCTCTGTAGGCCGTTGGCATTCGGCATCCAAGACTGGCACCGACGGTCGGGCTGATCGATTCGGGTAAATGTGCCAAATTAAAATCGGCGCGTGTTACCGCAATAAACTCGGCAAACGCGCCGGGCAGGGTAAAGCCGATCACGTCCTGCGTACTGCAAGCCGTCGATTCGCCAGCGTCGCAGTGCACACAGTGACCGCAAGCCAAGATAAACGGCGCGATGACGCGGTCTCCCACCTTGAATCGACGCACGTCTGCACCAACTTCCACGACTTCGCCGCTGAATTCGTGCCCGGGGATATGCGGCAGGGTCACGTCGGGATCAACGCCTTGCCAAGCGTGATGGTCCGAGCGACAGACGCCGCAGGCGAGCACCTTGATCACCACACCATCTTTTGGCAGCACGGGTTCAGCCACGTCGGTGATTTGGATTGGCTGCTGGAACTCTGTGAGCAAGGCCGCTTGCATGGTTAGGCCGCCAAGCCCATCAGGCGATATACCAACAGTGCGGCGGTAAAATCCCACGCCTCTGCGCCTTCAATCGGCGCGAGCTCGACCACGTCAAAACCTACAATTTCTCGATCTTGGCAGAGCTGCTTCAAAAGCTTGATCGACTGGTAAAAGCCCAGCCCACCCGGCACCGGCGTACCCGTCGCGGGCATAATTGAGGGGTCTAAGCCGTCGACATCAAAACTGATAAATACCTTTTTGGGGAAGTCTGCGGGCAGGGACAGCGTTGAAATGTCTGTGTCTTCTAGCGCCTCGCCGTCGATATAGCTCACACCGTAGGGTTCACGTGCGTCTTGCTCTTCTTTGCACAGGGCCCGAACACCGTATTGCGCGAGTTTGAAACCCTCGGAGCACAGCAGGTGCATGACTGAAGCATGGCTGTGCTTGTGCCCCTGGTAATCCACCCGCAAATCGGCATGTGCATCAATTTGAATAATGCCAACGGGCTCGTCGTGAGCCGCTTGGGTGCCGCGCACGCTGCCATAGCTCAGGCTGTGTTCGCCGCCGAGCACACAGGGAATTTTGCCCGCTTGGGCGATTTCTGCACATTTGGCTTCCAGCGCGGCGATGGATCCTTCAATCGAGCCGCTGCAGTCAATCGCAGGGTGGGTGTAGATACCGTGTTTGCATGGCTCATCAGTGCCATCCCAACGTTCGAGCTGATCGCTGGTTTCTAAAATCGCATCTGGTCCGTGCTGAGTGCCGCTGCCAAAGGAAACTGTTTTCTCAAGTGGCATGGGCACCACGTGAAATTTGGCGTCTTCGCTACGCTCGCTGCTGCTAAGTTCGGAGTCTAGAAAAATTTTCATGACAGGCGGTCTCTAAAATCGGAATAGGAAAATTCGCGCTGGAGCGTCAGGGCGTCGGTGGCCGAATCCCAAATGGCAATGCTTGGCAGCGCAATGCCGTTAAAGGTGTTGGTTTTGACCATCGAGTAATGCGCTTGATCCAAAAAGGCGATGCGTTGACCCACCTTTAGCGGCTCTGCGAAGGTGTAATCGCCAATCACATCACCGGCCAGACAGCTCGGGCCACCAAGGCGATAAGTATGGCCAGCGTCCGGCTCATCCAGCAGTGCAGGGCGGTAGGGCGCTTCGATCACATCGGGCATATGGCAGGTGGCTGACAAATCGGTGATGGCCAGTGACATGCTGTTCTCGGGCAGATCTAGAATTTCGCCAATTAAAATGCCGGTGTCGAGCGCGACGGCTTCACCTGGCTCGATATAGGCTTGGACGCCATACTGGTGTTGTACACGCGTGAGAAATTCAACCAGTGCCTCACGGTCATAATCGGCACGCGTAATATGATGTCCACCGCCAAAATTGATCCACTTCAGCGAATGGAGCTTGCCGCCCAGCGCACGTTCGACGGCGGCAAAGGTGCGCTCCAGTGGCTCGAACCCTTGCTCGCAGAGCGTATGCATATGAATACCGTCAATCTGCGACCAATCAAAATCACCCAACTGTGAAAGAGGTGTGCCCAACCGCGAACAGGGCGCACAAGGATCGTATTTTTCGACCTCGCCCTCAGAGTGCTCGGGGTTGATGCGCAGGCCAAGGCTACAGTGCTTCTCAGCACGATCAGCATAGGCGGCCAATTGTGCGGGCGAATTGAACAGCAAGTGATCCGATAACTCGGCGATGGCATCGATTTCACTGGTCTTGTAGGCCGCACTAAAGGTGGTCAGCTCACCGTGGTATTTCTCCTTGGCAAGCGTTGCCTCCCACAGCCCAGAGGCGCAAGTGCCGTCCAAGTACTCGCCCACCAAATCCGCCAAAGACCACATCGAAAACGCCTTGAGCGCCAGTAATACCTTGGCGCCCGAGCGCTGTTTAACATCGGCCAATATTTGCAAATTTTGTTCGAGCCGTGCGCGATCAACCACAAAACAAGGGCTGGGAACGCGATGTAAATCAAACGCTCGAAAGGCTCCGGGATCACCGGCTTGGGTTTCCATGGGCAAGCAACTTCTGTCGTAAACTGAGGGCGATATTGTAGCCTAGGGCGTCGGCTGATGTGCTTTGGTTGTTGCGTTCCTGTGTCGACAGACGTCGTTATTGTGGGACATCGAGTTCCGCCTCGACGAAGCTCTTCGCTTGTTTGCTTCGTTTAGGCTCAGAATTCCCGAAAACGGAATTTCGCTCCCACGTCGAGATTGTGCTATTCGTTTTGGGTGGGATGTCGAGCTCCGTCTCGACGAATGCGCTTTGCTTGTTTGATTCGCTTAGGCTCAGCTTTCCCGAAAATGGAATTTCGGTCACACGTCGAGATTGTGCTATTCGCTTTGAGCGGGATGTCAAAGCTCCGTTTCGACGAATGCGCTTTGCACTTACAAAAATCGCCCTATATGCGTCAGAGTTTTTCATGGTTAACGCAGCCGAAAACTTGTGCTTGCCGTCACTATTTGCAGCTAATGATAATGTGCCGATTGCCGTTAGCAGGTGTGAACAACTATTCAGCCGAGCTATGAAACAAAAAGGATTCACACTGATCGAGTTGATGGTGGTGATTGCCATCATTGGCGTCATTGCCAGCTTTGCGTTTCCCGCCTACGTGGACTACATGGCGCGAAGCAAAGTCGTGGAGGCGATTAGCGTTTGGGACGATGCGCGCAAGAAGGCGGTGTTATTTGTGGCCAGTGGCGGGCACCCGGATGATTTTGCTGCGGAATATGGATACACCAATTTCTCAACGAAATATGTGTCAAAGGTGGAGTACGTCAAGCCATTTCAGAATAGTAACTGGTCGATTAAGGTCCATATGCAGAACATTCACCCTGCGGTCGATGGTGGTCGCTTGGTCGCTGTGGTAGATCCAGCGACTGCACAGTACACGGGCTGTAGTTTTCAAGCGGCCAATGGGCAATGGCGACCCTCCAGAATGGCAAAATACCTTCCAGAGGGGATTCGCAAGGAGTGTTTGCGCCTTTAGTCTTCCACCGCGTGGTACTGAAAGTTTAGATCAGTGCCCGCGCGCATCCACTGCTGCAACGCTGCGATAGAGTGCTCTGAATTGACGCCGTATTTGGGGTCTAGCACCAATGGTCCCGGCACGTAGCCTCTGCTATTTAGGCCGCGCTGCACGGCTTCCACCAATCCAATATCTTCCTCTACCGTTGTCGCACGATCTTGATCGGCAAGCTTGTCGATCACGTCTGACAATTGTCCATCAATGGTGTACCAGTGGCGGTAAACCGTGCAGTTCTCGTGGTCATGTGCTTGCCACTGATAGGTGTTGAGCACATTGCCGGGATACACCTGAAAGCTAAAGGTCGGCCACAAGAACCAGCTTGAATAATCCCCCGCGTGCTCGTTGGAATCGAGATCGATGGGGTAGGTCATGCGGTTTAGGTTTTGGCATTCGGTGGTGTGACGCAAGCAGTAACCTTGCGGTTGGATGTCATAGGTTTGTGGTTTGATGACTCCGGTGGCAAAGGTGGGGTGGTTGATCTTGCAGTGATAGCACTCGCTGTAGTTCTCGACCGATACCTTCCAGTTGCATTTTTCGGGAATGGTCACGGTTTTGATCGGCTGCAAGCTGTCGATGTGGGGCACAAACTCGCGCAGCTGTTCGCGAACGCCGGGATACCAGACATCCATTGGCTCAGCTTCCGGGTCGAGATTCACGAAAATAAACCCGCAGAACTCTTCGGTGCGCACCGAGCTTAGACAGATTTTGGATTTGTCGAGGCCGGGGACGGCGTTGAGATTGGGGCCGGTGATCAGTTGGCCGGATAAGTCATAGGCCCAAGCGTGATAGGGACACACCAACTGCTTGGCGTGGCCTTGGCCGCTGACCAATTCGTGGGCGCGATGTTGGCAGACGTTGTAGAAGGTTTTGACTTCGCCATCGGCGTCCAACACGCAGAACAAGCGCTGACGTGCAATTTCAAATGCGAAGTAATCGCCAGGCTGCTGGAGCGCTGAACGGTGTCCGGCGTATTGCCAGCAACGACTGAACACACCAAGTAGCTCTTGGCCGAAATACTGAGGATCGGTGTAATAGGCCGCCTCTAAAGATCTAACCGGTCCCACGGCCTCGTTCATGAATCCCACTCCTCTAAATAAATGCCCAACTGATGTCTGCGTTCATGGAAGGCTTGAATGTTGGCGACCACTTGGTCATCGGCGTCAGCGACCACAAATGCGACCAGCGTTTCCAGTAGTGCAAGCGTCGCGACGGTCGATGGAAAAAACTGCGGCGACTCGCTGGCGACCACAAAGCCCTGATCGGCTTGGCGCAAAATCGGCGAGGCACGGCTGTCTGAAATTGCGATGACGGTGACCCCAGAGCGCTTGGCTTCTACTACCGCCTCTACCACCTCACGGCGATAGGGTTTGAAGGTCATGGCGAGTAGAACATCGTCTTTGCTAAGACGACCGACTTCATCTAGGGCCATTGAACCCAAGCGTGGGATGGCCTCGACGTTGCCCAGTGCCATATCGGCGAGATAGGCAAAGTTGGTGGCCAATGAGTGGTTAACACCCACGCCCAACACAAATGTTTTATTGGCCGCCACGATTAAATCTGCCGCCGCCTTCAAGCTATCTGCGCGCCCCTGATCAAAGGTGCTTTCGATGTTGCCAATCGAGGCACTCGCCATGTCGGCATACAAGCCACCGTGGGCATTGTCTTGCGCGATGGATTGCAGCCAGCGCGCGCGATCGGGAAACGCATCTTTGCCGAGCTTAAGATACTCGCGAAAGGGTGCGCGTAGCTCGTCGTAGCTGCCGTAGCCCAGTAATTGCGCCAGACGAGTCAGCGTTGAGGTGCTGACACCTGCGGCACTTGCGGCGTTGCGCACGGTGATTAAGCCAAGGTTATCGGCATTTTCCAAAACATAAGCAGCCGCCTTTTGAACTTGCGGTGTCCACTGTTCGATTTGCGCGCTGATTTGCTCTAAAACGTCATCGCGTTGTAGTTGTAAAACATTTGTGTTTTTCATGGTTGACAAAGATACGTTTGTGCCAAAAGCTGTCAATAGATTTCACCATAATAGATCGGGAACTGAACAAAAATGTCGCAACTAGACTTTCCAAGCCAAGCCAAGGTCGTCATTGTCGGCGGTGGCGTCATGGGCTGCGCGTTGGCTTACCATCTGGCACATGAGGGCTGGACTGATGTCGTGCTGCTGGAAAAGGCCGAATTGACCTCTGGCTCCACATGGCACGCCGCGGGCCAAATCACGCATTCCACGTCGAGCTATGGCTTGGGCAAGTGTGTGGGCTACAACATCGACTTGTACTCAGGTGCGCTGGAAGAAGAGACGGGTCACTCGGTGACTTGGCACGGTTGCGGCTCCTTCCGTTTGGCCTACACAGAAGATGAAATGGATTGGTTGCACCACACCATGAGTGTTGGCAAGGCATTGGGCTTTCCAATGCAGTTGGTCACACCGGCGGAGATCGCTGAAAAACACCCGTTCTATAACCTCGATGGTGTGATTGGTGCGCTGTACACCCCAGATGATGGCCACGTCGATCCATCAGGTGTTACCCAAGCCATGGCCACGGGTGCGCGGCAGCTGGGCGTACGCATCATTCGCCGTTGTCAGGCCACCAATATTCAACAGGCCGAAGATGAGTTTTGGGTGGTGTCGACGCCGCAAGGTGATATTCGCTGCGAACATGTGGTCAACGCGGGAGGCACCTACGCGAGACAGATGGGCGAGTGGAGTGGACTGACGCTGCCGATGACCTCGATGACGCATCACTATTTGGTGACCGATACAGTGCCCGAATTCTTGGAGCTCGATCAGGAACTCCCGGTCATTCGCGATGACAAACTTGTTTCGGGCTATATCCGCATGGAGCAGAAGTCGGGCTTGATCGGGATTTATGAAAAAGAAAATCCCAATACGGTCTGGGAAGACGAGTGTCCGTGGGAAGCTGAAAACGAACTATTTGAAGCCGACTATGACCGCATCATGCCGTGGTTAGAGAATGCCATGGATCGTATGCCAGTGTTGACCGAGCTCGGTATCAAGCGCGAAGTGCATGGCGCAATTTCACACCCGCCCGATGGCAACCCGATGATTGGTCCGGCGCCCGGTGTTAAGAACTACTGGTGCTGCTGTGGTACCCAAATCGGTATCGGTTGGGGGCCGGGTTTATCGCGTGAATTGGCGAGGTGGATGGTGCATGGCTCTGCCGATATCTCGATGCGCGAATTCGATCCTCGCCGTTTTGGCAGCTATGCCGAGAAAGACTGGCAGGTGATTAAAGCCAAAGAAGACTATTGCTTGCGCCACGAAATCCCATTCCCGCATTTTAATCGTTTGCAAGGCCGACCGATCAAGCCAAGCCCAATGTATAAACGATTGCTGGACAAGGGCGCGGTGTACGAAGAGGTCTATGGCCATGAGCGGCCACGCTGGTTTGCACCTGATGGGGTTGAGGCGGTGGATCAATATAGCTTCCGTCGCAATGCTGTGCACGACATTGTCGGTGCAGAAGTGGCCGCTGTGCGCCGTTCGGTGGGGGTGATGGATATTTCTGCTTTTACCAAGGTAGAGGTTTCCGGGCCCGATGCGGCTGCGTTGCTCGATCGCTTGGTGGCCAATCAGCTGCCGAAGAAAATCGGCGGTATTGCACTGACGCATATGCTCAACCGCCGTGGACGCATTGAACTGGAAACCACCATCGTCAAACTCGCTGACGACCGCTACTACCTAGTGTGCGCGGCGTTCTTTGAGCAGCGCTTGCTCGATCATTTGGCCCACAATCGCACAGGCGAGAATGTGACGATTGAGTGTTTGTCCACAAGTTGGTCGGCGCTGGCACTCAATGGTCCCAATGCGCGTAAGGTGCTCGCGGCGTGCACCGATGCAGATCTCAGTAATAGCGGTTTCCGCTGGCTCAGTGCGCAGGCGCTTGAGGTGGCAGGGCATTCTGTTTGGGTGCTGCGGATGTCTTATGCCGGTGAATTGGGCTATGAAATCCATGGGCCCGCCGAGGCGATGCTCGATATCTACAACGCGCTATGGGCCGCCGGAGAGGCGCATGGCATTGTCGATTATGGCTCCTTTGCCATGAATGTTATGCGCATGGAAAAAGCGTTTAAAGGTGCAGGGGAATTGACCAACGAAGTCACCTTGCCAGAGGCGGATGTGATGCGCTTTGTGAAGCTTGAAAAAGGCGAGTTTCTCGGCAGAGCACAGACGGTGACCGCCACCGAGAATCCGTTGAAATGGGTTTGCGTCTACCTTGAAATTGAGCCCAATGGCGACAGCGATGGCCACGGTGGCGAGGCGGTACTGATGAACGGTGAGCGCGTAGGCGCAACTTCATCGGTGGTCTATGGTCACACTGTTGGCAAGGGCTTGGCCTTTGCCTATGTCAAACCCGAAGCGGCTGCCCCCGGTACCGCGTTAGAGGTGGTGATTATGAACGAAAACCGCAATGCCAAAGTGCTGGGCGAACCGGCCTATGACCCTGCCTCCACCTTGCCAAGGAGCGATGATTAATCATGAGTACTCTTCCCGCCACAATGCGTGCCATGGTGCTACACGGCCATGGCGATATTGATCAATACACCTTGCATGAGGACTGGCCAACGCCGGTCGCAGGGGAGATGGAAGTGGTCATTAAAGTGGCGGCCTGCGGGATGAACAATACCGACATCAATACGCGCTCTGGCTGGTATTCCAAAGCCGTCACCGAGGCCACTACCGGTGGCGCGTATGCCGAGGTTTCTGACGACGACCCCACGTGGGGTGGCGCACCCATTTCATTTCCACGCATTCAAGGCGCGGATGTGGTCGGTCATGTGGCTGCCGTTGGAGAGGGGGTGCCAGAGGCTTGGCTTGGCAAGCGCGTGATGACCAACGGCTGGCTGCGCGATTGGAGCGACCCGACCAACATTGACAAAACGGGCTACTTTGGCTCGGAGTGCGATGGTGGTTTTGCCGAGTACACCAAAACCGATGTGCGCTGCGTCGCCGAGGTCAACTCGGCCTATAGCGATGCCGAGCTTGCCACGTTTTCCTGCTCCTACTGTACCGCCGAGGGCATGCTGAGCCGCGCCAATGTGGACCACAACGATACTGTGCTGATACCCGGCGCTTCGGGCGGCGTGGGCGGCGCATTGGTGCAGTTGGCCAAATTGCGCGGGGCAAGGTTGATTGGAATTGCCCAATCTCACAAGCACGCTGAGGTACTGGCGTTGGGCGCAGATCGTTTGATTGATCGCAATGCCGAGAATCTCAAGGCGCTGTTGGCCGATGAGCGCATCACCGTGGTGGCCGATGTGGTCGGCGGAGCCAATTGGGGCAAACTGATCGACTTGTTGGTGCGTGGGGGTCGCTATACCTGTTCGGGCGCGATTGCCGGGCCGATGGTTCAATTGGATTTGCGCACCTTCTACTTGCGCGATCTCACCTTTACCGGTTCAACGGTCAACGATGTGGATGTTTTTCCGCGCGTGGTGCGTTATATCGAACAAGGCAAGCTCAAACCCGTATTGGCGGCCACCTATCCGCTGGCGGAGCTGGGCGCTGCACAACAAGCATTTATCGCCAAAACCCATACTGGCAATTTGGTGATTGAACCCTAACTGGCGGCAAATCTACAGGACTCGCATTCGTGAAAATAACAAAAATATCGGTCTTTCAAGTCGACCTGCCGCTGACAGAACCCTATTGGCTATCTGGCGGTCGGCTGAAGTTTGAATGTTTGGATGCCACGTTGGTCAAAATTGAGACCGATGCTGGCATCACAGGTTGGGGCGAGGGCACGCCGTGGGGGCATACCTACGTGCCCGCGCATGGCCCGGGTATTCGCGCGGGGATCGAGACCATGTCGCCATTTGTGATGGGCCTCGATCCGCGCAAGGTGCTAGAGGTCGAGCGGGCAATGGATTTGGCGCTGCCCGGCCATCTCTACGCCAAATCACCGATCGATATGGCGTGCTGGGATATTGCGGGTCAGGCGGCGGGTCTGCCGATTGCCGATTTGATGGGCGGCGGTAGTCGCACGCCCAAGCCCATTGCCTCGTCGGTGGGCGCGAAAACCATGGAGCAAACGCGCGAGGTGATGACACGCTACCGCGATCGGGGTTATGTGGCGCATTCGGTCAAAATTGGCGGCGATGTCGAGCGTGATGTGGCGCGGATTCTAGACGTTGAATCCTTCAAGAAACCCGGCGAAATCATTCTGTATGACGTCAATCGCGGCTGGACGCGCCAACAGGCGCTGCGCGTGATGAAAGCCACCGAGTCGCAGCGGGTGATGTTTGAGCAGCCCTGCGAAACGCTGGACGACATTGCTGCGATTCGCCCTTTGCACAGTGCGCCGGTCAGTGTGGATGAAAGTCTGGTCACCCTGCAAGATGCGGCGCGCATTGCGCGTGACGGCTTGGCAGAGGTGTTTGGCATCAAGCTCAATCGCGTGGGCGGACTCACTAAGGCGGCCAGAATGCGCGATATTGCCTTGGCACATGGCATCGATATGTTCGTGATGGCCACGGGTGGTTCGGTGCTGGCCGACTGCGAAGCCCTGCATTTGGCTGCGACAATCCCCGATGCCAATATCCACGCGGTCTGGGCTTGCCAAGATATGATCACCGCCGATATTGCCCCGGGCAAAGGGCCGCGCAATATTGATGGATATTTGCACCTACCAGAGTCGCCAGGTTTAGGGGTTCACCCAGACGAGGCGCTGCTGGGAGACCCTGTTGCTGTGTACGGATAATCAACCATGAAAATTACTGCGATCAACCTTTGGACCGTCCCGCTGACCAGCCATTTGCGCTATCAAATGGCCGAGGGCAAAACCTGCGATACGGTGGATTCCATTGTGCTGCGCCTCGATACCGATTCGGGGATCAGTGGCTGGGGAGAGGTGTGCCCGATTCCGCATTATCTGCCTGCTTATGCAGATGGTGTGATTCCGGCGGTCAAGCACTTACAGCACGAAATACTGGGCGAGAATCCAATCGGGGTCGAAGCCCTGATGAGCAAGCTCAATCGCTATCTCATCGGGCATCCATACGCAAAGTCGATGATCGATATGGCGCTCTGGGATATTACGGCCAAAGCCGCCAACCTGCCGCTATATGCGTTTTTGGGTGGCTTGGCGCAGCGTGAATTGCCGATTTATCACAGCATTAGTTGTGTAGAGCCTGAGACGATGGAGCAAATCGCCATCGATGCGGTGGCTGCCGGTATTCGTCAAATTCAAGTCAAGCTCGGTGCCGATGGCAATTGGCGCAATGACGTGGAGCGTTTGCAGCGCATTCGTGCCGCGGTGCCGGATGATGTGTTGGTATACGGCGATTTTAACGCCGGTGCCGATGCGCTCACGGCCATCCGTGTGATGCGCGAAGTGATGTCGCTCGACATTATGCTGGAGCAACCCTGCGAAACCATCACCCAGTGTCAAACCGTGCACGAGGCCACCGGCCATGCCATGAAATTGGATGAAAGTGCGCACGATATTGCCTCGCTGTTGGAAGGGGCTGAGCGCGGTTGCATGCAGGCGGTGGCCATAAAAACCTCAAAGTTCGGCGGTGTGAGTGCGGCACGTAAGGCACGTGATTTGTGCCTGCATTTGGGCGCCAAAATGTGTATCGAAGACACCTGGGGCTCGGACATCGCCACCGCGGTGGCGCTACATCTGGGCGCATCAACTCCGGCCAAATTTTTGCTCAATGTCTGCGATTTGTCGTCCTATGTTGGGCCGCGACTAGATCCCACTGCGCCCAGCCGCGACAACGGCTTCATTTCAGTCTCTGACGCCCCCGGTCTTGGCGTCAATCCCGATCTCAGTGTGCTAGGAGAAGCTCATGTTAGATACCGCCTCTAATCGACAAACAGACTGGATCGAACGTGCAAAGGGCGTTCTGCCGGGCGGCGGTTTTGGCAACTTTGATCCCTCGTTGGTCATCCGTGAAGGACACGGTGCCAAGGTGGTCGATGAAGACGGGAATGAATATATCGACTATCTGATTGGCTCCGGACCCATGCTGCTGGGGCATGGACATCCAGAAGTGCTGGAGGCAGTGCATGCGCAGTTGTCAAAGGGCATGACGTTTTTCGCCAACAATGCTGCGGGGATTGAGCTTGCCGAAGTGATTGTCGATGCCATGCCGTGTGCCGAGCAATTGCGCTATGTCAGTACCGGCGGTGAAGCGGATATGTATGCCATGCGCCTTGCGCGGGCGCACACAGGGCGCGAGGTGATTGTGAAGTTTGAAGGCGGCTATCACGGCATGTCTGCCGATGCGCTGATGAACACTTTTCCCAAAGGCAATGCCGACTACCCAAAAGCGCAGCCCGATACGGCGGGCATTCCTGCGGCGGTGCAGGCGTCGATGCGCGTCTGCCCCTATAACGATTTTGAATATGTTGCGGATTTGATGGCCAAAGAGGGCGATCAAGTGGCCGCGATTATCGTCGAGCCCTTGCAGCGTATCGTGCCGCCCAAAGCTGGCTTTTTGCAGCATCTACGCGACTTGGCCGACAAGTACGGCGCAGTGTTGATATTTGACGAAGTGGTGACGGGCTTTCGTTTCTCCTATCAAGGGGCGCAGGGCTTATACGGCGTGACGCCTGACTTATGTACCTTGGGCAAAACCATTGGAGGCGGGTTGCCGCTTGCGGCCATCGCCGGTCAGTCAGAGATCATGCGCCACTTTGATGCCACCGCCACTGATCGATTTGTACTGCAAATCGGCACGCTCAGCGGCAACCCATTGGCGGCAGTGGCGGGTCTTAAGACGCTTGAAGTCCTCTCGCGTGAGGGCCAATACGAGCGTCTGACCCAAGTTGGTCTGCGACTTCAAACTGCACTCAGTGAGTCACTATCCAAGCGCCAAATTGCCCATCAAATTGTCGGCGAGGCGTCGTTGTTTGATGTGGTGTTTAGCGATAAGCCGATCGAGAACTATCGTGATGTTGCCAGGGGCGACGCCGAAGCTGCCAAAATGTTCAACAAAGTGTTGCGCGATGAGGGCATTTTAAAATCGCCCTCTAAGATCTACCCGCATCTGGGATTGTCTGATGACGATGTTTTAAAAACGATCTCAGCATTTGAGACAGCGGCAGAGCACTTGGCAGCGCGTTAATCGGCGAACGAGGCTTTTTGCCAGTCTGCGGTGAACAAATACCCTTGGCCGAGTGAGATGCCGGCGTCTTTGGCCAATTGGTACTGTTTGACCGTCTCGATCCCCTCAATAATCACCTCCGTATTGAGCCTTTCGGCGATTCGAATCACACTCTCTAAGATGACCGGTTGGCCGCGTTCACTGGCCAATATCAAGGATCGATCCAATTTGATGATGTCAAAGTTTGTCGATGCCAAGCGGGCCAGCGATGAATTGGCATGGCCGAAATCATCAATGGCGACTTTAAAACCGTGGTTGCGGAAGTCTTGCACGGCTTCGCTGAGTGCCTCTAGATTGACGTCACGTTCTTCGGTGACCTCAATGGTGATGCGATGTCGATCCACCTTGTTTTCGGGCAGCGACTCGATAATTTTCTCGCGTAATTTCGGCTCAATGGCCAAGTCTGGCGGCAAGTTAAAGTGAATTTGATTAGGACTGTGTTTGTCCCATTTTACGGCAATCTGATGGGTCATCATCAGTGTTAATCGCGTCAATGAGCCCACCTCACGTGCCACGGGCAAAAACATCGACGGCACGAGAATTTGTCCCGATTTGCTGCGAAGTCGCATTAGATATTCATGACCGCGCGTCTGTCGGCTGACTAGGTCAACGATCGGCTGTTGGGCCAGCAGTATGTGGCCCGTCGAAAGCGCATTGTCGAGAGCCGCCAAAATCTCACTTCGCTCGAAGTGCGCAGCGGAGGCGGCACTGGCATAGCTCAACGGCGCCCCTGTGCGCTTGGCGATATACATTTGTGTATCCGCTTCTGCCGATAACTCAGTCAGCGGTTGATGTCGATACTGTGCTGCGCCGATCGCTGCCGATAAGTTGATCGTTCGAGATTGTATGCAATAGGGTTGATTTAACTTTTGACTCAGTGCGCCAAGGTCAACCTCTACTGATGCCGTGCGCATTATGCAATGAAACTCGTCGCCCGACACCCGCGCGGCAGCAGTGATATTTGGACTCGCGTTCAATAGACTTGCCACCCACCGCAGCACCTCATCACCAAAGTGGTGACCGTGTAAATCGTTGATCGGTTTGAAGTGATTCAGATCAATGGTCACTAGCCAGTGGTCTCTGTCGATCGTGTTGAGTGCGTTACTCCAGCCGCGTCTGCTGAGCAACCCAGTCAAGTCATCTTGATCTAACAGGGTTTGCAAATGCTGTTTTTGATCTTGAATTTTGTGCGATTGCCACAGCACCACAGCAATAACGGCCAAAAGCACCAGCATGCTGCTGAGCGCTGCGGACAATTGATTGAGTGGCATTGAGATACCAAGAATTTCGCAGGTCAGGGCACTGAGTGGAATGCACAAAGCCAGTGGAAGGATGGGTAGCCCACTGGCGTACGCCAGACGGGTAGACTTGGTTTTGACCGGAAAGACAAAATTTGCGCTCTTGAGTTTTTTGATCGTCATCAGATTTAGACCGACGGCCAGTGCATAGAGTGCTGCGCTGACGCGGCCCAATGTCTGGTCGTCTAACCACCCGGTCATGGTGTTTATGCGAATCAAGAGTAGTCGGCCAAAAAAGAAGATGACCGACAGCAATAGCAAGCGTTTCGCAGCCAAAGGCAATCTGACTTGAATTCTAATTTGAATGGCTAATGCCAGTGCTGCACCCACAGAGATGATCGCTGCGATGTTCAAGTAATGTGCAAGCTTTTGTGGGTTATTTTGGGGCGAGTATTCGCTCAACGCCAAATCAAGCAAAAAGACATTAAACGCAATGCCAATCCAGAGAATAAAACTGCTGATACCAAAGGACTCAAAATTGCCCGTATCAACAATTTTAATGAGCCAAATGACGCAAAGTGGCCCGATCAAAATATTGCCAACCATGTCGAAATAAAACCCATCGTTCACGGTGTTCGACTGGAGTTGGTAGTTTGTGCCAAAGAAAGCACCAATTGCAATTGCGCTAATAATGATTTGAAAAAGCCGAAAACGATCGCTGATCATGCCTGTGTGGCGATAACTCAGACAGGCGACGGTGGCGGAGAGAATGCCAGCGATTATGTAGGTGCCATCGACCCACGCCATGGGGGCAAACAGGTAAACACCGGCAATCAAAATATTGACCAAAAGCGTCAGCAAGGAAATTCCTTTTAAGGCGGGTGTCTTTTCGTCGTATTGATCCGCAGTTAAGACGAGAGGTGCCGCGACTTATCATTATTTGCCCCGAGTATAACAACAACAGTATCGGCATAGCACATATGGGTAAGCATATTGGCGAGCAGTGAGTTCTCGGTGAATAAACCGCATGCGTGTAAGCTTGTGCACATCTGAATCGATGTTAGTGCACCGATTTACACTGGCTCAGCAAGCGTTTGTTCTAGCACACGAAACAGCATGCTGACTGATGAGCACAAGTGTCCGCCATGCTTGACGGAGCCTTGTACCTCGATGGCAATGCCGTTGCGACGCGCCTCTTGATTCACCAGCGACGCCTCGATTTCAAATTGGCCATTGACCGGTGCGCTGAAATCGCCGCTACAGCTGCGAAGTACTGTTATGCCGCGCTCGCCATACAGATTAAACGCCATGCGCTGCGCAATCACCCAGCCCGCAACGGAGGGCAAAGACATCGAGCTACCGGCAAAGCCGCTGCCGTGAACGTTTTTGTTAGGGGCCAGCGGCGCGGTCATACGCACGGTGTCATCATCAATGTAAGTAATCTCACCTTGCATGGCGGCGAAAGCCGGTATTGCCTTGTGAAGGGCTTCGGTAAGGGCTTTGGGGTCGGTGCTGGCCCAGTTCATATGCGCTCCTATTTTGGATTCAGTAGCGCTTCGATTGCAGCAAGGTTATCAAGAGCGCTCTGCTTTTTGTCTTCGCCGCTTTGCTCGACGCTGTCATAGCCCAAGAATTTTAAATCGTCCTGCGGCAGCTCTTCGAGAAAACGGCTGACTTTGCTGGGCACGGGTTTGCCGAGCTTGGTGCGATAGCGAGTGTGGGTGAGGGTGACGGTTTTGCGCCCTCGGGTGAGGCCGACGTATGCAAGGCGGCGCTCTTCTTCGACGGTGTCTTGGTCGATGCTATTGCGGTGTGGCAGGATATCTTCTTCGAAGCCGATAATGGTGACGTGTGGAAACTCTAAGCCTTTGGAGGCATGGAGGGTCATCAACGCCACGGAATCACTATCCTCTTCGTCGTTTTGTCGATCGAGCATATCGACGAGGCTTAGATGGTTGGCGATGCCCTCCAGCGTGGCTTTCTCGAGAGATTTTTCGGCGATGCGCTTCATCCACATTAGCAGTTCGTTGACGTTCTCAATACGCTTATCGCCTGCGGCTTGGCTGTCGGTGGTTTCTCGAATCCAGCCGTTATAATCGATGGATTCCAGCATGCTGGCCATGGCGTCCGCCACACTCATGGATAATGACTTGTAACGGATGTCGTCGATGGTCTGCACAAACTGGCGCACGCGTTCATAGGTGGCGTCGCCCAATACTTGACGGCATGCGCGGTGTTTGGCGGCTTCGAATAGGCTCGTGTGGACTTCGTGGGCAAAATTACCGAGTTTTTCGAGGGTGGCAGAACCGATTTGCCGCTTAGGGGTATTGATGACGCGCAAGAGCGCGGTGTCATCGGCGGGATTGGCCGCGATCCGTAGATATGCCAGACAGTCTTTGACCTCTGGCCGATCAAAAAATGACTGGGTGCCCGCCACGCGATAGGGAATGTCCTTCTCGCGCATGGCGCGCTCTAGCGAACGCACCAATTGTTTGCCGCGAAACAGCACCGCGTAGTCTTTAAATTTTGTGCGATAGCGCAGCTTGTGATTGAGAATACTGGCCGCGACCCAATCGGTCTCGTCGTGGCCGTTGGCGCACTGAACGATTTTCAGATGCTCGCCTTCGCCGTTATTGGACCACAGTGCCTTGTTGAACTCGTGTGGGTTATGGGCGATCAGTTCATTGGCCGCGCGCAGGATTCGCTCGGTGGAGCGGTAATTTTGCTCGAGCTTAATTAGCGTGAGGTTGCGAAAATCGGTTTGTAGCGCTGCCAAGTTTTCTGGTCGTGCGCCGCGCCACGCGTAGATCGATTGATCATCATCGCCCACGGCGGTGAGCTGTCCGCGGATGCCGACCAACAACCGCACCAACTCGTACTGGGTGATATTGGTGTCTTGATATTCATCGACTAGCAAATAGCGCACGCGATTTTGCCACTTCTCGCGCACGTCGGCGTTTTCGCGCAGGAGTTTGGTCGGCAGCACGATGAGATCGTCAAAATCCACCGCATTGTAGGCGCGAATCAGCTCATCGTAGCGGCTATAGACGCGGGCAATGTATTGCTCGGAGAGATCGCCGGCATTGGCGAGCGCTAGCTCGGCACTGACGCCCATATTCTTGAGCATCGAGATGCGATTGCGAATGTCCTCGTCTTCGCCGGGCCCGTGCATGCTGTCTTCAGAGCGCAGGGTTTTGATCGCCCCAAGGCAGTCGGTGGGGTCCATGATGGTCATGCCCTTGCGCAGTCCTAGATGCTTGCCTTCCTCGGCCAGAAAACGCAGCCCCAGCGTGTGAAAGGTGGACACGTTGAGCTGCTGTGCCTGCTCTTTGTCCATCAAGTTTCCGGCACGCTCACGCATCTCGGCGGCGGCTTTGTTGGTAAAGGTCACGGCAAACACATTGCGCGGCGAGATTTGGTGGTGATGCACCAGATGAGCGATCTTCTGGGTGATGACGCTGGTTTTGCCGCTGCCTGCGCCAGCGAGCACCAATAATGGCCCGGAGGTGTGGCGCACGGCGCGCAGTTGCTGTGGGTTTAAACCAGACATAAGTAAAACAAAAAGATAAGGCAGGTATAATGCACGGTTTGTATATCGAATCAAAGCCAAGATGCAGGAATTTCTCGAACAAGCCAAAGCCGCGGCTGCAGACGCCGCCGCGATTATCCGCGAACACTATGATCGTGCATTTGATGTGCAGTATAAGTCGGATGCTTCGCCCGTCACTGAGGTCGATATTGCCTCCGAACGCGCCATTCGTGCGCGTCTTGAAGCAGCATTTCCAGAGCATGGTTTTTATGGCGAAGAACTCGGCCAAGCGCAGCCAGATGCGGACTATTTATGGCTGATTGACCCCATTGATGGCACCAAGAGCTTTGTGCGGCACTATCCCGTGTTTTCCACGCAAATTGCGTTGATGCATAAGGGCGAGTTGGTGCTTGGCGTGTCTTCGGCACCGGTTTATGGCCAGCTGGCGTGGGCGGTCAAAGGCGAGGGCGCTTATATGGATGGCAAGCGTATTGGCGTGGACGTGGCCAAACCATTGGCACGCTCGATCTTGTCTACCGGCAATCTCAATCCCTTGCTCGATAATCCAACGGCCTTGGCCAAGCTTGCGCAGACCATGCGTGGTGCACATCGCCATCGCGGTTATGGCGATTTTTTGCATTATCACTTGCTGGCGTCCGGGTCGATCGACATGATTTGTGAAGCTGAGGTCAATATATTAGATATTGCTGCGTTGACGGTGATTGTTCGAGAGGCTGGCGGCGTGATGACCGATCTAAAGGGCGGTGATATCGGTCTTGATACCACAACGGTCGCTGCTGCAAATAGTGATGAGCTGCATCAGTTGCTGCTCGAGATTGGCCGGTCACTCTAGGACTTGGGCTTGTAAATCGATACAAAGCGCTTGCGGCCACGAACATACTCTGAACCGAGCTCTTGGCTCGGCCACTCGGTAGCGAGCACTGCAGTGGTCTCATTGAACAAAATCGGCGTGCTGTAGCGGCGGGTGAGTTTTTCGAGGCGCTGGGCGGTGTTGACCACGTCGCCGACCACCGTGTAGCTTCGCCGCTCGTGCGAGCCCATAATCCCGACATTGCAAACGCCGCTGGCTACCCCGACGCCCACCTTGACCGGCGGCAGACCTATGGCTTCGAGTTTTCGATTCAAAAATGCCAGTTCGCTCATGATTTGGTGTGCTGCACTCAGTGCGTGATTGGCATGATTTGGCTGGCTCTCGGGTGCGCCCCAAATGGCCATGACACTGTCGCCCATATATTTGTCGATGGTGCCGTGATTAAGTTCGATCACTTGGGTGACAACTTCAAAATATTCGCCTAACCATTGCGCCAGCAGTGCGGGTGACATGCGCTCTGATATGGTGGTAAAGCTGTGAATGTCACAGAACAAAATCGTCAGCTGCTTAGGTTCGGTATCCAGATAAAAAGCACGCTGGTCGAGATTAAAGCGCTGAATCAATGCAGGTGGCACAAAGCGCGAGAACAGCAGGGTCAATAGGTGCTTTTCACGCGCCTCCGAGACCAAGAAAAACAACCCATAGCCAGCGGCGACCAGCGTTAAGCACACATAGGCTTGATAGACGATGCTGGGCAAAACCCACACTGCGGCAAGGCCGACCACCAGCGCATAGCCACAAAAAATGCTCAAAGCATAGCGCGGACGAAATAGCGGGGTGATCAGCGTGAGGCTAAACAGTGCAAATTGCGTCAGCCAAAACTGGATGCTGGTGTAGGCGTTGAGGATGGGTGAGGTTTTGAACGAATCGGCATCGATGCTCAGTAGAAACCGACTGTCCGCGTAGTCTGTGGCCACGCCGGACCAGCGCCAAACCACATCGATTTGCAAAAATCCGCTGCTGAGCAATAAACAGCACAAGAAAATACTCATCAGCACAACCGTCCCAGGCAGGACATGGCGAATTGGCATCATGATTGGATTTTTTGCAGCGGCCATATTCCGATCTGGGTTGTACGGAGAGTTTATTGGTTATCGGCAGCTGGATCGATGGGTTGATTTTGTGCTGCCCACTCTGATCTTAGTACACCGTAGCGGATGGCGTCGTAGTATTGCCCGTTGTGATAACGAACTTTGCGAAGCTGGCCCTCTAGCTTAAAGCCGAGCTTGGCGGCGAGTGCCATCATGCGGGGGTTGCCGCTCCACGTGGTCAAGCCAATGCGTTCAAGTGTCTCGCGTGCAAACAGCACTTTGATCCATTGGCGTAATGCTAGGCTTGCCATGCGATTACCCCAATAGGCTTCGTTGTCAGTGACCATTCTCGCACCCAGCCAGCGCACTATTTGCACTCCCACTAGGCGTTAACCGATTGACCGGTACGGATGCTTACCTCAGATGGCGCGGTTTATTGTTCAGGGGAGAGCTGCTGAGTGGTCAGGTCGGGCGTGTATTGTCTGTTTGGATCGAAGGGCTCCCAGCGGCCGTCGAAGGCTAGCTCAACTCCTTTGAAACGGGTTTTATAGCTCATGGTCGGGGCTTGCTCGATCCAATAGCCCAAGTTCACGTAGTGCAGCCCCATCTCTTGGGCCTGTTCTAGCATCTTTAGGATGGCGAAGGTGCCGAGGCCACGGGCGGATTCCTCGGGCTTGTAGAAGGTGTAAACCGCAGAGAAGCCATGCGGCATGAAGTCGACCAAGGTGGCACTCATCAGCTCGCCATTAAGGCGCGTGGTCAACAGTCGTGTCCCCATCCAGTCGCAAAACAAAAATGCGCGGTAATCCTCGCGACTCATATCTTTCATTGAGGATTCATCGTGACGGGACTGGATATAGCGAATAAAGAGTTCGTAAAACTCATCTTCTGACGATGTGGCCTCAAAGGCCACATTCAGGTCACTGTTGCGCTTGAGATTGCGCTTGTGTGAACGACTCGGCACGAAATGATCAAGCACAATCCGCACGGGTGTGCAGGCTTGGCACGATGGACAATAGGGGCGGTAAAGGTGGTTGCCGTTGCGGCGAAATCCTTGCGGCGCCAGGTACTCGTAAGCCGCAGCGGAGGGCCGGTTGGTTGGATCAACCACCAAATTGCGCTGCTGGCGATCTGCGAGATACCCGCAGTCGCTTAGCGTCGATATAAAGCAGCGCAAAGAATTCGATGAGTTCATAAGCCCAAATGTTCGCATAGTGCGTTTCGATAGTCACCTAAGCTTTTTGCAATATTTTCGGTCGGGTCGAGTGTCGACAAAATGTCGTCGAATTGGCACAGGGTGAGGTTGCTGGGCTTGTCGCCATTGAGCTTGTCTATGCAGTGTTGCATCCAGCGCTGCATTTCTTGCTCACCCAGCATTTCGGGTGCGTTTTTGGCGCGGTAGCGAAAAATTAACTCTGGGAGGCGAGGGTCGTCAAAGGTGACATCGACGGGCTCAAACAGCAGCGCTTCGCGCACTGACTCCAGCGCCGCCCGATCACGCTTGCCAATAAAACCACCATATAGACGGCTATCGACATCTCCCGATGAATTGTGTGGTGGGTCATCGAAGACTGTCGATAGGCATTGGGTAGGGTTTAGCGCGAGCAATGCATTGAGGTTTGATTCTGCGGCGGCCAAATCAATGCCAAGTGTTTGTGCACGCTCACCGAGTACTTTTGGGGTAGCGATAAACGGGCAGCGATTCGCGCGCAGGACTTTGATTGGTGGCCGCGGGCTATCGCCAAGTGCCTCGGCTTTTGCATAGAGTCGACTGCGCAGTACCTCGGGGTCGTCATGCCACCAGCTTTGTGGGGCGGCACAGACATCGGCCACAATCCATGCGCCTTGGCCTGAGGGGTGCGGGCAAATTGGGCTGATGAGGGTGGTGTGCTCGCGTGCCGCCGGTGCTCGGCCCGAAACATGAAGTAGCAACCGACCATAGGATTGCTCCATCATCTCCGTCACCACGCGCTTGTCGCGCAACTTAAACGCGTAATCAAATAATTTGGGCGAGGATTGTTTTAGGCGTTTGGCCACCTCAATGGTGGCAATCACATCGCTGACTGCGTCATGCGCATGATCGTGTGCCAATCCGTTTGCCGCAGAGAGCAACTCTAGTTTGTTGCTGGGGCGACCGTCCTCGGTGGTTGGCCAGACAATATCGCCCGGACGCAGGGCTCTGAACGCCCGAACCACATCTAATAAATCCCAGCGGCTGTTTTGGTTTTGCCATTCGCGGGCGTAGGGATCGAGAAGGTTCTTGTAAAACAGATTACGGATAAATTCGTCATCAAAGCGCAAGCTATTGAAACCCACGGTGCAGGTTCCGGGCTGGGATAGTTCGCGCGCAATGCGTTCGGCGAAATCGGCTTCGCTCATACCGACTTCTAAGCAGTGTTGCGGTGTGATGCCGGTAATGGTGCATGCGACCGGATCGGGCAGATAATCTGGGCTTGGTCTGCAAAACAATTCGACAGGGTCGTCGATGATGTTGAGATCTAGATCAGTGCGAATACCCGCAAACTGGGCAATGCGATCGAAGCGTGGGTCGCGACCGAAGGTCTCTAAGTCGTACCAAAAAAAGCTCTGACTCACGCGCCTACCAGACGAGGTCGTCTGGCACCTCAAATCCTGCGTATGGGTCGTCTGCCGGGTTGGGCTGTTCTTCACCAGGGGTGTGCTTGACGATCAACCATTCGGTGTTGATGGCAAGCACTTGCTCGGCAATTTCAGTGGGAATCACAAAGGTTGCGCGGTTGAGGCGGGTGATCACCATCTCGCCTTTGACGATGCCATCGCGGATGTTTTCAGCCAACAAAATTTGGCGGATACGCTCGCCGACGCGGTAATAAAACGGGGTTTCGCCGCGAAAATCTGCAATTTGATTGGCTTCGATCAACGCTTTGATTTGAGCTTTGATCTCGCGCTTCTTTTCGAGTGCTGCGGCATCTTCAGCGCTGACAGCAGGCTTGGCGGGTTTCGTCGCTTTGGCCGCAGGTTTGGTTTTTTGCTCCTGACGTTTGCCTTTGGGCCCCGTATTCTTTTTGGGATTGCCCTTCGGCTTGTTCTTGGCAGCGTCGGCACGTTTGACGTGCTCCTCGTTGGCGATTCCCATTTTTAGGAGTTGATCGCGTAATGATTCAGCCATGATCTTGATAAACGTTGGTTCAAAAGCGGCAGTATAGCGGATTGAGTGCTGGGTTAAAGGGCGTTTGAAAAAAAGGAGTGCTCGCTTTGGCGACTTGGTCTCTATGCAGTCGTCCCTGTTGATGCACAAAACGTCAGTGTCGAATTCACTTTTTTTTTCGTATAGTTAGCGCAATTCCAGCGAGGAGCGGCACGTGAGCGCCCACAACGAAGTCTCAAAATTGACTTTACGTCATATTCAAAAAATGAAAGCTGAGTGCGAAAAGTTTGCTTGCCTGACGGCTTATGATGCGGCGTTTGCGGCGGCGGTCGATCGTCAGGGTGTCGATATTACCTTGGTCGGTGATTCGCTCGGCATGGTGGTTCAAGGCTTGTCGACGACCATTCCGGTGAGCATGGATGAATTGATTTATCACAGCAAAATGGTGGCACGAGGCTTGAGCCGCAGCATGCTGATGGTGGATATGCCGTTCATGAGTTATGCCACACCGACCGACGCACTTAAAAATGCAGCGCGATTGATGAAAGAGGGCATGGCGGAAATCGTCAAGCTCGAGTGGGGCGAATTACAGCTAGAGACAGTGGGCCGTCTCAGTGAGTGTGGCATTCCTGTGTGTGCACATTTGGGGTTGACGCCGCAAAGCTATTTCAAAATTGGTGGCTATCGGGTGCAAGGACGCGACCAGGATACGGCCGAGCGCATGCGCCAGGACGCCAAAGCGCTGGTCGAGGCGGGGGCTGACATGCTACTCCTTGAGTGCGTACCCAAAGACTTGGCGGCGCAGATCACCTCAGAAAGCGGTGTGCCGGTCATCGGCATTGGTGCTGGAGCGGATGTCGATGGGCAAATTTTAGTGCTTTACGATATTTTGGATATTGCACCGGGTAAACGCACCCGTTTTTCCAAAAATTACATCGCTGAAGCCAGTGGTATACATGGCGCCATCAAGCAGTATGTGGATGAAGTCAAATCGATGGCATTCCCCGCTGAGGAGCACACCTTTTGATTCCAACATTCGAAAGCCGCGCTGCGATGATGCAGTACGTCAGCGAACAACGTGCCGCTGGCAAGGTAATTGGCTTCGTGCCAACCATGGGCAATCTGCATCAAGGGCATTTGAGCTTGATGTCGCGAGCTCGTGAATTGGCCGATATTGTGATTGTCAGTATCTACGTCAATCCAATGCAGTTTGACCAAGAAGCTGATTTGCAGACTTACCCGCGCACCTTACAAGAAGATTTGGAAAAGCTCGTCTCTATGCAAGTGGATGGCGTCTTTTTGCCCGATGATAAGGTGTTATATCCTGATGGATTGGCGCGCTCGACCAAGGTCAGTGTGCCGGTCATTAGCGAAGTGCTCTGTGGTGCGCACCGTCCCGGACACTTTGACGGTGTCTCCACGGTGGTGGCCAAACTTTTTGGTATCGTCAAACCAGATGTGGCGGTCTTTGGCGAGAAGGATTTTCAGCAGCTAATGATCATTCGCCATATGGTTGAGGATCTGTGTTTGCCAGTGCGTATTGAGGGCGCTGCAATCGTGCGCGAAGACAACGGCTTGGCCATGAGTTCGCGCAATAGTCGATTGACGCAAACGGAACGCGATCAAGCGAGCCTCATTCACCAAACGCTCTCAAACACCGCGCAGGCGATTATTGATGGCGATCGAGCATATGGCGTGTTGGAGGCCGAGGCGCGTGCACTGCTCAATGGGGCTGGCTTCGTGACCGACTATTTCACCGTGCGTGAACGGCGAAATCTTGATTTACCCAGTGACAACACTTCAGTAGAAGATCTTGTGATATTGGTCGCAGTGCATATGGGCAATGCACGGTTGATTGATAACGTGGCGATTGGGCGCGATTTCTAAGCTAGAAACCGCTCGATTATACCGACTGTTAACGCCGGTTTTTGGGCATGTGGCCAGTGCTCAGTGCCCTCGATAATTTTTGCCTTGGCGTTTGGGAATTGCGCCGCAATAAGCGGTTGATCCTCGTGGCTAATGTAGGGAGACAGCCCGCCTTTGATAAACAGTGTATCGCCTTCAAAGCGTCCTTCAATTGGCCAATCAAGGATGTCGTCGTAGTGTGACTCGAGTGTGCTTAGGTTGTGTCGCCATGCAAAGCCATTGTCCTGACGAACCCAGTTCTTCAGCAAAAAACTTCTAACCGTTGAATCCTCAACATACCGCTGCATTAGCTTATCTGCTTCGCTGCGCGTGCTCGGATTCGCGGTGACAATATCGTGCATGGCTTGAAAAATGGCTTGATGAGATGGTGAGTAACGCTTGGGCGCGATATCGATTACACAGAGTTTTTTCACTCGATTTGGGTGGGTCAGTGCGATCGCCATGGCCACTTTGCCGCCCATCGAATGACCCACAAGGTTGATAGTGTGCAGATCGCGCTCATCCATCCATTGGCAGATCGTGGCGGCTAGCTGTGGGTAACTTATCTTGGTCGTGTGCGCCGAGCGGCCATGGTTTGGTAAGTCAAGAGCGTACACCTTGCGTGAAGCCGCAAGGCTTTTGGCGACAACCCCTAAATTATCCCAACTGCCAAATAAGCCATGTAGGGTGATCAGCGGCGTGCTTTGGCTATCGCCACCCAGTATTTCGTAGTAAATTGCCATCTTTGTTAACGTCTGAGCCCCTGTTGAATTCTTTTCGTATTGGCATTACCAGCGCGGTCGCTGCCCAGCTGCTGTGGGGGCTATTTCCCCTATATTGGAAGCAAGTATCGCATGTTCCCTCACTGGAGGTGCTGAGTCATCGTAATTTGTGGTGCTTGGTTTTTTTGGCAGCGGTTGTGATGATTTCAACCAACCGTCGAAGCACAGTGAGTGAGGCTTTGGGGTCGCCTCGACAATGGTTGATTCACGGCGTTGCCGGTGTGCTCATTGCCATTAATTGGGGCGTGTACATATATGCGGTGTCGGTTGACCGTGTCGTGGATGCGAGCTTTGGCTATTTTATGTCGCCGCTGATTAGCGTCGCGCTCGGGGCAATTTTTTATCGTGAACGACTCAGTGCTTGGCGCATGACGGCCGTGGCCATGGCGGTGGCAGCGGTGCTGATTTTAGTGTTGATGGCGGGCGTGTTTCCCGTAATTGGCTTGAGCCTTGGGTTTAGTTTTGCCATCTACGGTTCGCTTCGTAAAGCGGCCAGCACTGGCCCGATCAGCGGTCTGTTTGTTGAAAGTTTGATAATTGCCCCCATTGCACTGCTTTACCTTGCCAAGCTATGGCAGGGCGACACGCTGGTGCTCGGTCAACTTGATATGCGAACAGATCTATTATTGGTGCTCGGCGGTGTGGTGACCGCGGTGCCGTTGATGCTGTTTGGCAATGGGGCGCGACGTTTGCCGCTGAGTCTGTCAGGTATGCTGGTTTATATTACGCCGGTAATGCAATTTTTGATTGGCTGGCGGGTTTATAACGAAGTTATCGAACCTTTGACATGGCTGGCATTTGGATTAATTTGGTGTGCACTCGTGTTGTACACCGTGGATACGCAAAGGCAATCAACTAAATGAATCATCTCGAGACAACCTTTGAACAACGCTTGTCGATGCTGTTGGCCGGCGACAAAATGCTGCCTCGGGGTGGAAAAATTGGCATCGAGCGCGAGACACTGCGAGTCACTGAAACCGGTGGCATGTCAGCGCAGAGGCACCCAAAATCACTGGGCGCAACCCTTACACACGCTCACATCATGACCGATTACGCTGAGCCGATGCTCGAGCTTGTAACCGACCCGCATGACTCCGTCGACAGTGCTGTGGCGCAGCTTGATGAACTAACGCGCTTTGTCTACCAAAATATTGGTGACGAGACGCTCTGGCCACATAGCATGCCCTGCGTGCTTGGCGACGAGGCGAACATCCCGATTGCCGAGTATGGCGATAGCGGTATTGGGCAGTTCAAGCATCTCTACCGTGTCGGTTTGGCCCACCGCTATGGCCGCACCATGCAGGTGATCTCAGGGGTACACTTTAATATGTCTTTGCCGAGTGAAGCCTGGCAACGGCTGTATCCAGATCTACCTGCTGATGAGGCTCGCAACACTGGTTACTTTGTGGCGCTGCGAAACTTGCAGCGTATTGGTTGGATGGTGCCGTATCTATTTGGCAGCTCTCCGGCGGCCTGTCGCTCAATGGCCAGAGGCCGTGCGACGGCACTGATGCTGCAAAATGGCACCACTTTGGTGGGGCCGGACGCCACCAGTTTGCGTCTGGGTGATATGGGTTACAACAACGCTGATAAGCGTGGATACTCCTTTAAGGCCAATTACAGCTCAATCGAGGATTACATCCAAAGTCTGAAATGGGCAGTCAGCACGCCGCGTGAGGACTTTGAAGTGATTGGGCTTGAGGGGCCCGAAGGGCCGAGACAGCTGTCGGCCAATCATCTGCAAATTGAAAACGAATACTACGCCTCGGTTCGTCCCAAGCAGCCGGTAAAATCGGGCGAGACACCTTTACTGGCGCTCAAGCGTCGCGGAGTTGAATATTTGGAAGTTCGCTCGCTAGATGTCAATCCGTGGTTTTTAACTGGCGTCGATCCTCAAGCGCTCAAAGTGATTGAGTGCTTGGTTTGGTTGGCTGCCCTCGATGAGTTGGACGAAATCAGCAGTGATGAACATGCCGTCATTGAGGACAATTGGCGTCAGGTTGCGCATTATGGCCGCAAAGCCAACGTCGAACTCAAAACACCCTGCGGCATTATGGGTTTGAATGTGTGGGCCAAATATATCGGGCAGCAGTTGCTGGCGGTGGCTAAGTGTCTAGGTGACTCACATGTTGAAGCGGTTGAGCAGTGCGTGATTGATGTGCTTGAAGGCCGTGCTGAGCCTCTGTCGGCCAAGTGGCTGGAGGAGATGGGTAGCGATGGTTTCTTCTGCAAAGTGATGGCGATGGCAAAGCAGCATCAGCAAAACGCCTTGAGTGCTCCACTCGATCCAGAGCGCCTCGATGCGCTGCGTACCGAGGCTGCCCAGAGCCTAGAGGCCGCAGAGCAAACTGACGGCCGTATGCTGAACCAAATCATTGAAGACTACACCCGAACTTGGGAGCAGGTTTAGTGTCAGAGTTTCGCGGGCCGTCGTGTCAGGATCTTGATTTTAGCGACCTCGTTCCCGTTGAACGGGCGCGTGAACGCTTGGCAGAGATTGTGACAAAGATATCGGCTGTCGAGACAGCTGATCTAGATGATGTTTATGGACGAATCGCCGCGGACAATGTGATTTGCGAGACAAATGTTCCACCGCATGACAACGCGGCGATGGATGGCTACGCCATACGCGCGTCCGATTTGCCGGCGCCGGGTGGTCGACAACAACTGGCCCTAGTCGGCGTTGCCAAAGCAGGTCAGCCTTACACCGGAAGTGTCAATGCAGGCGAGTGCGTTCAAGTGCTCACTGGCGCGAAAATGCCAGCAGGGGCGGATACGGTTGTCATCAATGAGCATTGTCGTCGAGAGGGTGATGTTCTGCACTTTGGCGATGATACGGAGGCCTATCGCAACGTCCGCGCCGCTGGCGAAGATCTCATGGTTGGCGACATTGTTATCGCCAAAGGCACACGCTTAAACGCCGCGCATGCGGGGCTTTTGGCTTCGCTTGGCATTCGAGAGGTTTCAGTCAAAGCGCTGCCCAAGGTGGCGTTTTTATCCACAGGCGACGAGTTGGTTCCGGTTGACAGTGGTGCGCCGCTGCAAGAGGGGCAAATCTTCGACAGCAATCGTCATACGCTCAAACATTTGCTGTCTCAGCTGCCGGTGGAGACGCGTGATTTTGGTTTGGTCGCCGATTCCGCCAAAGCCACGGCAGACGCGCTGAGTGCGGCGACTGAATGGGCTGATGTGGTGGTCACCACTGGTGGTGCCTCGGCGAGCGATGCCGATTTTGTATCCAAGTCTTTGCATGAACTCGGACAAGTGGCATTTTGGCGAATCGCGCTGCGTCCCGGCAGGCCACTGGGCGTCGGGTTGGTCAATGGCTGCTTATGCTTCGCTCTGCCAGGTAATCCGGTTGCTGTGGCTGTGACCTTCTATCAATTTGTGCAGCCCACCATTTTGTCGATGTTGGAGGCGTCTCAGACGCTGCCCACGACATTTGCCGTACGCGCGGGACAGAAGTTCAGAAAGTTGGTGGGTCGCACCGAGTATCAGCGCGGCAAATTGCGCCAAGACAACGGCCAAATGGCCGTATTTTTGGCTGGCAAACAAGGGGCAGGGCGTTTGAGCTCTGTCGCCGAGGCCGACTGCCTGCTGATCTTACCGCCCGAGCAAGGGCATGTCGACATCGGGGACTGGGTTGAAGTCCAGCCGATGGCGGCACTAAATCACCTGTTCTAAGTCAATTGTTCTCGCCAAATTCTCAGATTTGGCAACGCTTCAATAGTCTCCATTGCCTTAAAAAACACGGTTCGTCGAGGCGTGCCGTCCAAAATGGTCTACTGTTGCTTGTCTATACGTCTTTTCTAGGTGATTGCTCTAAATTCACTGTGTAAAAATGCAACATATGCCAATAATGTGTGGCATATTTGCAACAGAGTGGCGTGTGGGATCGCTGCAAAGGAGACAATGTGGTGCCTTGGGGACATGTACTCGGGGCTGGATTGCTTTCGGTTTTGTTATGTGGACAGGTCAACGCAGAAATAATGGACCATACACATGACAATCCTTTGACCCAAGAATGGGTCGATGCAATCAGCAGCTTCGATGCCGAAAAACTAGACCATATTTTGGATGAATTGCCCGGTGAGTTCGATGTGAATTACACGGATCACTACGGTAATTCGGCCATCATGGTGTCGCTCGCGCGTGCAAATCTCAACTTGACTCAACGCTTGATCGCACGCGGTATCAACGTCAACCTCCGAGCTTATGATGGTATGAGTGCTGCACATTATGCGGCCCGAGCTGGCAATGCCGATATCATGGGATGGCTAATTGGACGGGGAATCGATATTAATGTGACCAATGGGCTCGGCGAATCCGTGCTAATGGTTGCGGTAGCCAGTGGGCATGCCGAGCTGGTCGATACGCTTTTGGACAGTGGTGCAGATCCAATCATAACCGACGCTGCGGGGCGAAATGCCCTGATCTGGGCTGCGATCTCGGGCGATGTTGCGGTGCTAGATGCTCTATTGTCTTTCGGAGGAAGCGATTTAGATTTTGCTGATTTTGATGGCAATACTGCGGTAATTCATGCCGCCATCCGCAATCATGGTGAGTTGGTCGAGCGTTTGATTGAATTTGGTGCAGATGCAACACGTACCAATCTTGCTGGATTGAGTGCATCGGAGCTGATGCTTGCCTACTGAAAATGCAGTTGAGCGAAGTCTGTTATTCAATGACTTCTACCAATTCACCATGTCGCAACTGTTTTTCAAACAGGGGCTTCATGAGCGCCCTGCGCAGTTTGAACATTACTTTCGGACCTATCCCAATTACGGAGACCATTCTGCGGGCTACTGTGTGAACTGCGGGATGGGCGAGTTTAAAGCTTGGCTGCGTGGTTTGCGCGTAGGGCCAGCAGAGCTCGGCATTTTAAGGCAGCACAAAAACAGTCAGGGCGAACCCGTTTTTGCAGAAGACTATCTGTCTTGGTTGGCCAGCATTGATTTTCGCGTACTAAACATCCGTGCCGTGGCGGAGGGGAGGCTAGTCCACCCAAATACACCATTGACTGTGGTTGAGGGTCCGTTGGCCATTGCACAGCTAATCGAAACGCCGCTCTTGGCGATGCTCAATTACCAAACCCTAATCGCAACGCGCGCGGCACGCATCAAGGCGGCGGGTCGTGGTCGATTAATGCTCGATTTTGGACTTCGCCGCGGGCAGGGGTGGGGTGCTAATGCTGGCAGCCGTGCGGCCTTAATTGGCGGCGCAGATTTTTCTTCAAACGTCGGTGTGTCTGCTGCGATGGGACTCGCAGCGCGTGGGACACATGCTCACAGCATGGTGCAGGTATTTATGGCACTTGGGATGAGTGAGTTTGATGCCTTTATGGCCTATGCCGATTTGTATCCAGATCAATGTTTGTTGCTTGTCGATACCGTCGATACTCTAAATAGCGGCGTACCAAATGCCATTCGTGTATTTGAGCATTTAAAAGCGCAGGGCCATGAGCCGGTCGGTGTTCGACTGGACTCAGGAGACTTGGCGCACCTTGCAATTCAAGTGCGCCGTCAGCTCGACGAAGCGGGGTTTTGCGCTGCCTCGATTGCCCTTTCCAACAACTTAGATGAGATGGCGATCTGGCAAATCATCACCCAAATTCAAAATGAGTCTTATCGCTATGACGTCGATGCGACGCATTTGCTCGACACGCTTGTATGGGGCGTGGGCACTAAGCTGATGACCTCAGATGGCGCGCCGGCATTGGGTGGGGTATACAAGTTGGTCTCGATTCAGTCAGAGCAGGGTTGGCAGCCGGCAATCAAGTTGTCTGAGTCTTCAATGAAAACCCCAAATCCAGGCCGAAAACAGTTATGGCGTATCTACGATCAGCGCGGCCTAGCAGCCGCAGATTTTATTTCATTGGAAGAAGAATCCTTCGAATCATCTAGTGGTCTGACTTTGCATCACCCAATCGACACAATGCGCCAGCGTGAACTCGAGCCCGGTCAAATCGACCGAATCGAACCGATGCTTACGCAGGTGGATCTGGATGACGATGAATTACTGCAAAATATTCGCGATCGACGCAACAGCGATATGGAGCGATTGGACCTTGGGGTGCGTCGGATGATTAACCCGCATATCTACCATGTTTCGCTGAGTGAAAAATTGTGGAACTTGAAGCAGACGCTGATCAAGCGATACCGGCAATGACTAACGGCTTCGAGGCTTTTCAGGGCTGCGATATTCGGGTCGGCACGGTTGTTGAGGTACAGTCTTTTCCCGAGGCGCGCAAACCTGCACTAAAAGTTTGGGTAGATTTTGGCGAGCTTGGAGTCAAGAAAACCAGCGCGCAAATCACTGACCGATACACCGCAGAGGGCTTGGTGGGACGACAGGTATTTGGACTGCTGAATGTTGATCCCAGGCAAGTTGGGCCATTGATGTCGGAGTTTTTACTGCTCGGTGCCCACAACGCTGAGGGTGAAGTACAACTGGCACAGCCAGATGGCCATATTCAAAACGGCGCCAAGCTCGCCTGATGCGAACACCGCACTCTTGCTAGTAACTCAAGCGCGAGAAGGTGAAGCCGAGCGGCTGATCATCCGCAATGCGCAAGTCCACTGGCAAGCAACTGACGATGACGTCTTGGTCAAGACAAAGGTTGAACTGTGCGGGTGTGTTGGTCTGCGATAGCGCTTGAATATCCGCTCTGCACTGATTGACCAGTTGCTCATAGGTCAGCCCAGGGTAACCATTGTCGTTTGATGCCAATGCATCGGGGGCGGTGACCGTTTCCACATTGTCTGCGGCACCTGGGTCTACTGCCATAGTCGTCGTAGTCTTTTTCTTGACGGTATTGTTTTTGACGTCAACTTGCGTCTGAAAATTCGCCCCGGTCCAAGACTGAAAGTGGCGGATATAACTGTAATTTCCATCTATGGACTGATTGAGGGCTTGCCATGCAGTTGAGCCCTCATCAAGTCGTGATATCAGCGACTCGGTCGATACGATTTTGTAATCTCGTGGCGGGCGAGTAGCTGTGTTTTGAAGGCTAATATACTTTTTTGCCGTTGGCGTTTGGCAGCTGACGATGTTCTGCTCCATCGGCCCATTGTCTGCCTTTGAGAACTGTGTATGGTGATCAATGGCGTTGCAGCCGCTGAGGGCTGCAACCGCGATAAAACATCCCACTCTACGCATGGCTTACTTATTCATATACATTGTTTCTGTGATAACTAGTATGTTGAATATTTGCGAACAGAGGGTTAACGACTTCACAGTTCCTCGGGCTGTATGTGACGGATATCTCGTCCCTTAACCAAGAACACCACGCCCTCACATACGTTTTTAGCGTGATCACCAATTCGTTCCAATGATCTGGCCGCTGTGGTCATTTTGAGAAATCGTTCAAGGTCTGATTTATCTTCGACCTGCATCTCAAGCATTGATTTAAGTACGAGTTTATAGAGGTGGTCAATCTGCTTGTCACCAATGGCAATATTGAAGGCTTCTTCGGAGTCCATGCGTGCGAAGGCGTCTAGTGCTGCTGAAAATGCTTGGCGTACTTGCTCGCCGACTTCTTCGAGCTCTTCAATTACCTGGGGCCACTCACCGTCCACAGCCAGTTGTTGGGCGATCTTACCGATTTTGGCTGCCTCGTCGCCAGCACGTTCGATGTCGGTGACGGTACGCATGACCGAAATGACCAAACGAAGATCTGATGCGGTTGGCTGGCGTTTGGCCAAAATTCGCATGCACTCTTCATCGATTTGTTTGTGCAGGGCATTAATGGGCTGATCCCCCTTGGCTACTTGCTCTCCAAGTGCACTGTCGCGCTCTAAAAGGGCTTGCATGCCTGAGCGTATTTGTTGTTCGACCATACCGCCCATTTGCAGGATCTCTGTGCGGATGGCTTCAATTTCCTCATTAAATTGGTGAGAAATGTGGCTGTTGAAATTTCCAAAATCTGGCATGTTTGTCTCCTAGCCGAAGCGGCCGGTGATGTAATTTTCGGTCAGTTGGTGCTGAGGTGTGGTGAAGATGTCGTCGGTTTTTCCCACTTCGACCAGCTTGCCCAAATGGAAGTAGGCGGTTCTATCTGACACGCGTGCCGCTTGTTGCATCGAGTGGGTCACAATGGCAATTGAGAAATTTTCTTTTAACTCTGCAATTAGCTCTTCAATTTTGGCGGTTGCAATCGGATCGAGCGCAGAGCAAGGCTCGTCCATGAGGATGACCTCTGGGCTGACAGCGATGGTGCGTGCGATGCAAAGGCGTTGTTGCTGGCCACCGGATAGACCAGTCCCAGGCGAGTCGAGACGTGCTTTCACTTCCTCATACAGGCCAGCTTTCTTTAGGCTGTTGATCACAATATCATCGAGTTCTGCCTTGTTGCGCGCTAAGCCGTGAATGCGAGGCCCATAGGCAACGTTTTCGTAGATGGACTTTGGAAAGGGGTTGGGTTTTTGGAACACCATTCCCACGCGGGCACGCAGCAACACCACATCCATGTCCGGTGCAAAAATATCCTCACCGTCCAGCATAAGTTTACCGCCGACTTTGCAAGATTCGACGGTGTCATTCATGCGGTTTAGACAGCGCAAGAAGGTACTCTTGCCGCAGCCAGAGGGACCGATCATTGCCAATACTTCGTTATTGCCCAGTTCAAGGGAAATATCGAAGATGGCTTGCTTTGCGCCGTAGTGAACGTCGACATTTTGCATTTGCATTTTGGGCGAATCGACGGTGATGTTGCCAACCGTTTGGCTGAGCTCTTCGTAAAGCTGGTTTTCTAGGCTTGTCGTCATAATCTGTTCTTCATTGTCTCGAATGGATGGCTGGCTTACCAACGGCGTTCAAATTTCTTGCGCAGCATCACTGCTGCAGCATTCATCAGGATCAAAAACGTCAATAGCACCACGATGGCGGCTGAGGTTTTATAGCTAAACCCGCGCTCAGGACTGTCTGCCCACAGATAAATCTGTACCGGTAATGCGGCGGCTGGGTCGGTGATACTTTGCGGAACGTCGGCGATAAACGCCACCATGCCAATCATCAATAGCGGCGCGGTTTCACCGAGGGCTTGGGCCATACCAATGATGGTGCCCGTCAATATGCCTGGCATCGCCAGTGGCAAGACGTGATGGAATGTGGTTTGAATTTGGGACGCCCCAATCCCAAGTGCGGCATCGCGAATTGAGGGCGGCACCGCTTTGATGGCCGCTCTTGAGGCGATAATGACGGTTGGCAGCGTCATTAAGCTCAAAACCACACCCCCAACGACGGGGGCGCTTCGGGGCATTTCGAAGAAATTTAAAAATACGGCCAAACCCAACAAACCAAACACGATTGACGGTACGGCTGCCAAGTTGTTGATATTGACTTCGATGATGTCAGTTAGGCGATTTTTAGGTGCAAACTCTTCAAGATAGATGGCAGCCATAACTCCAATCGGTGCCGAAAGCAAAATCGTCACCAATAAAGTGTACAAAGAGCCTTTGAGTGCCGCCAATATACCCGCTGTTTCTGGTTCCCGCGAATCACCGCTGGTAAAAAAGGTGTAGGCGAATTGTTTTTGTATGCGGTTTGAGCTGATGAGCTCATCCAGCCATTGCACTTGTTGATCAGATAGACGGCGGGCGGTTTCGGGCATGTCTGAGGTGACGATCCCCTTCATGTAGAGGTCGGCGTTATCTGACGCCAGTACCCATAGTTTTTGCGGCTTGCCCAGAAGGCTTGGGTCCGCGACCACGGCATCCCGTACTGAGTACCAAGCACCCGAGCTGATCAGGTCACGAATGGCTCTTTTTTCTTTACGGCCGCTGATATCGAACAAGGCGTAGCTTGCTGCCTTGACGGCGTTTTCATAGCTGCCATTGAACAGTTCTTCGGCGGTCGGATTTGCGCTCAAGCCTAGATTGTCTTGGCTTAGATCAACTTCCAGCTCGATCACCGACTCCTGAAAGGCGGGCACTGAGTTACCGATGACGCTGGTCAACAGCACGGCTAAAAAACTGACGCTGATCAAGATCGCGAACATGCCATAAGCGCGAAAACGGCGTTCGGCGTTGTAGCGCTTTTGCAAGCCTTGCTTAACGATTTCTGTGGTGTGTTTATTCATTAGTCGTATTGCTCACGGTAACGGCGCACCACGTGAAGTGCGATGACATTGAGTAGAAGTGTGGCGACAAAGAGCACTAGGCCTAGCGCAAATGCCACTAGTGTTTTGGGGCTTTCGAACTCTTGATCGCCCACCAATGCGGTAACCATCTGCACGGTAACCGTCGTCACGGCTTCAAGTGGATTTGCGGTGAGATTGGCCGCGAGCCCTGCCGCCATCACGACAATCATGGTTTCACCAATGGCGCGCGAGGCCGCGAGCAACACTGAGCCTACAATCCCGGGCAGCGCAGCAGGGAAGATCACTTTACGGATGGTTTCGGAGCGCGTTGAGCCAAGCCCATAGGCACCATCACGTAATGACTGGGGTACAGCGTTGATCACATCGTCAGACAGCGATGATACGAAGGGAATAATCATGACCCCCATGACCAGCCCTGCCGCCAACGCGCTCTCGGATGACACGGATAAGCCGATGGTTTCGCCAAAGCTCCGTATGGCAGGGGCAATCGTCAGGGCCGCAAAAACGCCGTAAACCACGGTTGGGATACCTGCGAGTACCTCTAACGCGGGTTTTGCCACGGCGCGTATTCTGGGGGTGGCGTATTCGCTGAGATAAATCGCTGAAAGCAATCCAAGCGGCACGCTTACCAACAATGCGATCAAAGAAATCAACGCCGTTCCGGCGAACAATGGCACGGCGCCAAAGGTGTCGGATGACGGTGAATAATGTGTACCGAACATAAAGTCGGTAAACGGAATCATGTTGAAGAAGCGAATGGACTCAAATAGCACCGAGAAGACGATGCCGACAGTGGTCAAAATGGCCAAGCTGGCGCAGGTCATGAGAATCCATTTGACAACGGATTCAACTCGGTTTCTGGCACGAAATGTTGGGTTGATTTTAAAGTATATGGCCATCGCGACCAGCGCTGGGATGGCCAGCGTCAGGCCATACTTGATGGTCTGTAAATTGGCGACAATGCTCTGCCATTTAGTGTTGAGATCTAACAGGGCAGGGTCGGCGCTGTCGCCTAGAAATGCTGCGTTGCGTATTTGGGTTAACAGCAGGCCGGTCGATTGGCCCTCGGCGGGCAGCATGGACTGGGGAACTTGGGCGATCATCATCTGCTCTGCAATGCTGTTTTCAAATGCAGATAGTCCGATCAACAATATGACCGCAGGCACAATGATGCCAAACAGCATAAGCAGACCATGGTAGGTTGGCCGAGAGTGCAGGCGCTTGATGTTGGCCAAGCTACCGACCGAGCCCTTTGCACGCTGAACACCGCTCCAATAGGCAATGATGGCCAGCACCGCCAATGCAATCAGTAAAGTGTTGATTGACATGATTTCCCCTGTCTCAAATAAGGAATGCCCCGGGAGGGGCATTCTACTAAACGTAAGCCTGACGGTACTTACATTGGTTTCAGTGCTTTGACGTCTGCGGCCATTTGGGCGCGCTTGTCGTCAGGCAATGGTACCAAACCACGGTCTGCCAAGTAACCATCGGAACCCCATGCATTCTCAGATGTGAATTCAGCCAAGAACTCTTCCAAGCCTGGGATAACGCCAACGTGGTCTTTTTTAACATAGAAGAACAGTGGGCGCGAGATTGGGTAGCTACCATCGGCGATGGTTTCGAACTCTGGTTGTACGCTTTCTACAGTCGCACCTTTAACTGCATCGAGGTTTTGATCGAGGAAAGAGAAGCCGAAGATGCCGAAAGCATTTGGATTGGCAACGAGTTTCTGGATGATCAAGTTGTCGTTCTCACCCGCTTCGACATAGGCACCGTCTTCACGAACGTGCATGCAGTTCTCTTCATAGGCGTCTTTGTCAGATTTTTTGAGTGCTTTGACCCATTCAAATGTGTTGCAGCCGCCGATCATCGCAAGCTCTTCCCAGGCGTCACGTGTGCCTGAACTCGGTGGTGGGCCCATGATCTCGATGGCTTGTGCTGGAAGATCAGAACGAATTTCATTCCAGTTTTTGTAAGGGTTGGTAACGAATGTCTCTGAGCCATCTGGGTTTGGAACGTGCTTTGCGGTGGCGAGGTAAAGCTCACTCAGACCAACGTTAAGATTGGCGCCTTCGATCGCGTTGGCGAATGAAATGCCGTCATAACCAATTACCACTTCAACGATATCGTTGATGCCATTGGCCGCACACATTTCTTTTTCAGAGCTTTTCATTGCACGAGAAGCGTTAGTGATGTCTGGGTGGCCTTCACCGACGCCCGCGCAGAACAATTTAGCGCCACCGCCTGTGCCAGTTGATTCGATCTTAGGGGTCTTGAAAGAACCGCTCTTACCAAAACGCTCTGCAACCACAGTGGCGTAAGGATAAACAGTCGATGAGCCCACAATTTGGATGTAGTCACGGCCTGCTGCGTTTGCAGTACCCGCTGTCAAAGCTGAGATAGCGATCAATAAAGCTGTATTTTTCACGATAAAATCCTGAAGTTGGTTTAACAATTCGACGTGTTGTTCTGCCGATGATGCTAATTTACGCCTTGAATATGACAGCTTTGTGACAGTTGTTTTACGACCTTGATTGATCGATGGTGGTGACACGCTTGGACGGCAATGTGGCCGTAAACACGGTGCCTCTGCCCAGACGTGACTTTACGGTGAGCGTTCCGCCGTGGCGTTGCATGACGTGCTTACAGATGGCAAGACCTAGGCCGGTACCGCCAGATTGCCGAGATCGACCGCTGTCGACACGATAGAAGCGTTCCATTAAGTGTGGCAGATGACGTGCGGGGATTCCGGGGCCGTTGTCGATCACCGCCAATCGAAGGTAGTCGGCCTTAATATTTAGTCTGACTTGGATGCGGCTGCCTGCAGGGGTATAGGCTACCGCATTGTTGATCAAGTTGGTGTAAACACTTTCGATTTCTGAGGCGATGACAAGTGCTCTGACATCTCTATCGAGCTCTAGGTCCAGGGTATGATGATCGAATCTGCCGGTTTCAGCGGCTGCCTTCACCCAGCTCTCGATATGCGCCGATAAGTCAATCCATTCCCCCTGATTGGGCATTAGTTCAGTGCCCTCAAGCTTGGACAAGGTCAGCATGTCTTGAACAATGTTGACCATTTGTTGTGACTGTTCGCGCATGGTTTTGACTTGGTGTTGCACGTGTTCGACCAGTGACGGGTCGTCATCTAGCATTTCAAGGTAGCCATTGATGACGGTCAATGGGGTGCGCAGCTCGTGTGAGGCATTGTCGACAAAGGCGCGACGGCTGCGCTGGTTTTCGATGCGTGCACTGATATCGCGTGCGGTGACAAACACATCGCCGTCGGCAAAGGGTGTGGCGCGTATGGCGAGTGTGACATTTGAAAACAGCGGCGAACGGATTTCGACTTCATTCGTGGTGGTGAGATGTTTGAACAAGCCCGTCAGTGCGGGGTCACGATAAATATTGAGGATTCTCAGTCCGTTGTCGCGGCCATTGGCAATATTGAGTAACTCGCTGGATTTGGCATTGGCCCAGATCACCTCTAGTTCGCTATTGAGAATGACGGTTGCGTCTGGGTGGAACTCGGCGGTTTTGTTGAACCACTCAAGCTTTGCCTTAGTGCGTTTGTAACGTTTGCGGTCACTTCGGCGAATTCGGTAAATCTTGGAAACAATGTCGCCGAAAAACTCTGGTAAATCTGGCGCGGATTCGAGCTTTGAGCCCTTTGATACCCATGTTGCGAGTTCACGAATGTGAATGCTCTGCACCACGATATAGGTCAGCATGGCCATGCAAAACCAAAACCAGTAGTTGCCACTGCTCAACCCGATGAGCAATGCTGTGCCGGTGGTAAAGCCAAGCAGCTTCCAGTCAATAAAAAACAAGTTCATCAGGCTGGGCGGAGTATCCAATTAGACCGACAGTTTATAGCCCGCTCCTCGCACTGTCTGCAAAACATTGTCCTTGCCATACGGTTTCAGCGATTTGCGTAGCCGAAGCATATGTACATCGACAGTGCGCTCGTCCAGATAGGTGGAGACGCCCCAGACATGGTCGAGCAGTTGGTTTCGGCTAAACACGCGATTGGGGTTCTCCATCAAAAACCGCAGCAAGCGAAACTCGGTGCCGCTGATGTGCACTGACCTGCCCGCCACACTGACTGCGTGTGCCACAAGGTTCATGCTGAGATCGCCCGCTCTAAGTTCGTTTTGGTTCTGGGATTGGACGGTGCGACGCAATAACGCATTGACGCGCGCGGCCACTTCTCTGGGGGAGAAGGGTTTGGAGACATAGTCGTCAGCACCTGCATCAAAACCGGTCACCTTGTTCGATTCTGTGTCTTTGGCGGTGAGCATCAATATGGCTGTGTTCTGATGCAATTCATCAGCACGCAAACGCCGAATAAATTCGATGCCGCTGGAGTCGGGCAGCATCCAGTCGACGATAAATAGATCTGGCTTGTTATCCGCCGTTTGAATCAATGCATCGCGCACAGTCGTGACATGAAAAACGTGGTGGCCTTCGCGCTGCATAACATCGCGAACGAGCTGGGCAATCGCAAGGTCGTCCTCAAGTAATAAAATTCTGTGAGACATGGCTTTTAATTCCAAAGAGTTGCGATAGTTTGTGACGGTCAAGTTACAACAATATGACAATTTTAATGGCGACGTCCGGTTTGCGCGATCGTGTCCTCAGAGCAAATGATTTGCCATTGTTGGTAATACGGGCGACAATACTCGCTTCAATGGTGATCCCATCGGTGTCCTCGCGGCAGTCGCCTGTCAACCCCGCCAGGCCCGGAAGGGAGCAAC
>JABXHR010000201.1 GCA_013373515.1 Gammaproteobacteria bacterium | reverse complement strand
TGGCTCCTTCGCTTTGATATTACGATGGAACCTCTAGTAATGGGGTGAGACTTCAGGGGGGTAGTCTACGCATTAACGACGCTTCTCTCGTCTTGGTAACTTCGATTTAACCTTATGATTTAGACAATATTGCATCACTCTCAGGTGCACAAAACCCCAGCCAGTGGTAGCCTCAACCGCCGACTAAGCCGAACCGATAGGCCTTCCAACGATAAACCCTAGCCTTCTCTAATACGCTCGCCAGCGTAAATATACCAATGTAAATACTTTGTAGACTGATGGCTACCAACATTTGTGCCGATATGGCAACCTACGTACTTGTTTTCAAATTCTTTAGCGAGCTTTGACATCAGCACCATTATCTCGGTGATCACATCTACATCGTCAAGCTCCAAACTCGCCATCGAAATAATGTGCTTTCTAGGCACTGCAACGATGTGGCATTCCCAAAACGGCTTCGTGTGCCAAAAGGCGACGACCGTATCGGATTCGTATACCTTATTAACGTCAAGATTGCCTTGGATTATATTTTCACAGTACCAGTCCATGTGTACCTTTTACTTTTTCTAAACGTTTTCAGCACGTCTAGCTCGAAGAATGGTGATGGCTACACCCGATGCACGATGTTTAAATGACATTTACGAACCAAAATACAAGACCAACACAACCTATTACTTTACCCAACCACTCCCATAAAAAATCCGGGTTATATCTGGGCTCCGCTCCGCTTCCGCGTTGACTCACACTCATAAACGCATCCATAAATGGCGCCGCGATGTAAACAAATGCACCTGTCACGAGTAGATATACAGATGCGAGTGGCATTTTCAATTTGGGAATAAACCCCACTATCTCAAGGAGATAAACCCTGACAAAAATCATCAGCAAAATCGCAATTAGTAGCCTAGTCAGCATTGATTTTCTCGCACATTATCTCATCACTAGTCAAAAACGCGTTGTTAGACATCTTCCGTTAACCTCGGAAATTCGTCTGTTTCCCTACCCATACCGCACACAAATATCAACCAATATCTCCCACATTTTTCTCAACAACCTGAACATTAGCGAACCGTATCATTTAAAATATAATACCGTACCGCCTGATTCACACTCGCAATTACAACGGGCAAATTGACGCGAAATTAGGGAACGGATTGCGTTCCGGTTATCAATACAGCGCTACACGAGACAGCTACATCTTTACAGCATGGGGCGACGAAGAACACATCGATCTATATATAGCTCTTTTAATTATGCATTTTCGATTGCCATAAATTTAACATAGCAAAGATAAATGCAAACACTTGAAGCATCAGAGCAAGCAAATTTAACCGTGAATATAACTGGATATCAACATCAAAATAAATGTAAACCTAAATTAAAAGGGAGAAAAACATAAAAACACAGGACAACCCAAAAAATAACCCCTAGAACCAATTTTTATTCTAGCTACGCACTGATAATTACTCCTTCCAATTAATGCCCATTCTTTTAGGCACCAACGAAACCGGACGCCACTTTCGATATTTAACCCTCCACCTGATAATGACGTTTGTCATTTGAATTTCTGATGAGACTGACACCAACCCAAAGGAACCAAACTATTTGCGAAACGCCGAATAGCTCTGCAAAAATTTCGGCAGGATAGACAGTCGCAACACCAACAACACCAACGAATAAACCAATGTAATTGAGCCAGCTAGAAAATATTTTCCGATGCAGATTGCTCACACTGATCAATAGCACCCACATACCACCCACTAGCTCATTGCCGCCACCAAGGCTTTCGGTGAGCAAAGTGACAATATTCCACGTCTCTGATGCTCTTTCGGCGTTTATTCGCGCCAACTCAACGACCGCATCCAATCCAATGACCGATATAAACCCACTAGCGATCACTAACCCGACCCAAACCACGCCGAATAAAGTAGCGATTTTTGTTAAATAAAGTGTCTTAAAAGTGGAATGCTGCTCATACAGCCCCAACACCAAAACCGACAAACAACACCAAATAAGACATAGATCGAAAAATATACAACCCCTATCGAGAGATGGTTTTCCGTTAAGTAGGACATTTGATCTGTTATGCTTCCGGTATACGGATAAGCCCAGAGAGCGCCAAAATACACAAAAGCACCAATATAAATTAACGCCATGCAAATGGAGCATACACCAGAAAAATTATTGATTATTTTCAAATGTAAATCCTTTATTATTGAGAAGCTGACACCGCGCACAGCGAACCGGGCGATTGGCGGCTTTTGCGCACGCACAAAAGATGACAATTACCGGGGTCTATTGCTACGTCTAGTTGTACGTTTACCAAATTTTTCACCAAGCCTTTTTAGTAGTCTTTACTTCTTGGTAACTCGTACCAGATGCCACATGCTGCTCCAGACCTTTTGGTAATGGACTGCTATTACGACTTGGATAGGGCTTACTCTCCCCTAGAATTAGGTTTGAAACCAGAAAATCTAGAAACAATACATCGTAAGCATCGTCATCAGCATTATATTGCTCTCTATTTCTATTAGCTCTGGCACTAACAACACGATAGCCTTTGCCCACTTCTTTTAAATCGAATTCAAAAATACAATTACCAGACCAACTTCTAAACATATAAAATGAATTATCATAGAATCGAGCATACCATTTCTCGTTCATACTTCTTGCATATAAGCCATTTCGCAGTCTTTCATATTCATCAAGAGTGAATACTCTATCATAGTCAATCGATGCATACTCATCTGGCATCCTTTTGAGATTTTCAAATTCTTCAGAGGAGATCATATTTCTCACTACGTATAACGCCCGCAGCAGCGGCGTGCGGTAGCTCGTCCAGCCAGAAGGGCGATGCTGCCTGCCCTTGTTATGTGGCACTCCCACGCAGGCCTATCAAATTTCCAAAAGGATCTTCTAATTGACACATTAACTGGTTATTCTCAATTTCCATTGGCTCTCGATAGAGTTTCGCTCCAATTGCTACAAGCCGAGTTATTGCTACCTCAATGCTTTCTACTGACCAATACACAACGGTACCATTTTTTCCGGAACCGACCTTTTCGTCAGCTCTGACAATTTCTACCGATACACATTCAGACTCCAGTACAAAAAAATCTTTTCAGAAAAGTATCTGACCTTTGCGTCAGGAAGTGCCTTTTGGTACCAAGCAAAACCTTTTTCGGTATCTTCGACATATATCAGAATTGCAACAGGCTTCAAATCAAACCTCTTCCACATAACAGCCCAAATTAACGGAACGCTATCTGTTAATTTCTGTATATAGGGTTTCCGTTAATCTTCGGTACACAGTCTTATCGCTAACCATACCACACCTAACTCTCAGCCGATTTTACATGTTATTTCCTGCAGCCAACCGAACACTACCGCACGGCAAACTCCTCATGTAACCCTCCGTTAATCATACAAAATTAACAATCAGCTGGTTTATACAACCGGCAAGAGTCGCTAGCAATGACTTTGCTGCTGGTGGAAATTGGTTTGTCGATAAGATTCACACGGAACGCGATAACTCATAAAACAACGAGTGCTCCATACGACTCAACCCACTAAACCCCAACGTATCTTTCCGTCACGTCTGCAGTCAGCGCTGCGATTGAGCCCGCCCACACACTTTGTCCACGCTCTAAGATGACGGCTTTGTCGCAGACGCTGCGTAGCTCTTTGACCGATTTATCGATCACTAAAATTGACAGTCCTGTTTCGGTTTTTAATCGATTGATTGCGGCCCAGATTTCTTGGCGGATGATTGGGGCGAGTCCTTCGGTGGCTTCGTCCAGTATCAGTAGCTTCGGGTTGGTCATTAACGCGCGCCCGATGGCGAGCATTTGCTGCTCACCGCCGGACAAGGTGCCTGCGCCTTGTGTCTTTCTTTCGGCCAGTCGTGGAAATAGCTCGGCGACTCGATCAAAGTTCCAATGGCCGGGCCGAGCTGCAGCGATGAGGTTTTCGTAGACGGTGAGACTTGTAAAGCAGCGTCGCCCCTCTGGCACCAAACCCAAACCCAAACGTGCGGCTTGATGACTCTGCAAGTTGTTTAGGCTTTGCGATCTGAAAGTGATGCTGCCTTGATACGGCAACATGCGGCAGATGCATTTGACGGTTGTGCTCTTGCCCATACCGTTACGGCCCATCAACGCCACAACTTCGCCCTCTGCGATCATGAGTTCAACCCCAAACAAGGCTTGGCTTGTGCCGTAATGGGCTGTGAGATTTGAAACCGCTAACAGTGCCGTCATGCTTCATCTCCGAGATAGGCTTCTTTGACCTCGCGATTGGCGCGGATTTCATCGACTGTGCCGGTGGCGATGATTTTGCCATACACCAACACGCTGATCCGATTCGCGAGGGCGAACACTGCGTCCATGTCGTGCTCAACCAGCAAAATTGGCGCTTCAACGCGTAGCTCATCCAGTAACTCGGTGAGCTGTTTGGAGCCCTCAGATCCTAACCCCGCCATGGGTTCGTCCATGATGAAGGCCTTTGGGTTTAAGGTCAGCGCAACGGCCACTTCTAGCTGTCGGCGTTGGCCGTGACTAAGCTCCGCTGTACGGGTGGACATCACATCTTGCAGACCCACTCGGTGCAATGCCTGCTCTGCAACGCCCCTGAGGGCATGGTTTTTAAGTGCAGGGCGCAAGGAGAACCAAGGGTTGCCCGTGGCGCCTAACGCGCCAAGCACTGTGTTTTGAAGAACAGTATCCTCCATCGCGAGCGCGGAGATTTGAAAAGTCCGACCCAAGCCCGCAAGTGATCTCTTCCGGGCACTCAGATGGGTCACATCTTTGCCCATTAACTCGACTCGACCTGCCGCTGGCGTCAGCGTGCCGCAGATTTGCGCAATCAGTGTCGATTTGCCCGCGCCGTTCGGCCCGATCAGCGCATGGATTTCACCAGGCCTCAAATCAATGGAGATGTTATTGCTCACTTTCAGAGCGCCAAAAGTCTTTGTTAGCCCGTGGGTTGCCAGAATGATCTCAGTCATGCACAGCCTTCCTTCCACACACCATCCCAATCAGACCCCCATGGCTGAACAACACAATCAACAACAGCAACAAACCCAGATATATGTGCCAAAACTCGCTCAGTCCGCCCAAAATATGTTCTAGCGCCACAAACACTAGCGCCCCTACCACAGGGCCAAATAATCGCCCGACACCGCCAATTACCACAAACACAATGATCTCTCCGCTCAGCTGCCAGCTAAACATAGCGGGGCTGACAAAACGGTTTAAATCAGCGAACAATGCACCTGCAAGTCCGGTGATCGCACCCGAGATGACAAAGGCTGCCAGTTGAATGCGTTTGGTGTTCAGACCAGCCGTTTCAACGCGATGCGGTACCTGACGCGCGGCGTTCAAGGCCAATCCAAATGATGACTTGGCAAGTGCGCTTACGATCCAAAGCACGAGTGCCAGAATCGAAAAGCAGATGGCGTAAAACTGTATGGGATCGAGCGTATTGAGCCCGGGAAAACCGTTGCGCACATAAATCGATAGGCCGTCTTCGCCGCCATAAGCCGACCAACCGATGCAATAAAAGAAAAACATCTGCCCAAATGCTAGGGTAATCATAATGAAGTACACCCCGCTGGTACGCAGCGATAGTAAGCCAATCACCAGCGCCGCCAAACTCGAAGCGACCACCGCTACAAGCCAAATGACCGGCATAGATTTGGTGCCCTCGATGACAAACGGCCATTCAAATATCGGCGCGTAAGTTTGCTGGTGAAAGGCCAGTATGCCCATGGCATAGCCACCAATCCCGAAAAACGCCGCGTGCCCGAGGCTGACCAGGCCGCCTAGACCGAGTGCAATATTGAGCCCGACAGCTGCAATCGCAAAAATGACAGCGCGTGTCATTAGGGTCACGGTAAATGGCTCGTCTACAGCAATCGCCCAAGCCGGAATCGCGACTAGCAGCGCCAAAATGAATACATTAAAGTGGGTCTCTTGAATCATCCGCGCGCTCCAAACAATCCAGTAGGACGCCAGATCAGTACCACGCCCATCAGAATATAAATGGCCATCGACGCCAGCGAAGAGCCGATATTGGTGGCAGCGGCGGTGTCCATAAATAGGCCAAACAACTGGGGCAAAAATACACTGCCCAAGGTGTCCGTTAAGCCGACCAGAATGCTGCCGATCAGGGCGCCTTTGATCGAGCCAATACCACCAATCACAATGACCACGAAGGCCAGAATCAACACAGGCTCACCCATCCCCATCTGCACGGATTGAATGGCACCGACCAAAGCGCCCGCCAACCCCGCCAGCGCTGCGCCGAGTGCAAAAATCAGCGTGTAGAGTTTGTTGATGTCGACGCCCAACGCCGCAATCATTTCACGGTCGTTTTCACCGGCGCGAATTTGAATGCCGATGCGGGTTTTGGCGATTAAGAGCATCAGGCCTGCAGCAACCAACAAACCTGCGAAGATCAGCGCAAGACGATACAGCGGATACTGTATGCCGCCTGGCAATGACACCGGCCCAGAGAGATACTCGGGAATCTCAAGGAACAGGGGAAACGACCCAAACACCCAACGGGTACCTTCGGAAAAAATCAAAATTAGCGCGAAGGTTGCGAGCACTTGATCGAGATGGTCTTTGTTGTAGAGCCGGCGAATCACAACCGTCTCGACGATCACACCTGCAAGCGCAGAGGCTGCGAGTGCGGCAATCAGCGACAGCCCAAATGAGCCCGTCAAACCTGCCACTGCGGCAGCGGCAAATGCCCCCACCATATACAACGAGCCGTGGGCTAGATTGATCAAGCCCATCACCCCAAAAATCAATGTCAGCCCTGCCGCCATCAAAAACAGCATAATGCCGAACTGCAGGCCGTTGAGGATTTGCTCAATCACTAGAATGAAAGTCATACATCATTCCCTGACAAAAAATTGAGCTCGCCGAAGCGAGCCCAGTTTTTAATTACATGCCACACTCAACGGCGTAGGCATCAGCGTGGTTTTCTAGTGCCACTGAGAGCAGCTTATTGGTGTAGACATCGCCCTCTTTCACCACTTCGCGGGCATAGATCGTTTGCACCGGATGGTGATTGTTGCCAAATTTAAACTCACCACGGGTGCTGGCAAAATCGGCAGATTTCAACGCCGCTCTAAAGGCATCAGCATCCTTAACATCGGCTTTGTCGATCGCCGAGAGCAGCAGGTTTGCAGTATCAAAGCCCTGACTGGCGTAGAGCGACGGCAAACGGTCGTACTCGGCTTGGAAGCTTTCAACAAATGCTTTGTTGGTGGCGTTATCGATGTCTTTGTTCCACTGCGAAGTGTTCACCACCCCAAGCGCCGCATCGCCGACGGCTTGCAAAATGCCCTGATCAAATGAAAACGCAGGGCCAACTACCGGAATATCGACCCCAGAGTCTTTGTACTGCTTTAAGAAGGCAATCCCCATACCCGCCGGCAAGAAGAAGAACACGCTGTCCGCGCCAGAAGCACGAATTTGGGCGATTTCCGCCGCATAGTCGTTCTGGCCAAGCTTGGTGTAAAGCTCGCCCGCCAACTCTCCTTTAAAGAAGCGTTTATACCCTGTGAGAGCATCTTTTCCAGCAGGATAATTGGGCGCGAGAATAAAGGAGTTTTTGTAGCCAGCAGAATTGGCATAAGCGCCAGCGGCTTCGTGCAGATTGTCATTCTGCCACGCGACATTGAAGTAGTTGGGGTGACAGCCCTTGCCTGCCAATGCCGATGGCCCCGCATTGGGGGACAGGTAAAATTTGCCTTGTGCCGTGGTCGACGGAATCACCGCCATGGCCAAATTCGACCAAATGATGCCCGTCAATACATCGACCTTTTCCGACTGAATCATTTTGTCGGCCAACTGGACGGCAATATCTGGCTTGCGCTGATCATCTTCAATGACCACCTCAACATCATCGCGTCCAGATTGTTTGATGGCCAGCATAAAACCATCGCGCACATCAATGCCAAGACCCGCGCCACCGCCTGAAAGTGTGGTGATCATGCCCACCTTGGTCTCAGCTTGTACGGTGCCGAAGCCAAACGCCGTGGCTGCCAACATGACCGCTGTAAGTGCTTGAATTTGTTTGTTCATCCGAATCTCCCTTGTTTCACCTGTTATGGATCAAAATTGAATCAATGGTGTTAATGGTTATCAATGTGAAAAACACCGCGTCGGAAGTTCTCCACATTACTTCTTGAAAAACACATTCATATCTAAACACAAAGCGAGTCGACGTATTAGAGATATCGCTTTGATTACACTCGAGGCTGGATAAACGCTGTCGCCTCAATTTCTAAGAGCGCCTGTTCCTCAACCAGATCCTGAATCACCAACATCGACATGGCCGGAAAATGCTTCCCAAAAACCCGGCGGTAGGCTTCGCCGACTTCTCGTTGATGGCTTAGATATTCCGCTTTGTCCTTTACGTACCAAGTCAAGCGGCCCACGTCCGTTGCATTGCCGCCAGCGGCCTCCACAATGGCAACAATGTTCGACAGGATTTGCTCCATTTGCGCAACGAATCCACCGCTGACAAATTCCTTATTTTGGTTCCAACCAATTTGGCCACCAATATGCAAGGTGCCGTCTGGCATCAACATCCCGTTGGCGTAGCCAAGTGCTGGCGCCCACCCCTCTGGGTGGATGGTTTGCGGCTTCAATTTGAGTTCTCCATTAATGTATTGACCCGTGTGCGGATGTTATCGGGCCAGCGTTGGGGGCGTCCGCCCTGATCGACCAAGACTAGGGTCTGATCCGCCACAAATCTCAGTTCGTCTTGGCAATAGGCAGCGGTCGATAGCGCCATGCTCGCATTGCCGATTTTTTGAATGGTCATTTGGAGCGACAACTGATCGCCATGGCGACTGGGCGCGGAAAATTGAAAGCTAATTTGAGCGGTCGGCAACGCCGCGCTCTGATGTAATAATTCAAATGGCCACTGCAAATGTTGGTCAAAAAACGCCTCAACCACGTCATTGACCATTTCTGCATATCGCGGAAAAAACACAATCCCCGCCGGATCGCAGTGTTTAAACAATACTTTTTCTTGATGACTAAAGTGCATTTGGTCGCTAAAAGGCTTTAAAGGTTTGAATGGTGTGGGTGCGCTCTATGCCCTCTATATCCAGCAGATTGTCATTAATATATCGCCCGATATCGATACCATCTGGCAAATGCAGCTTTAATAGCAAATCATAATCACCGCTTGTCGAGTACAGGGCCGCGTGAATTTCACGATCGCCAATTTTATCGGCCACTTGATAGGCAGTGCCGGGTTTGCAACGAATTTGAACAAATAATGTAATCATGTCTTTCCCATTAATTAGGTCACTCGTGATTTAACTTGGTATTTTGGGTGCGACCAGAGTTTTTCATCCAGCACAGTCTGTAAAATCTCAGCCGCTGCAATCACGTCTTGTTGGTCTAGATACAAGGGGGTAAACCCAAATCGCATCACATTGGGTGCACGGAAGTCCCCGATCACGCCTCGGTCGATCAGTGCTTGGATGACGGCATAGCCTTCATCAAAGCGAAACGACACTTGCGAGCCACGTTTCTCTGGATCTCGTGGCGACGCCAATTCAAGCCCAGGGCAGCGCGCTTCCACTTCGCGGATAAAGGTTTCGCTCAATTCGATCGATGCCTGACGCAACTCTTGCAGGTCGATGTCGTTCCATACGTCGAGCGCTGCATCCAGAATCGACAGCTGCACGACCGGCGGTGTACCAACGCGTAGCCGCTCCGTCGACATTGCGGGGCGATAGTCCGGCGTCATCGCAAATGGCGACGCATGCCCCATCCAGCCCGACAGTGCAGGATCGATTGAATCAACGATATCGGGGCGAGCATAGATAAATGCAGGTGCGCCGGGCCCGCCATTGAGATATTTGTAGGTACAGCCGACGGCAAACTCGGCATTTGATTGTTCGAGATTCACGGGCAATGCGCCTGCCGAGTGAGCCAAATCCCAGATCATCACCGCACCGACCGAATGCGCCTTGGCCGTCACCGCGTCCATATCATGCATACGGCCCGTGCGGTAATCCACATGGGTCAACATCACCACCGCCACATCGTCCGTGATTTGATCCATCACTGCCTCTGGATCTGGCGTAAGCAACTGATGGCCTTTACCAATGGTCTGGATAAGACCTTGCGCCATGTAGAGGTCTGTGGGGAAGTTGCCGCTATCGCTCAAGATAACACGCCGTGAAGGGCGCATTTTTAGCGCGGCGTCGAGGGCTTGATACACCTTGATCGACAGCGTATCGCCGGTGGCCACCGAGCCCGCTGGCGCACCAATGAGTGCAGCAATTCGGTCTCCAACCTTCTGGGGCAATCCCATCCAATCAGCGCTGTTCCATGCACGAATCAACGACTGCCCCCATTCCTCATTGATCACCTGCTGCGCCCGCGCCATTGCGCCCTTTGGTAATATGCCCAGCGAGTTGCCGTCGAGGTAAATGACCCCATCTGGGATAAAAAATCGCTCTTTGCGCGGTAACATTACAGGTGCTCCCTTAAATGCCAAAGATCGGGAAATAATTCGACTTCCAACATTCGGCGCAAGTACTTTACGCCGCTGGTGCCGCCCGTGCCGCGTTTAAACCCAATCACCCGTTCAACCGTGGTGACGTGATTAAATCGCCACCGCCGAAAATAGTCCTCTAAATCCACGAGTTTTTCGCCCAAGTTATATAAATCCCAATATTGATCGATGTTTTCATACACGATTCTCCAGCGTGCTTGAATCTCTGGACTAGGCGCTGTCGGCGTATCGTATGACTCTGTGGGTAATTGATCGAGATTTCCGTCTAACGCTTTGAAAAGGTACCGCACCACCTCCTGGTAAAAACTGGGTCGCTCCAATTCCGCCTGCAGCATTTGCTGCACATTTGGGACATGGGCATGCGGCTTCAGCATACTTGGGTTTCGATTGCCCAAAATATATTCAATCATCCGATACTGATAGGACTGAAACCCAGACGACACCCCAAGCGCTTGGCGAAACTGCGTATAGTCCGCTGGCGTCATGGTTCTGAGCACATCCCACTGATTATTGAGCTGCTCGAAAATGCGGCTCACTCTGGCCAGCATTTTGAACATTTGCGGCAATTCACCTTGCTTGAGTAGCTCTCGTGCAGCACCCAGCTCATGCAAAATCAGCTTCATCCAGAGCTCGCTGGTTTGGTGCTGGATAATAAACAACGGCTCGTCGTGCGTATTCGATAGCGGGCATTGCTGGCTCAGCAACTGATCCAGATGCAAATAATCACCATAGGACATGGCATCGGCAAACTGCATTTTGGCCCCCTCTGATTCTGGGTTGTATGCCGTGGTGCTCATCAGGATTTCCTTAATCTAAAACGCTGGATTTTGCCGCTCGGGGTTTTGGGCAGCGCATCTACATACACAATACTGCGTGGATATTTGTAGGGTGCAATGCTCGCCTTGACGAAGTCTTGTAGCTGCTTGGTGGTGCCCTCAGTCGGTTGGACGTTCTGATCCAACACAATATGCGCCTCGACAATTGTGCCGCGCTCCTCGTCCGGCACGCCAATCACCGCACATTCAACCACCGCATCATGCGCCAGCAAGGCTGCCTCCACCTCAGGGCCTGCGATGTTGTAGCCGGAGCTCACGATCATGTCGTCGTTGCGTGCCGCGAAATGGAAGTAACCCTCCGCATCCTGCACAAAGGCATCGCCCGAGATATTCCAGCCGTTTTGGACATACTCCGATTGCCGCTCTCCGTACAAATAACGGCACCCTGTCGGGCCGCGCACCGCCAATCGTCCCAACTCGCCCGGCGGAAGCGCATTACCATCTAGGTCGACGACTTTGGCTTCATAACCGCTGACCGCCTTACCCGTGCAGCCTGGGCGATGATCTTCAAAGCGATTGGAGATAAAAATGTGCAACATTTCGGTTGCACCAATGCCGTCAAGCATGGGCTTGCCGGTTTGTGCCATCCATTGCTCGTAAACAGGTGCGGGTAGGGTTTCACCCGCAGAAACCGCGGCGCGCAAACTACTGAGATCTGCGCCTTCTTCCATTGCACGCAGCATGGCTCGATAGGCCGTGGGCGCCGTAAAACACACCGTTGCTTTGTATTTTTCGATTATGTCGATCATATTTGGCGGCGTGGCTTGCTCTAGCAGTGTTGCCGTGGCCCCAAATCGCAGCGGAAACACCGCCAAACCACCCAGTCCAAATGTAAATGCCAGTGGCGGCGAACCCACAAATACATCGCTAGGCTCCACATTGAGTATTTCTTTGGCATAGCCATCGGCAATGATCAGTAAATCGCGGTGAAAATGAAGTGTTGCCTTTGGGTTGCCCGTCGAGCCGGAGGTAAAGCCGATCAAGGCCACATCATCTTGTGAGGTTTGCACCGACTCGAATTGCACAGGTTTGTCCAGCGCCAGCCGGTCGAGCTCGGCGTCGTGGTTGGCGGTGCCATCAAATCCCATCACATGACGCAGTTTGCTGCCGTCAAGCATGCAGGCGGTCAATTCGTCCATCAGACGGGTATCGCAGAGCGCGTGTGTGATTTCGGCCTTTTCAATGTACTTGTTGAGCTCTACCGCGCGCAGCATCGGCATGGTGTTGACGACAACCGCGCCGGCCTTGGTGGCCGCCAGCCAACAGGCCACCATCGCTGGATTATTGGCCGAGCGAATCAGCACACGGTTACCCGGCTGTACGCCCATATCATCGACCAATACATGGGCCAGTCGATTGGTCCAATCCGTCAATTCCTTGTAGGTGCGCCGTCTGCCATTCCCAATCAGGGCGGTATGATCGCCAAAGCCCTTGTTCACCATGGCGTCGGTCAACTCATAGGCCGCATTGAGACGCTCCGGATAGTCGAAGCCCTCGAGCAACAAGTCCGGCCATTGCTCCGCAGGCGGAAGATTGTCACGGCAAAATGTGTCTATATGTGCAGATGGTTTGAGCATCGTTTCCTCCTACTGCGCGTCCATAACTTGCCGCGCAATGATGATGCGCTGGACGTCTGAAGCGCCCTCATAAATGCGCAAAGCCCTGATTTCTCGATATAACTTTTCAACGGCATGGCCCGACTTAACGCCATCACCACCGTGAAGTTGTACCGCCTTGTCGATCACTTGCTGCGCGTGCTCTGTGGCAAATAACTTGGCCATCGCCGCTTCGCGGGTGACGCGATCAGCGCCGCTGTCTTTGGTCCATGCCGAGCGATACACCAGCAGCGCCGCCGCATCGATATCTAGCGCCATGTCCGCAATATGGCCCTGGACCATTTGCAAATCGAACAGTGACGACCCCTGAATTTTGCGTGTCTGAACGCGGCTGATAGCCTCATCAAATGCCCGTCGGGCAAAGCCAAGCGCTGCGGCTGCCACGGTGGAACGAAAGACATCGAGCACCGACATAGCAATTTTAAAGCCCTGCCCCGATTCACCAATTCGAGACGATACGGGGATACGCACCTCGTTAAACTCAAGCGTGGCCAGCGGGTGTGGCGCGATGGTTTCGAGGCGCTCTATAACCTCAAGGCCAGCGGTGTCTGCAGGCACAATAAACGCCGACATCCCTCTGGCGCCTGGCGCATCACCGGTGCGAGCAAACACGGTATAGACATCGGCAATCCCACCATTGGATATCCAGGTCTTGCGTCCGTTGAGCAAGTAATGATCACCCTCCCAGGTGGCGGTCATGGTGTTGGCCGCCACATCAGAGCCGGAACCGGGTTCGGTCAACGCAAATGCAGCAATGCATTGTCCGCTGCGCGTTTTGGGTAGCCATTGTGCTTTTTGCTCGCGACTACCAAACAGCGAGATGGCGCCGGTACCGAGCCCCTGCATGGCAAAGGCAAAGTCCGCCAGCCCGTCGTGGCGCGCCAAGATTTCACGAATCAAGCATAATGTGCGAACATCGAGCGCCCCATCCAATGCAGCACTGTGTGCAGCAAATCCAGCCTCGCCGAGCAAACGAACCAGTTCACGGCACGCCGCATCTGTATCGCTGTGATCCACGTGCGCCAATTTCGTTTGTGCCCAGCTTTCCAGCTCCGCTGCCAGTTGTCGGTGCTTGGCTTCAAAAAACGGCCAATTGAGGTAGCTTTGATCTGCCATTAGTCCCCCTTGAACACCGGCTTTTCTTTGGCGACGAAGGCGTGGTAGGCGCGATGAAAATCTTGGCCCTGCATACAAATGGCTTGCGCTTGCGCTTCGGCCTCAATGGCCTGCTCTATCGACATTGACCATTCTTGCGCCAGCATGGTTTTGGTCATCATGTTGGCAAAACTTGGCCCGGCTGCAATTCGATTCGCAAGGCCCTGTGCCGTTTGCAGCAGTTCAGTTGCCGGCACCACCTGATTAAAGAATCCCCAAGCATGCCCCTCTTCAGCTGACATCGACCGCCCGAGGTACAACAGCTCTGCCGCTCGGCCCTGGCCAATAATTCTGGGTAAAATCGCGCAGGCCCCCATATCGCAGCCCGCCAATCCAACGCGATTGAACAAAAAGGCGGTTTTGGCCTCTGGTGTGGCAATTCTGAGATCAGAGGCCATGGCGATGATTGCGCCAGCACCGGCGCAGACACCATCAACCGCCGCAATGATCGGCTTGCCACATTGGGTCATGGCCTTGACCAAGTCCCCGGTCATACGCGTAAAAGATAACAACTGTTTCATGTTCATTTCGGTCAATGGGCCGATAATGTCGTGCACATCACCGCCGGAGGAAAAGTTGCCGCCGTTGGGGGCAAACACCACCGCATTAATGTCATCGGCACCACGCAGCGCCCAAAACCAATCTCTTAATTCGGCGTAACTGTCAAAGGTCAGTGGGTTTTTACGCTCGGGACGATTCAACGAGATCGTGGCCACGGCCCCGCTGATCTGGCAATTAAAGTGCTTCACTTGATCTTGCATCTCAATCCTCCGCATCCAGCTTGCGATTGAGGTCGTCGAGTCGCCGGATCATGCCACTGATATCGTCTGCATCGAGGCCGCTTAACAACTCGTCGATCCACTGCTCATGGCATTTGGCATGATCACGAAATACCTCATGTCCCTTCGGCGTCAACCTGACCAATTGGGCGCGGCGATCTCCGGGCACGGCCACCCGCAAGACCAAACCCTCCTCGACCAACTTATCGACGATTCCCGTGACATTGCCGTTTGATACCCGCAATTTCTCCGAAATTTCGCTCATTTTCATGCCTTGGCTTTCTCGCGAAAGCGCGGACATCACATCAAACCTCGGCAGGGTCCAACCGAACTCGCTGCGCAGGCGTCTTCGCACCTCCTGCTCGATTAAGCCAGACGCTTTCAACAGTTTGAGCCAGAGCCGCAAGCGCTCCTTGGATAGCGCTTCTTGCGCCGCATGGTTTTTGGGCTTGCTGGTCATATCTCCCCCCCTGAAATACTGAGCGCATGGCCATTGATTGAACGTGCCGCATCCGAGCACAGCCAAAGCGCGTTGTCTGCCACTTCGTCGGTTTGAATAAAGCGCTTTTGTGGATTGCCCGCAAACAAAGACGCTCGCGCCTGCGCCTCATCCATGCCAGTTTTTTCGATGATATTGGCGAGGGAACGATCCAGCATTGGCGTTTCGATAAAGCCTGGGCAAATCGCATTGACCGTTATGCCACTGCTCGCCAACTCCAAGGCCAGCGCGCGGGTTAACCCAACCACACCATGTTTGGCTGCGCAGTACGCTGTGACATAGGGAAACCCCTTGAGGCCAGCCGTCGAGGCAATGGCGATCAATCGCCCCCGGCCCGCTGATTTCATATCAGCGAGCGCCGCCTGCCACACATTCGACACGCCGAGCAAGTTGACCGATAGCATCTGCATAAATACCTCTGGCGAAGTCTTGGCAAAGGGCATACTTTCAGCCGCCCCGGCATTCGCAATCACCACATCAATGAGGCCATGTTGCGCACGCGCTCGTGCAAACGCACTGCTCACCGAGTCCGTATCCGTCACATCGCACAATTGATAACTCAAGCCTTGCTCAACCAGCGGACCCTCGCGCCGCCCCATGATCGTGACCTTGGCCCCAGCCTCGGTAAATCGCTGTGCCGTTTTCGCCCCGACGCCAGTGCCGCCGCCGGTGACCACGACATGCTTGTCTTGCAGGCTCATACGCGGATCGCCTCGGCTTCACGGTCGGCCAATCGCCAGGCTTGATCTCGCCCCGCTTCATAGGGCCGAGGCCACGCCGCTTGTCTGTCGCCGATTTTCGCCGCCTCGTGGAGCGTCCAGTAAGGATCGGCCAAATGCGGTCGACCAACCGCCACCAAATCCGCACGCCCCGCCATCAAAATGGAATTGGCGTGATCGGCCTCGTAGATGTTGCCCACTGCCATGGTGGCAATCCCTGCATCATTGCGAATGCGGTCGCTAAACGGTGTTTGAAACATGCGCCCATACACAGGCTTGGCATCGATTGAAGTTTGACCTGCAGAGACGTCTATTAAATCCGCGCCCGCCTCGACAAACAGCCTTGCAATCTCAACCGCCTCCTCGGGCGTCACGC
>JABXHR010000064.1 GCA_013373515.1 Gammaproteobacteria bacterium | reverse complement strand
GACAGGCCGGTATTCTAACCAACTGAACTACCGCTCCGGAAAGACGCTATTATGTCTAAGGCCACATAGGTCGTCAATACTTTTTCTAAAAAAAATTAATTTAATCGTCCAAATCATCTGCAGTCGGTGGATTTGCACCTGCACGGCCCACGGTCATGCCCGCCGCGCGGGCGGCTCGATTGGCGATTTTGCGCAATGTATCTAGCTCGATGACGGCAAGGCGCTCTGGATGACCGAGCATGCCCTCGCGATCCAGTCCATTTATAGTCGCCGCCATAAAGCTATCCCCTGCACCGACAAAATCCACAATGCCATTGGGCGCTTGCGCAGGCACATGAAAATTGCCCGCGGAACAATAACACCAAGCACCATCGCCGCCTTGTGTATACAGCACGATGCTTGCGCCTAGCGCCATAAACTGAGCGGCCAAGTCATCGGCAGACTTGCCGGGATAGAGCCATTCGCCGTCAGCATCTGAAATCTTAACGATATCTGCGGCCCGCAAGGCCACCTCGACTAGCGGTTCCACTTGATAGGGATCAGGTGTAATTGACGGGCGCGCATTGACATCATAAGACACCGTGCCGGTGCCTTTCACGCGCGCTGCCAGCTTGCGAACAATTTCACTCGATGGCCCACGAACCACGGAGAACGAGCCAATATGTAAGTGCTCAATGCCATCGACGGCGTCGATTTTTGCCTGATCGAGTGCGTCCTCAGCGGTGCCTTGCATATAAAAGCTGTAGCGCACTTCATCGCTTCCCTCTGTGGGCGCGAACACATAGGCCAGAGGGCATGGCTCGGGGCCTGTTTGCAGATGTTGCAAATCCACTCGATTGTTGGCGAGTTGATGCATTAAAAGCTCGCCATTTGGATCTTGGCTCAATCGGCCAATAAATGAGGTTTTGGTCCCCAGGCGTGCAGTACCAATGGCCACGTTATAAGGAGAGCCACCTGGCAAACCCTTATGACCTTCCCCCATTGGCACTAAATCAATTAGCGCTTCACCTAGAACATGAACAGACATGCAAACTCCTAGTCTTGTGCAAGCCTGCGATATTCAAATGCCTCAGCACTTCTCAGGTAACTTGCATCGGCCTCTTTGGACCAACAATCGGGACAGCGTCCTTCAATCAAACTCCAACCACCGTAGCGAAATTGATTGTCTCGAATCACGCATTTGAAAAATCGGCGCAAGGATACTGAGGCTAGGGATTTTCCGCAGCCTGAACGTTGGCAATTAAAGCCGCTTAATCTGCCATAAACTTGAGCGATTTGCTGAAGTTCATGATCACGATTTTGTAGTTCGCGTTCACTCAGCATGGAATGCGGCTCTCGCAGTGTCTGCTCATCAATTTCAAGGAGCAGCTGCGAATCGCGATAGTAACGAAATCCATATCGCCCCAGTCGTCGAGTACTGGCAAAAAAGCCATATCGCGCATCCATTGGCCCGTCGGCATAAGCCATCACGCTGGGCAATTGATCGATTAACTCAGCGCGGTCGAACCCCCCTGACATCAATGCATCCTCAACTGAGCCAAGGCCCAACCGCTCGACATTGGCGCCAGCACTAAACAACCAAACTCGACGAATATGGCCGTCACGCAAGATCAAATAAAACGAATCGTCGCTTGCGAAAATTTGTTGCTCGGTGGGCTCAAAACATGCGTTGGCCAATTCGCGATCGACGTGCGCAATATCCGGAACCACACCCAAGGCAGCGCAGGCATTGGCCAGTCGCGTGAAGGTCGGCAGCTCCATTAGCGTGCACGCTCCAAAATTTCAATGATTCGATCTTCGGTTTTGGTGATGACTTTAAATTCAACACGTCGGCTGCGCGCCGCGTCCTCACGGCCAAAATCATCGGTAATCAGCTCTGCAAACGCCATTCCGCTGGCGCGTAATGTGGACGATAGCCAGTCTCGCTGTGACTCAACGGCATCGAGGCGATAGACATATTCCAAAACCGAGCTGCTGCGCGCTTGCGACAAATCCATATTCCGCATATAGGCCTCTAGCTCGCTATTCGCGCCCTCCCAATCGCTTGAGGTGTGGCCTTCGATACGAATTTCAGCGATATCCTCAGCAAAAACGGGCTGCGCCAGTACCCCTAAGTAGCGCGGAAAGAAGTCGTTCAAGATGCGTTCAAACTCTGGTTTTAGTTTGGCACTGTTGACGTCAAATAGAATCTCGGGCTTCGAGAAACGCACCGTGGTGTCGGGTAGAATTTCTGCGCTCCAGCGAATTAAATCGTCCTGCAGCTCTTCACGAAGTGCCTTGGCCAGGTCGAGTCGATTTTGCTGGTAGGTTTGCGCCACTTCTGCCATTGAGGCTTTTTCGGCATCGGTCTGAATCATAAACGCGACCGCAACCAGCAAAAACACCATCATCAGCCCCGCCATCATGTCGGAGATGGAGAGCCATTGTGTACCTCGCTGCATGTATTACCCCTGGCGGTCGATCAATTCGCGATAGTGCTTTAAAAAGCCTTCGTAATCTTTGGCAAAGCGGTTGGTCAGGCCAGTAAGCGATTCCTCTAGCGTGCCGAGCGTCGCTGGTAACTGACGGCTCATCTCTGCGGACAAACGTGATACAGCGGTTGTTTGCTGATCGAGTGACTCGGAGACGTTGGCGCTAACATGATGAAGCTTGTCGAGTGTTTCAGACAATGCTTCGCCGCTTTTCGAGAGTTGCGTACGGTGCCTCTCTAGCAGCCTCGCTTCTTCACTCAGCTGATTGAGCACTGGCACAAGGTTATCGAGACTATTTTGAACATCTGCATGACCACGACCAGTTTGTTGCAACACCGCAATGATCTGCTCATGTGCACGCTCGATGTCTTGAATCAGCGCCCGATCTGCGTCTACCAAATCCCGGTAATTTTCCTGCCATACCAACAAACGACCAACGGCATCGTTAAGCGCTTTGAAGTTCTCACCAAACTGTTCAGTCAAATTTTCATTAAAGGCCTTGACCACCGACTCAAGCGATGCCACCAGTTGATCACTGGCGTTCTGCGATAGGCCCTCGATGGCTTGCTGCAATTTAAGCTGCGTTTGCTCGAAATGCACCTCCATCGCCTGACGTGATTTCTCGGACTCCCGTTCGATGGTTTTGATAAGCGCTTGCTGCTCCGACTCCGCCTCACCGGCACGATGAAACAACACTGTCAAAATAATTGACAATCCCATTCCGAGTATCGATGTTGCGAATGCCGTTTTCATGCCCTCGAGCAAGCTTGGTACCGACTCGCGCAAATTGTTGGTATCAAACCCCTGAAGGCCAATAAAAACGCCGACAAATGTACCGAGCACACCGGTGCTCACGATCGCTCCACGGTAATCCAACGACCCTCGGCGAACAGCGCTGACCGCATCGACCACCGCCATGATTAACATGGCAGCGAAGAATCCCAAATTGACGGGGTTAGTGAGCATCATCAGGCGGCGTCGTCTTCACCCAACGACACGTTGAGTTCCAACATATCGCACTGATCGGTACGCTCGAAGTTGATTTGTACTGCATCATCAGACACTGCAACATATTTGCGGATCACCTCAATGATGTCCTGCTGCATTTGAGGCAGATAATCTGGTGCCGCACCGCCTTCATGTTGGTGCGCAATAAGGAGCTCGAGTCGCTGACGTGCAATGGAGGCGGTTTTCGGTTTGCTACGAAAATAATCTAGTAATCCCATGATCTTCCCCTAGCCGAAAAGGCGGCCCAATAGGCCCTTTTTCTGAACCTGCGTGAAACGCATAGGGCGCTGCTCGCCGAGTAATCGCGCAATCGAGTCGTCGTAGGCTTGAGCCGCGTTGGAGTCTTCGCTCAGGATAACCGGCATACCTGCATTTGAGGCTTCCAAAACATCCTTACTTTCAGGAATGACACCAATCAACTCGACCGACAAGAGCTCCGACACATCGTCGATCGACAGCATCTGGCCTTTCTCAACCCGTTCAGGATCATAACGAGTGATCAACAGATGCTCGACAACTGGTTCGCCCCCATCTTCAGCGCGCTTGGATCGGCTTTGCAGAATTCCCAAGATACGGTCTGAATCCCGCACTGAGGACACTTCTGGGTTAGTGACAATGATCGCTTCGTCAGCGAAATATAGCGCCATTAACGCACCTGCTTCGATCCCTGCAGGGGAGTCACATACGACATATTCAAAGCCTTCAGATTTGAGCTCATCGAGCACTTTGGCCACGCCTTCCTTGGTCAAAGCGTCTTTGTCACGCGTTTGCGATGCGGGCAAAATGTAGAGATCTTTGACACGCTTATCGCGAATTAGGGTTTGGTTGAGTTTCGACTCACCGTTGATGAGATTGATAAAGTCGTAAACCACACGACGTTCACAACCCATAATGAGATCCAAGTTGCGCAAACCGACGTCGAAGTCGATCACGCAGGTCTTGTGCCCACGTTTAGCCAATCCAGATGCAATTGAAGCACTGGTCGTTGTTTTACCAACCCCGCCCTTGCCCGAGGTGACAACAATAATTTTGCTCAAGTGGTTCTCCTTAGGATTTACCGATGCTCTGAATCGTCAGCTGATCGCCATCATACGCAATTTGCGCGGGCTTACCCCGAATGTCTTCAGGAATTTCTTCCAACAATCGATAAACCCCGGCAACTGAGACCAACTCCGCTTCCAGTGAACTACAAAAAATACGAGACGCTTTATTTCCATTAATGCCGCAGATGGCTCGACCTCTGAGGGGGCCATAGACATGAATATTGCCATCTGCAATCAATTCTGAGCCAGCAGAACAACCGCCGACAATCACCAAATCTCCCTGACGCGCGTACACCTGTTGGCCGGAGCGAACCACACGCTCGATCATCATGCCAACCGGTGGTGGTTCCTCCGCAGATTCACCCGGCGCTTCCGCTACTTCACTGGCAATCATTTCATCCGCTTGGTGACGACGCAATGTGGGTAAACCCAAGTCGTTCAACATATCTCGATGCGAATCTTGAGTCGAGCGTGCAGCAATCGGTTGAAGGTCACTGGCTTT
>JABXHR010000268.1 GCA_013373515.1 Gammaproteobacteria bacterium | reverse complement strand
TGCCGACCGTGCACTACAACATGGGCGGCATCCCGACCAATTACCGTGGCGAAGTCGTCACCCTGAAAGACGGCGATCCAGATAGCGTTGTGCCAGGCTTGATGGCCATCGGTGAAGCGGCGTGTGTATCAGTGCACGGTGCGAATCGTTTGGGTTCAAACTCACTGCTCGATCTCGTGGTATTTGGTCGAGCGGCAGCGATTCGTGCACGTGAAGTGGTGGAACCAGGTACTTCGCACAGCAAATTGCCAGAGAGTTCAATCGATCCAATCATCGCGCGCATCGACAAAACCCGCAATGCCTCTGGCAGCACGGGCACTGCTGAGATTCGCGACAATATGCAACGGACGATGCAACGTCATGCAGCAGTATTCCGCACAGGCCCTTCGATGAACGAAGGCTGTGAGAAAATGGATGACGTCTTTGCCAGCTTCGAGAATGTTGGCGTCAAAGATCGCGGCATGATTTGGAATACCGATCTGGTCGAGACCATGGAGCTAGAGAATATGCTGCTTCAGGCGCAATCGATCATTCGCAGTGCCGCCAACCGTGACGAAAGCCGTGGCGCACATGCGCGTGACGACATTCAAGACCGCGATGACGAAAACTGGATGAAGCACACCTTGGCGTGGGTAGACGAGAAGGGCAAAGTCTCAATCGACTACCGTCCTGTGCATATGAACACCTTGACCGACGAGTGTGAAGTCATTCCACCTGTCGCACGTACTTACTAAGAGGAGCATTCAAATGGCAGAATTTACGCTTCCAAAAAACTCAGTCGTTAAGCAAGGTAAGCATTTTGCAGCCCCTGCTAACGCCAAGAATGTCCGCACGGTATCGGTCTATCGTTACGATCCAGATTCTGGCGAAAACCCGCGTGTCGATCACTACGACATCGATCTCGATGATTGTGGTCCGATGGTGCTTGATGCTCTGATCAAAATCAAAAGTGATATTGATCCATCCTTGACCTTCCGTCGCTCATGTCGTGAGGGCATATGTGGCTCATGCTCGATGAACATCGATGGCAAAAACGCGTTGGCGTGTACCACGGCGATCTCTGATGTGGATGGCGAAATCAAAATCTACCCATTGCCCCATCAGCCCATCATTAAGGACTTGGTCTCTGATCTGACCAACTTCTATGCACAGTATGCATCGGTTGAGCCGTGGATGAAGACCGATACGCCATTCCCACCTGATAGTGAGCGTCTGCAGAGCCCTGAAGATCGCGAGCTTCTGGATGGTCTGTACGAGTGCATCCTATGTGCGTGCTGCTCGACCAGCTGCCCAAGCTATTGGTGGAACTCGGATCGCTATCTTGGTCCTGCCGCGCTGCTCAATGCGTATCGCTGGATCATTGATTCGCGCGATGAAGCCACAGGTGAGCGCCTGGACGAACTTGAAGATCCATTCAAGCTCTATCGCTGTCACACCATCATGAATTGCGCAGATGTTTGCCCGAAGGGCTTGAACCCAGCGAAAGCGATTGGCGAGATCAAAAAGCTATTGGTCGAACGCACCATGTAAGCGTGCGTCTTGGTCGCAAAAGCCCCGCTGTTATCGCGGGGTTTTTTGTGTCTGAGTATGCTAAATTTTGCATAAAGGAGAGCAAATGTCCGAGATAGATCGACTTCGCTGGCGCTGCCGCAGAGGCATGAAAGAACTCGATGTGGTGATGACGCGTTACCTTGAACATCATTACCTGAGTGCCGATGCCGAAGAGCGCGAAGCGTTTGAAGTAGTGCTTCAAATTGAAGACCCAGAATTATTCCCGTTGGTGATGGGAAAAACCGAGCCCGATAACCCGAAGATTGCCCGTGTCATTGAAAAACTTCGAAGCCCTGTCGTTTGACGTTGGCCCCTCAAAGCAATTGCGTGCCATCACTGCTGCGGTGCACGGTGCATTGCTTGCGGCAATCGTGGTTTTGGTGGGCAACAAAGTAATTGTCGCGGCAATGCTGACGCTTTGGCTGGTGTCATTGATCACAAGTATGTGGCTAGGCAACCGTAAAGTGCATATTAAGTGGCATGGGCCAGACGAATGGCACCTAAGCATTGGCGGTCAAGCGTATGACGACATGGCGCTGGAAAAAGTCTATCGATTTGGTCAGACCGCGGTGAGTTTGAAGTTCAAGCCCGGTCCAAGTTCTGACACCACAAAATCGACGAGCTGGATCTTGGTATTCGAAGATGCTATTCCACTGAAAATACACCAAGCGTTGCGTCGACAGCTGTTTTCAGTGCCCGATCACCAGCGAGTAGACATGTGATGCCAATTATTGGAATTGGGACGGATATTTGTGAAATTAACCGTCTGCAAGCCGTGCATGATCGGCACGACGAGCGGTTTGCCAAGCGAGTCTTAGTGGCGGCTGAGCTGGCACGCTACAGAACGCACTCAGCGCCAGTGACCTTTCTCGCCAAGCGATTTGCCGCCAAAGAGGCCATTTCAAAGGCGCTAGGGTATGGCATTGGGCAATGGGTATCATTCCACGATATCGAAATCGACAATGACGCACATGGTGCGCCGCAAGTAAAATTAAGCGGAAACGCTAAACTTGTATTGGCAAACAAAGGTGGTTCAACGATCCACCTGTCACTGTCTGACGAGAAGGAATATGCTGTTGCCTTTGCCATTGCAGAATAAACGATATCACTATGCCTTGCCTTTCTTGGCACTGTTCGCATTACTGGCTTCTCGACATGTACCCGCCGTTGAAGTCCAAAACAACTGCGAACATGACGATTCATTGATTGCACTTCGCTGCGTCGATGGTGCCCTGGATGCCAAAATTAAAGCGCTAGAAACCGAGCAGTTGGACGAGTTTCACACCGCTGTACGTGAATGTGCATCACCTGTCGATGGACTTGACTGGCTCGTCTTTCGCCAGTGTGTGCTAGAGCAATTGCCCAATCAATCCGCTACCGTGGCCGAGGCGCTCGAAAACTGGTCGGTTCGGTTGCAAGGGCTCAGTGAGCAGCTTGAAGCGCGCGAAGCGCTACTTAACAAGAAAGATGATTTGCTCGATGACGTAGCCGCCATTATCGACGCCTTGAATCAGTCTCAAATTCCGCCGCAGTCGAGTTCGGAGTCGTCCGTCGACTCGAAGGAAAACGCATCGGTACCCACCCTGGAGACCGAAAATACACCGTCTGCATTGCCAGGCGAACCCCAAGAGTAACTATGTCTACAATTGAAAAAGACAGTGTGGTTGAACTGCACTATACCGTCAAAGATCACGATGGCGAGACCCTGGAAAGCTCTCGTGAAAACGGCACGCTGCATTATTTGCACGGCCATAATAATCTCATCCCCGGCCTCGAAAATGCGCTGGTCGGCCGTAAAGCGGGCGATACTTTTATCGTGGATATCGTCGCGGACGAGGCCTATGGTCAACGCGACGAAACCATGGTGCACACAGTCGATATCGAGTCATTCGCACATATCGAAGATCTGTCAGTCGGCATGCGTCTCCAAGGGCAGACCGATCAAGGCGTTGTCGCATTTATGGTGACTGATATTACGGATGGAAAGGTGACCGTCGATGCCAATCACCCGTTGGCAGGTATGGATTTGAAATTTGACGTCGATGTTGTTTCGGTGCGTGATGCGTCCGCAGAAGAAATTGAACACGGTCACGTTCACGGACCGGGTGGGCATCACCATTGAGTGAAGAGCTAAACCCGAAAAATGGTGTCGATTGGGACAACCCTGACGTCATTGAAGGCAAACTGCTTGGCGAAACCGCACGTTGCGGTTTTGCTGATTTAGTGCGTCCATTTGCCAAAGGGCAGTTGGTTGAAGTGGTTGAGGCAGTGGACTTGATCGCGGTCGCACAGGCGCTTAACCGAGATGACGCTCAACAATTTCAAGCGTGGATTAATGAGGGTGTGGTAAGTCGTGTCAGTGATGATCGAGCGAAAGATTGGACATCACGCGATCCTGAGCTGTGGGCTGTGGTGGTGGCGCCGTGGGTATTGGTTCAAGAAAAGTCGTCTTAATCTTTTTGAGTGTTATGTTTCGCTTGAACGTAAAAAGCTGAAGAGCGATTCGTCGAGACGGAACTCGACATCCCACGAGAGCAAAGAGCTTCGTCGGGGAGGAACTCGACTTCCCACGACATAAAATGCTAGCAACATCTAGTGTGGGACCGCCCGAGAGTCAGACCTACTCCGCTCGCGGGAAAGCTGAACGCAGCGAAGCCGCACAAGCCATTCGTCGAG
>JABXHR010000067.1 GCA_013373515.1 Gammaproteobacteria bacterium | reverse complement strand
GGTCGTGCAGGATTCGAACCTGCGACCACCTGATTAAAAGTCAGATGCTCTACCGACTGAGCTAACGACCCGACGAAAAATAGAATTGTAATGAGGAGTGCCAAGCTTGGCAACCCCATTTTTAAGATTAATTTAAATACTCTGCCGCTTGACGAGCGGCGGCAGTGTCTGGATATTGGGCAACAACGTCTGCAATAGCAGCTTTAAATGCTGAATTGTCGCCCTTTTCACGCAGCGAAAACGCCTTGCGCAGCATGGCGTCGGCCGCACGTCGCCCGCCATTGGGATGCGCTAATAGTGTGTCCATTGATTCGATACTGCGGTCGTATTCGCCCACTAAGTAAAATGCTTCGCCTTGCCAGTACAAGCTATCGACAATTTTGTCACCATTAGGGTAATCCTGAATGATGGATGCAAATACGCTAAGCGCATCTCTGTATTGTCCACGCTTCATGGCTTCGAATGCACTTTCGTAGCGTGCGTACTCATCGGCAGATGAAACTGCTGGCGCGGCCGCCGTCTCTGACGTCGGCAACACTGGCTTGACTTCGACTTGCGGTTTATCGCCTACATTGTCCATTGTCACCAATGGGCTATTGAGATCGGTCACACTCTCAATGCTGGCTGGCAATGCGGCCTCGCCGACAGAGCTAGCCCTAGCAGACAACGATTGCAGCTGAAAAGACAACTGCTCAACCAGCCCTTTTAGCATGCGATTTTCTTGCTCGAGGCGATCGAGCCTTTGCAAGGTGTCGTACAAAAGACCCGAGCTCAAAGTCTGTTCGATTCGGGTCAGCCGAGCCTCTAGCAGTGCATCGGCATGTGCCGCCGATGCCATCAACGCACAGAGTGCAACCACGGCAAATGGACGTTGCAACATGGTGTTACTCATAGACCAGTTCAGCACGGCGATTCTGCGCCCACGCACCTTCGCTATGCCCTGTCGCAACTGGCATTTCTTCCCCGAGCGAGGTGACTATGACTTGGTTGGCTTGAGCGCCTTCCACCATAAGCAGTCTGCGAACAGCCAGCGCTCGGCGTTCGCCCAGCGCGATGTTGTAGCTACTTGAGCCACGCTCGTCGGTGTGTCCTTCGACCCGCAAACGCAAGCTTGGGTTCGACGCCAACTGACGGCCATGTGATGCAACCACGCTCATAAATTCTGTACGAACAGTATCCGCATCAGAATCGAAGTAAATCACGCGCTCACGCAGGTTTGAATCATCGACACCACCCGATTGGAACACTTGGCTGTCTTGGTAACCAGACACCACCGTGCCGTCTGTGGTGATAAATCCGCCGTCCATTGGCGCATTCAGCGATGCGGTCTCTGAAGGCACTGGCACCAAATCTTGCTCAAGATCAAGTGCGGGATCATCGCGAAACATACTACAGCCTGAAACCAACACCACTACAGCGGTCAACGCTGGGACTAACTTCATCAAAATACTCCTTTTAAATGCTTTACACAGCGGCGCATTAGCGACGCTTGGGTGACCATGCTGGCTCACGCACACCCTCTGATGGTAGCGTTATTCGCTGGTTAACTTGGCCATCCAATGACACTGCGCCCAGCTCTCCAGAGCCATAACTTTCTGAAGCATAGATGATCATACTGCCATTGGGGGCAAAACTTGGTGATTCATCTAGTGGCCCAGGGCTCAATACTCGCGATCGGCCAGTGCCAATATCCAAGGCTGCGACCCGATAGCTACCACCGCTCTGCGTGACATAACCCAACACTTTTCCATTGGGTGAGATCGATGGATCTGCACTGTAATTGCCACTTCGCGTAATACGCTCAGCACCGCCGCCACTGGCACTCATACGATAAATTTGCGGCTGACCGCTGCGATCAGAGGTAAAGTATATCCAGCGACCGTCTGGCGAGAAAGCGGGTTCAGTGTCGATTGATGAGTCATTGGTCAACCGGCGCTCACCGCCCCCACCGGCATTGAGCAGATAGATTTCAGGATTACCATCCTTTGAAAGCGTGACTGCTAGATGCGAACCATCAGGCGACCAAGTAGGCGTGCCATTGATACCCGCGTAAGCGGCCAATCTTGAGCGCTGCCCGGTGCGCAATTCCTGTACATAAATTGCCATACGATTGTTGTCTTCATAGGTCACATACGCCAAACGTTCTGCATCGGGTGACCATGCTGGAGAGATAATCGGGCGGCGGTGCTGCAATATAGCGAAAGGGTTTCTTCCGTCTGAATCCGCCACATTGAGTTGATAGATCAGACCTTGGCCATCACGCTGTGTCGAGACATAGACCAAGCGCGTATCAAATGCACCCGGCTCGCCCAGCAGGGCCTCATAGATGGCATCAGACGCGCGGTGCGCCAATCGACGCTGCGTGTTAGCGCCGCCTTCAAATCGCCAATTGCCCAAATCACTCTGGCGTCTGACGTCATAAATGCTGACCTTCAGCTCCGTGCCGCGTCCGGTTGGTGAAGCTTGGCCGCGCACCACAAAACGTACGCCACTGGCTTCCCATTGCGCAGGGTTCAGGGTTTGATCCATTGTTGGCTGGCTCGGCAGACTACCCGACGAGAGCGGCTTGAACTTGCCTGAGCGCTCAAGGTTTGCCCGCACAATGTCACTCAAATCCCCTGCGCCGGTTTGATCGACAAATGGCACGATTGCAATCGGCATTGAATTAGGTGCCGCTTTGGTCACTTGGATCGTCAACTCGGCTTGCGTGCTCCAAGACAGGGCTAGCAATGCAACTGCAGTGCCCATGCGTTTAATCCATCTTGTCATTGTGTTCTCCTTTGTCCACATGCACACCTCTCTAGTACTGGGGACTAAATACGATGGTTACGGTCGGCGAGAAAAGCGCCGGATCTGCGGGAACCGGTAACGGTGAGGCATCCAGCAGGGCTTGATATACCGAATCGGCCACTCGATCACTCACATCGCGTCGACATTTCGATACATCTAATTTGGTGATTTGACCCGTCGGGTCTTGCGTTAAGGTGGCCAAACACTGGTACTCACGCGATTCACCCACGGTCTTTGGACCAAGATCAACTGGCGGCGTCCAGAGGTTGTATACATGCCCGACCAAGTCTTGCTGATAAACCTCAAGCGCTTTGGATTGCTTGCGCGCTGCCTCTTCCCGCGCGAGCGCTTCGGCGAGTCGCTTGGCTTCTGCTTGCTTACGGGCCTTCTCCTGGGCCTCTTGCGCCAATCGTTTCTCTTCTTCTTGTTTTTTCTTGAGCTCTTCTTTGAGCTTTTTCTCTGCTTCGAGGCGCTTCTTTTCCGCTTCAAGCGCTTCTTGCTTGCGTTCTTCTTCGCGCTGCTTTTCAAGCTTCTCTGCCGCCTTTTTGTCTTCGGCTTCTTGCTTCGCTTTGGCCTCTGCCGCTTGTTTGGCTTTTGCCTCCGCTTCCCTCGCGGCTTTGGCATCGGCCTCGGCCTTCGCCTGATTGTTGTCGACTTTAGGCTCAGGCGGCATTGGCTTTTCGGGCTTTGGCGCAGCCGGTTTTGGTGCCTTTGGCTCTGGATCGCGCTGCTCAGCGGGAAACACCAAATCGGCCATCACGACCGGCTCTGGCTTAGGCGAGTCAAAATCAGCAAATAGCACGGCCGCAAAGAGCGCAATATGCGCCACCGCAGAGATTCCGAATGCTATGGGATGCTGCTTGATCAACTGACTACTCCACCGGCTTGGTCACCAGACCAACTCTGGTCACACCCACTTGTTTGAGCCATTCAATAGAAGCCATCACTTCACCATACTCAATGCCCTGATCTGCAGCGACATGAACTTTGAGCGTCGGGTTATTGCCTAGCGACGTTTGCAGCAGTTGCACCGCCGTCTCGCGGGCAATCGCTTGCTTGGGGTCATCCGCAATACTCAAATACAAACGATTGTCTCGGCTGACCGTCACCACCACAGGAGCTTCATCTTTGTTGTCAATTTGGCCTGAACCCTCGGGCAAAGAGACTTCCACGCCGGTTTGCAGCAACGGCGCTGTAATCATAAAAATCACCAACAGCACGAGCATCACGTCGATATAAGGCACCACGTTCATTTCTGAGGCCAGCTTGCGCTTGGGACGTCGCTCAAATCCGCTCATTGCCTAGCTCCGGCTCGCGTGTGCTTGGCGATGCAGCAGCGCCAAAAACTCTTCACAGAAGGTTTCATATTGGCTGGCGAGGCGCTCCATTTGAGCGGTATAACGGTTGTAAGCCACGACGGCGGGAATGGCGGCGAATAAGCCCACTGCCGTTGCAATGAGTGCCTCTGCGATGCCCGGCGCGACCACCGCCAAGGTAACCTGCTGAACAGAACCCAGACCGATAAAGGCCGTCATAATGCCCCAAACCGTGCCGAACAACCCGACATAGGGACTGACCGAGCCCACTGTGGCTAGTATTGGCAAATTGGCTTCGAGTTTGTCGATCTCACGGTTAAATTGCACCCGCATCGAACGGCGAACCCCATCGACGAGGACCTCGCCCACACTCCCCGCTCGCACCAAACGGCTGTATTCCTCAAAGCCCGCGTAAAACAGTTTGGGCACCGCATACAGTGGAGCCTTGCTTTGGCGTTGTTTTTTGTAGATCTCGGCCAAGTCATCGACCTGCGAGAACTGATTTTCAAACTCGACGCTCACTGACTTGGATTGTTGAAATTGCTTTGCCTTGATCACGATGATCATCCAACTCCATACCGAGGCCGCCACCAGCGACAGCATCACAAGTTTTACTATGGGGCCCGCGTCGGCCACTAAGGTCCAGACCGACATATCTGCATTCATGGGATGAGTTTCTCCATCAGTTGTTGTGGGATTGGCATCGGTTTACCAGAGTCCAAATGTATATGGGCAATTTTTACTTGGGCGCTATTACACTGGAATGTTCCTTGATCAGCCCTGACAACCTCGATGGATTGTTCAAAGGTCAGCGCGACTTTACGAGGATTGACAACGTGACTTTCAATCAATAGCTCGTCATCGAGCTTGGCCGGGCGATGATAACGAATATCCGCATGGGCCACCACAAAGCCACAGCCGGTTTTTTGAAGATAATCCGACTGATTGACGCCCAGCGCTCGCAAGAATTCTGTTCTCGCGCGCTCGTAATATTTGAGGTAATTGGCGTAATAGACAATGCCACCCGCATCAGTATCTTCGTAATACACGCGGCATTTAACCTTCATCTGGCCCTCCCACGGGCTCTGCACCCGTCCAAGGACGGCCAAGATGGTGATAACTATGTCGTGTCAGGCAGCGTCCGCGGGGCGTGCGCATGACAAAACCTTGCTGGATTAGGTAGGGCTCGATCACTTCTTCAATGGTATTGGCATCCTCACCAATGGCAGCTGCGAGATTATCCAGTCCGACCGGCCCACCATCGAATCGATCCATCATTGCCAGCAAAAGACGTCGATCCATTTGATCGAGACCAACGGGGTCGACATCAAGCATATTGAGTGCAGCGGAAGCCAGTGAGTGATTAATATGCCCATCGCCTTTGACTTCAGCAAAATCGCGAACTCGACGCAGCAGACGATTGGCAATTCGGGGGGTGCCCCGCGACCGGCGAGCAATTTCTTCGGAACCCGTGCTATCGATTCCCACGCCCATCAGCTGCGCAGAGCGCGTGACGATTGAAGCAAGGTCTTTCGCTTGGTAATAATCCAAGCGCTGCACAATGCCAAAACGATCGCGCAGCGGTGCGGTGAGCAGCCCCGCACGCGTGGTTGCGCCCACCAAAGTAAACGGTGGTAAATCTAATTTCAGCGCACGCGCAGCAGGCCCCTCGCCGATCACGATGTCGATTTGGTAATCTTCCATCGCTGGATACAGCACCTCCTCAACCACAGGGCTTAGCCGATGAATCTCGTCGATGAATAAAACGTCATTTTCTTCAAGATTGGTTAGCAGTGCTGCGAGATCGCCGGGCTTGTCGAGCACAGGGCCAGAGGTATGCCGAATCTGAACACCGAGCTCTCCAGCGATGATGTTGGCGAGTGTGGTTTTACCAAGGCCAGGTGGACCAAAAATTAGGGTGTGATCGAGCGCATCTTGGCGGCCTTTGGCCGCTTCGATAAAGATGGTCATTTGATCCCTGACCGGGTCTTGTCCCTGATAATCGGCCAAGCGTTTTGGCCGCATCGCCCGATCCAACTGGGCTTCATTGCCCATGGCATCAGGGGTCAAAAATCGAGAATCAGACATGCACTCACCGGCGTAATAAACGCCTAGAGTGTAACAAAACTATCCAATAATAATCATCGGTTTAGCGGATTAATTTGAAAGACTAAGTAAACATTAGCGGCGATGCAATGTAGCCGCCTGCCAAGTTACTGATTTTGATCTAATTCGACCACTGCTGCTGTGCCACCGCCTGGACGCCAAGACGGCGAGGAGCCACTGACAATGCTCACACTGCCGCCGGCCTGGGGGGACAACTGTGCCACAACCTCTTGGATGAGCTGCATGTAACGTTCGGGGCCAGCGACAAAAATGACGCTGCCAAACTCTGTCGCACGCATGGGGTAACGGTCGTCTAGAATATCTAAGTCGCGCAGTGCACGCTCCACCATCTCAGGCGACGCGCCCTTGAGCGGAACCATTTGGTTCTTTAGTTCGTCCGCCGAATAGACGTATAAAACAGTGCCATCGTAATAGTCGACCAATCCAAACGTCTTGGACAGAAAATCAAAATAATCGCGCTCACTCATCACCGGCAATTTACCGCGAACGCGACCGACAACCGATTCGCTGATATGAATGTTTACACCGACGTGACTGGCGAGCGAGCGTAGCGCATCGGTAATGTCTTGATCTACTGTAATGAATGGGTAGGTTTGCCCATCAAACGGCGAATTTTTTGCAGCCGCCGTACTTGCCAGACCAAAAGCCACCACCATTGCTGCAAACACATTCACAAAGCGCTTCATATTTTCAACTCGATTTTGTCGCCACCACGACGAAGCGTCACAGCATCAGGTGTGATCGCTTCGATGGTCCAACCATTTTGCAAATCACTACCAATGAATCTGGGCTCACCATCGTCCATCAGAATATAGGGCGAATCGCCGAAATAAATTCCCTGCATGGCAATCTGTGGCACTTTAGGCTCAGTCGAACCGATCAAACCTGTTTTGACATCCATCAGTGGCAAGTAACGTGCCCGAAACTCAACAAGCGCATCTTGCCAGCGCTCATCGAGCACCCAGCTTTCGGGGATTTCAAGCCAGAGCGTATCATTGTCAATTTGGATTTCAGGAATGTCTTCTAGACCACTCTCAGTCAACCGCTGACGAAAATAAGCCGCCGCATCGGTAACCACCACCAACCCGTCGGTGTTGACCGAGTTGACGTCAGGCACATCTGCGACAATCGACTCACTCACTCGTTCATAATCTTCACTGGCCTGAACACGACCTTCCAAATACACAACGCCTTGGTCAATTCGACGCACCTGAATCGGTGAGTCAAAGTTGTCCAGCAACGCTTGAGTTTGCGCCCGGATAACCTCGGTCGGCACTCTGCGTAGCTCAAGTCCAGGATGTTGTGCTGACAAAGTGCTAGCCGCTTGGGTCAGGGTAGCATCGTCCACCAAATCATAGACTCGAACCAGCCAGCTTCGATAGTTATTGGAGTGTTCGATCTTGATATTGGAAATGTCGTAGCGCAGAAGTTCGGCCCGCAGCGTACCACTAATGTCTTTGGGTGGCTCCGGTGTACGCAGCCCCCCCGTCAAAACGATAAACACTACTAATGCAACAGCAGCAATAATCGCCACCGCTCCCACTTTACGTGTCCAGCGCTGCACTGGGCTTGCAAAAACCGAGTCTAGCTCCGGCAGTTCATCTTCCAAGTTGAACTGCTGGTTCGCCGCATTATTTTGCGCGCGCTTGGGCAAGGTCAGTTTGCGAGAAAAACGTTCCTTGAGAGACTTGGGCTCTGGCAAAAACGATTCTAAAGCCAACGTCACTGTCCCAAGCTCGATATAGACCACCGAGCTATCAATCAACGTTTCTTCTTCAACCGCCTGCCCATTGATCCGCACCAAGCCACCCAGAGGCAGCACAGATGCACTTTGCGCATCAAGTTTGAGCGTACAATGCCGGTCAGAGATTGCGCCATCTGAGAACACCAGATCGCAGCGAAATGCGCTGCCGACTAGGTAATCGCCAGGCTCAAGCCATTGTTCAACGCCACGATGTAGGCCAGACAGTACTTCCAGCTTGTAACGATTGGCCGATAATTCTTCCGACATTGCGCGCTATCGAGTTATGCCGCGCGAACCGCTTGCCAAAGCTTGGGCAACACTTCGCTGGCCGAATCAAATGCCAAAATGGCCCCCTGCAATTGATCGTATTCTGCCGGAGAAACCCCTGCATCGAGCTTGGCTTTGGCTTGGTTGCGACCCGTTTGCAGGTCGTCGAGCATATCGCGCAACTCGCTTCCGGAGTGGTCACCGCTAAGACGCTGGATGATTTCTAGATTTTGATACTGCTCAGGGATCATATGAAGTCCTTATAAGTGCTGAGACAAAAAACATGTTAAACCTTGTTGGGGTTATCGCCTGCACCAAGAAATTCTTGATCAAATATCTGCCCTCATCGCCCGGCACTCGACGTCGTTCACAGTTCGCAAAAGCACGCTGTACTGTGGCGAATTTTGAATACACTCGCAGCACAATCAGCTCAGCAAATCCCCCGTATGGACTAGTTTTTGGCTCAATTGTGTGAACCATATCTCGAGTTTTTCACATTACCGTGTAGCAACATTGACGCTGAATGAATGTCTCTCTAATATCGACCGCTACCAATACTAGAATGACAGTGGGACACACCCATGACGATTGATGGCAAAACAAGGCTAGAGCGCCCAAGCGGACCGACAGGATACGAAGAAAAATCGCGTAACCATATCGACATTGACGCCCAAGAGTCCAAAAGCAGCCTCAAAACCGCTAACTCTGAAATCTCTGATCGACTAAGCCTGGCGCTAGAGTCAAGTGCCGCAAATTTAACGGGTCAGCCCAATGCCATCGAGTCTCTG
>JABXHR010000022.1 GCA_013373515.1 Gammaproteobacteria bacterium | reverse complement strand
CCAACGCGCGGCATTTTTATAATGCGTTGGTTTTCAGTGCTTAAGGTGTTATTCGGTAAGTTGGTAGTAGCGTTGGCTGCCCCTTAAGCGGGCGTTATGACTACTGAGGCCGAAGTGGATAAATACATTGTTACAAGGAGCGAGATCGAAGACTATACGGGAGTCGATAAGACACATTTTTTAAACGACAATGCTAGAAGAATTAACAAGTCCCTAGGCGACCTTACAGGACTCTCTGGCTTGGGTTTTCATCTTGTCGAAATTGAGCCCGGTCGAGACTCCACAGAACTGCATATGCATTATCATGAAGAAGAGTGTGTATATATACTCGAAGGAGAAGCAGTGGCGACTATAGGTGACGAAGAGCATAAGGTTTTTTCTGGAGACTTCATCGGTTATCGCGCCGGAGGAAAACCCCACAAGCTTCACAACTGTGGTTGTATTGTGCTCAGGTGTATCGTTGTAGGGCAAAGGCTTGACCATGATGTGGGTGATTATCCAAACCTGGGTAAGCGCATTTACCGGCAAAAAGATATGCCGTGGAATTTGGTCGATATCGAGAACGTATATGAACCCGTCGCGGGAAGGAAGTCATAACAAGTCAGTCCAGCCGACCGCTGGCGCGGCGGCTGACTGAAGCGTTAGGCGTGGTCACAGCGCTGATGAGTGGAATTCAATATGATATGTATCACAACAAGTGAGTTGTTAAATAATATAGTTCCTATTACTACCGGTATTATCGGTGCGTCTGCTTGGTTAGCGCCCTTGGTATATAAGAAACTCACAAAACCAGAACTAAAGGGGCGGGCTATCAGCCATTTCGTGAATGAAGGGCAATTTAATAGTGAACAGTGCTTAATGTACTTTCTGGCATTAAACGTTATTTCTCTTAATCGCTGCTTTAACATAAAGAACATCGATATATCGGTTCAATACAAGAGTGCACCTGATACTTACAATGGAAAGCTATTTTGGGCTAGAAAGAACAAATGGACTGGTCCAAATAACGAGCAACTAAAACTAGAAATCCAAGCCGAAGATGCGCTGCTATTTGTTGGCACGATTCCACAAGACGTAACAAAAAAGATTTATATCACATTCAGGGTTGATAAAGCCAAGCTAGAAGAATTTGAGAAAATCGTGATTGTATTTACGGAAGAATCTGGCCATAAGAGTACTGTAGAGATTAATAAACAATCAATTGATGGTGATCAAATGCTTTGGGATGATCGTATCTGGATAGATATATCACCTAACCAGGTAAATTCAGCCGACGCCAAAAAGCAGCGCGGCTGATGTGCGACGTTATGGCGATGGAGTCCGTGATGTTGGTTAGAGCTGCAAAACCCGAAGATGCGGCAGCATTTTGCGAAGTCATTAGATCGTCAATAGTTAAGCTATGCGAGAGAGATTACTTGGGTGGAAATATCAAGCTGGATGAGTGGCTTAAAAATAAAACCGCTGATAACTGTTGCGCATGGATTGAAGATAAAGCATCGAATTCCTTCGTCGCTGAAATTGAAAACGAAGTAGTTGGTGTTTCACATATTGACCATTCAGGCCACCTCCATCTTTGCTATGTGAGCCCGAACGTGGTGGGCCGGGGTGTCGGTAAGATGTTGCTTAATGCAGCAGAACGCAGCGTAGCGGGTCTAGGATTGTCTGAGATTACGCTAGAGAGTACTGTCACATCAAAGACTTTTTACGAACGGCATGGCTATAAGTTTGTTGGTAAAACTGAACGGTGTTTGAGCTATGTCAAAGCTGTTTAGCCATAACAATTACAGTCAGAGGGACGCGCGTTCCGCGCGCCCCTGCTGCAGGCGTTATGTGTTTGAAGCGATATTGTAAATAACTCTATAGGATTGAGAGTGATAGATCATTTTGAAATTAAGGTAGCCGCATTCGAGGAATGTCGTACGTTTTACAAGAATGCACTAAAGCCATTGGGTATTGAACTCAAGTGGTCAGATGAAAGTGCAGCTGGTTTTGGTCTTTCAAGCGAGCCAAATGTAAGGTTTCTAATCGAAAAAGGCGTCAGCAATTCAAAGTGCCATATCGCTTTCTCCGCAAAGGACAAACTACAAGTCGCTGCGTTTCACGAAGCGGGCTTATCTGTAGGTGGTAAATGCAACGGTAACCCAGGTTTACGGAGAGACTATGATCCAAACTACTACGCGGCATTTTTGATTGACCCCGAGGGTAACAATGTAGAGTCTGTTGTGTACCTTTAGTACGTACATAACAAACAGTTTAAGCAGACCAAAAACGCGTGGCATTTTTAGTTTGCGTAGAGTTTTGTGTTTAGGGTAGTTTTCAGAAGCAGCATTTGTGCGTTTTTGGCTACTTAACTCGGCGTTATACATCGAATTGGAGACTAGCATTGGCAAAAGTAGTATTGAATGGACATATTATCGTTCCAGAAGAAGACCTGGCGATTGTGAAGGCTGAATTAGCCACGCACATTGAACTTACAAGAAGCGAAGCTGGTTGTATCGTTTTTGAAGTTGTGCAGGATGGTGAGAATGAATGCAAGTTCAACGTTTACGAAGAGTTTACTAACCGAAATACATTCGCCAAACATCAAGAGCGAGTGCGTTCATCAAAATGGGGAGCGGTGACTGTGAACGTTGATCGTCATTATGAGATTACAGATGTTGAATAAAATGACTGTGTTTGAATATGCAAATGTATAACAAGCCAATCAACTACGCGCCTGCGGCGCCGTACTGGCGTGACGCCTGCCGGTTATTGGGGCGTCATACGCAAAGGGAGCATCATGCTTAAGAATTTGATTGTTGGTCTGGTCTTAGTAATTCCGCTATTCGCTGTGGCCGAAGAAAAGCAACCAGAATTTGAGATTTCCTGTCAAGATGGCCCTAAGGAAATGGTCACGAAGGTTCCAAAGCTTGTTCAATCACTAGCAAGTGTTAAATGCACAATTTACGGTCAAATTTTAACTGGTGCTGAAGGCGTCCTTTGGAACTATCCTGGTGGCTTTGCCCCAGTAATAATTCCAGCCCAAATGGTTAGAACCCAGCCAGAAATAGTAAACAATGAATTTCACTTCACTTCTGTTGCCGCAAAGAAAATAAGTCAAAGAGAAGCCGCTGAAATGTATAAAGGCTTTGGCCAAGGGTTCGATGAAATGCCAAAAGAAGCGCCTGAAACCATTGAGATCGTTGCCACTAATCAGAAAGGTGTAACTCAAAAGGTTTATCTTTTTCAGTTGGTGCCAGAAAGTATGTGGGGGTTTGCCTGCCAACCAACATGTAAGCCAGAAATGGCGTTTATGGTAATGAAGTTTGAGCAACCTAAGTCGTAAGCATATAACAAGCAAAGGCAGCATCGCCCTGCGGGCTGGACGCGCTAACGCGCGCCGCTGCCTTGGGCGTTATGTGATTGAATGAATATGGAAATTAGGAAAATTCAAAGAGATGATCTGGATCAATTAGGTTCGATTTATTGTCATCTGCATGAGGACGAAAGCGCCCCTGATTCAGAATTAACTTTTGATGTTTGGAATGATTCTGAGGGTTCTGGAATCATTACGTATTGGGGTTTATTTTTACAAGGGGTGCTCGTAAGCACCTGTCAAATGGTAATAGTTCCAAACATAACACGTGGTTGTAAACCATATTGCTTAATAGAAAATGTAGTAACACACCCAGATTTTCGTAATAACGGTTATGGTAAAGCTATTTTAAAACATACATTGGAACATGCATGGTCCCAAGGGTGTTACAAAGCTATGTTAATGACCAGTCGTAAAAGCGAAAGTGTACACAATTTTTATAGCACAGCTGGTTTTAATGGCAGTGAAAAACATGCATATATTGCTAAGCCAAAAAACACATAACAAAGCGTTCAAACTCGTTCCGGGCCTTCGGCCCTGCACTGGACAGTCAAAGCTGCGTTGCTTTTGTGCATTTGCTACGCAAATTATCGCACAAAAGCATCACAATTTTGTCTGCCGTTTAAAGTGGCGTTAGGCAAATTTGATGTTTTGGATCTCCTTGCAGGAACTATTTTCTCTGGGTCCATTTTTAGCTATCCCAATTTTCTTTGTATGTGTCTGGGTAAGAGGACGGAAGAGAGGGTTCGTGGGTTTTGCAATGGCTGTATTTCTTTCAGCAGCTTTAATCAGTGCTATTCCAATCCTTCTGCTATTGATTGATGAATGGCACCTAGAACAAGAAATAGCGCTACTTGATCGTGACGGAGATGGAATATGGAGTATTGATGAGCAAAGAAGTTGGACAGAAGAAGAAAGCAAAAACATGGCTTACTATATTGGAGACGGCGGAAGAAAACTGGGTGTTTTCATAATGTTTCCTCAATTAGCGCTTATAATATCGACTGTGGTAGCATCACTTTATTGGTTGTGGAAGTTATTCTGCCCGCGGAGGATAAAAGATGGCTAAATAGTTTAGGCAGATTGAACAGGTAACAAACCGAGGCACCCGCATCTAAATCTAATCCGCCTAAATCACGCAGCTGAATGAAGCTTTTCTATGAGGCGCGCAATTTTGCCCATCGAGTTGGGTAAATCGTGGCGATATGGCATCAAATCGGAATTTTGGAGCAGAATTAGGCAATAGCAGCTCGTTAAGCCGCTAAAAACTCAGGAAATTGCAGCGATCTTGCCAATACCTTTGACAAACCGTTTCGCTCTGGCAAGCGCGATTTCCTTCAACTGTTTGGGTCTTCCAATCCAGTTGGAATGTGACTTGGAAATCTCTGGCAGTTTTTATTCCGACGACGTCTCAACCCTGCGGGCCAGCTAAAGCTGTTCAAGCTAACGGGCTCACTTAGTGACTAATTTGATTGGGGTCGATGGTGAGTGAATCGAGCGCGGATGGTGTCGAGCGTTGGATAAATCCTCGCTTCCCGTGGTGTTGAACTTTGCCAGTCGACTCAAGAAATTCTAGTTACTGCATAGTGGTCGTGGGGTAATCGTTCACCCCATATGCACAATCGCCGGATAATCACTGAAGGCATTGGCGGTGATTTGCCGATCGGTCAACCCATCGGAAGTAGCTCATAAACTCCCATAAACAAGCTTTTAAAAGCCCTCTTCTTTGCTATGTCGAACTCGAACAATCACGATTTGGCTTGCTGTTTCTCGACGGTATCGGATGATATATTCACCCGCTCCGAAGGTCAGCATCAGCTCTCGGTAATCGATAAGGTTTTCTACTGGCACGCCAGCTTCTGGGTTTTCTTGCAGGATATTGACGCCTTCAATGATGCGTTTGGCTGCTCGCTGTGCCGCGCGGGGATTCTCTGATTTGATAAAGTTTCTTAAGCGGGCAATATCTGTAGATGCGCCAGGTAGCCAGACTATTTCACTGGGCATGGTTTCTCCTCATCTGTACCCCAAGAATCTAGCCAGTCCATCATGGCTTCGTTATTGACCGTTTCGCCGGTTTCTTGGTACTCCTCCCAGCGCGCCATCGTCAGCTCATTTTCCCGCTGTTTACGCTCTTCTTCCTCCACATAGCGAGTTAACGCTTCTTTAGCTAAGAAGCTCTTGGAGCGATTTGTCTTGGCTGCTAGCGCATTTAAGCGGCTTTCAAGCTGTTCGTCTAATCGGACGCCTAACATAAGGTCACCTGTTTGCATTTGTTAAACACTGTTTAACAATGATAATGCTACATCGTCTCATCTTCCATTTTTTCTTCGCTCAGAGTCGTGAACAACTCGTCGTCTGTGGCTTCTGGTTCGGCTTGAGCTTGTCGCGTTGGGTGTGTCATATCGTGGATTTGCTCTAGCTTCACGATCGATACATGCGTGTATATCTCGGTGGTGTTAATAATCGCTTGCCTTAGCATCTGCTGGATAAAGCGGATGTCTGTGCGTGGTCGGGTCATGGGGTTTCGTTTGCACAATTGCGCTAGGTATTTCGCTGGCAATGCACTTGGAATGTATCCGTTTTGTTAAGATGGGGCTGTCCCGTGTGTGCGTTCTAGAAGCGCTTAAAAATTAGGTATGGGCGAATTCAACGTTCAATTGCGATTACTCAGTTTGGCAATTGGACGCCCCATCCAAGCAGTAACAAAACAGTCGCCTTGTCATACTCGTTTAGTCGTTCAACTGCTGATTGCAGTGAACCGCACCTAGCACGTCGAGGGGCTTGGTGCGGTTCGTTTGTTGGAGGAATGGATGTGCTAGATGTGTTATCCCATGCCGTAGCGCACGATCCCGTCTGGCGTTTTGGGTCGGTTTGCAAGCATGTCTGGAGAGGCTTGTGTGTTGACTGCGGTGTCGAATAATTGGTTGTCACCGACACCACCTCTGGGTCCGTCTTGAATTCCAAGTAGCGCGTGTCCCATTTCGTGGTTCTGGACGGTTTCAAGCATCTCGCCTAGACCAGGGTCGATTGTGACTTGGCCCAGACTGGCATAGCCGCCGCCACCACCAGACATGACACCAGCGAGCACATCGACTTTGGCGTTGGGGCCATTGCGTTCAAGAAAAGTCGCCACTGCGCCCCGCAGGACGGAAGATTCATTGAGGCTTTCTGCCAGTTTCTCACGGGCGACACCCGCTTCGGGGCCGGAGTAATTAAAGACAGAGAGCAACTGAGCCGGGTCTAGACTCTCGCCTTTCTCTGCTAGCGATTTAATCTCTGGGGAGTTCATGGCTGTGCTATTGCCTTGTGCGTTGTTCGGTTGATCAGCTCCTCCCGGTGATGTTGTTGGATTTGCCATTGAGGTTTGTGGCGGCAGCGTTGGCCCACCTTGGAAATGATTTGATCCGCCTAGTGGCCCGCTATTGAACTCATTCATATTAGGGCCGGGGCCGCCAGACATTGGCATTGCTGGCGGGGCAGTGTCGTACTGAAGATGATTGATAGCATTGGATAACCCACCAGCCATTTCTGTGGGGATAGTTGGGGATTGACCCATTGGCATGGGGCCTGATGAGGGTGGGGGCATCATTCCCGAGATTGGACCCTGTTGATCAATAGGGTGCATGGCGTAGTTGCTGTTAGTTGGGCCTACATTCATTTTCTGGTCTCCGTTTCGACGGTCCTGACGGATCATCGATTGATTAGTTTGTGCGTGCCGTGCGATTCATTACTGGGCAGGATTAAAGAGATTGTTGTTCCCGGATTTCTCTAATATTCAATAATCCCGTCACTGTCGGCGTCCTTCATATCAAGATCGGGTGTTGCTTCCTTTCGAACCGCTGAATCAAAGTATTGATTAGATCCTTCTGTATTCGGTGCACCATCTGGCAGTCCAAGCAGTGCATGTCCCAGTTCGTGATTCAGTATTGCTTTTAATAGATCGCCTTCCAGTTCAGCGCCGATCTGGACTTTGCCCTGTGAGGCAACGCCGCCCATGCCGCTTCCGTCGGTGTTGATCGTCACTTTTTCATTGGCGCCGTTCTCATCGCGATACTCTTCAACTGCGCCACGCAACACGGTAGAGTCCTCTAGGCTTTCTTCTAGCGCTTGTGTGGTTTTGGCTGCATTGGGGCCTGTGATTTCAAATGTTGACATCAGATCTTCTGCGTCAGAGCTTTTTCCCTCTTCTGACAGCTCGTCGATCTCTACACCGCCGCCGTTATCGTCTGCGGTAATTGGCGTTGTGTCTTCTGTATCAGTGCTATCGCTTGTATCAGCGGTGTCGGTCGGCTCGGATGTGTCACCTGTATCAGTAGTGTCGGTGGGCTCAGACGTGTCACCCGTATCTGCGGTGTCAGTTGACGTGGGCTCACTATTTGTGTCGGTCGTTGCGCTATTCGAGTCATCGTTCGAGCCGGTATCGGTGGTTTCACACGATGCCATTGAAGATTCGTTTGAGGTTGGTTCGGCTTCGCTGACTTCGAGCTGCTCTAGCATGGGTCTGATCGCTTCGAGCAGTGAATTGATCTCGGCCAGAATACTGCCTAATTCAGCCATGTTCGGGGCATTCGTATCGGCTGCTGATACGTTGTCACTTCTGATGCTTGCTGCGCTGTCTAATTCAGTACCCTGCTGCGCACTGGTTCCTATTGAATTGCCATTGATATATGCCATTTTGCTCACCGTTCATTTGACGATTATTTAACGCCCGAGGATCGAATAGATCTGCAGGGTTCCGATAAATGACAGATGGTTGAAAACGGATTGGCTTCGCTGGTAGAAGCGGGTTGTTTTCATTGCCAAGGCGGGGCCTTGGAATGTTATTGTTGTATTGAGGAGAAGAAATACTCGAGGAACAGTATAGGAATCGGTCAGGCGGGATTGCAAATCGATATTTTGGACACACGAATTATTTCTATCGCACACGGTAGTTGGCAGCTTCTCAGGGTTTTGTCTCCGGTGAGACGATCGTGACCAACGAGTCAGCCGCTGTCGTTTCGCTGCGCTGATTCTGCTCCTCAACATAGCAATACACTTGGCTGCTAGGTTTGCCGCGCACAGGATCGAAGAACGGAATAAAAAGCGGAATAAAAAGCGGAATAAAAAGAGACATGGCTTTTGGCATACCAGTAACAAACCGATCAACGAGCTCTGTATCGGGACTCTGTAATTTGTCTCTTTGACGGCTAATACTCGATCAAGATGTTGTTTGACTTGGTTTTTGGTGGATTTTTCTAAGATCGGTCGTTTTTTGAATGCAGCTGTCCTCAGCTGAGGCCGATTAAGAGATCGCGGTGAGTTT
>JABXHR010000136.1 GCA_013373515.1 Gammaproteobacteria bacterium | reverse complement strand
TGTCGACGAATTGCTCTTCGTGGGATGTCGAGCTCCGTGTCTACGAAGTGCTCTTCGTAGGATGTCGAGTTCCGAGTCGACGAATGGCCCTTCGCGGGATGTCGAGCTCCGTCTTGACGAATGGCTTTTGACTTCGCTGGGCCAAGCCTTCCCGGCAACGGAATGTCGATCCTACAATAGGACGCAGCGTCTATAATGCGCCATACACTGCCCTAACAGAACACGCAACATGACGCCCCTTGCAGATATTTTTCTCACCATTGCACCGCTGTTTTTTGTGGTGCTGCTGGGCTACGGGCTAAGAAAAACCGGGTTATTTGAATTCGGGTTTTGGGAAGCTGCTGACCGACTGAGCTATTGGGTGTTCTTTCCCTGCATGCTGTTTAGTGCAATGGTGAAAATGCAGGGTCAACTCAGTCAAAATATTCCTACAATTACCGCCGCAGCTGCCGGGTTTGGGGCGGCATGGTTGTTTAGTTTGGCACTCCTACCAAGATTTCGCGGCGCCCTGGCTGCTTGGACGTCATTACTGCAAGGCAATGTCCGTCACAACACTTATATTATTTTTGCCAGTGCTCTGTTGCTCTATGGAGACGCCGCTTTTGAGCAGGCGGCAATTGTCGCTGCAGTACTTATTCCAGCGGTAAACTTATCGATAGTGCCTGCGATGTCTTGGGTCAATGGCGGCAATCAAACCATCAGCGCAAAATTACGGGCAACGGTGCTTGCACTGCTGAGTAACCCGCTCATTTTGGCGATTGTGTTTGGATTGCTACTCAACCCCATTAAAAGTAATGTGCTCTTGCTGTCTGATACCACCGACCTTCTGGGGCGTGCAGGTTTGCCAATTGTGCTGTTGTGCATCGGCTCTGCATTGCGTCCGCGTCAATTGGGCAATGAATGGTCCCAACTCCTATTGGCTTTAATTGGTAAACACCTCGTGTACTCAGCCGCAATAATCGCCTGCGCAATGACTTTGGAGCTATCGCTTGCCCAAGCGCAGATATCCTTACTTTTTGGGCTGGTTGGCGCGGCGACCAGCTCTTATTCCCTAGCCAACCAACTGGGTGGTGATGCACCGCTAATGAGTAGTATATTGACCGTGCAAACGCTGTTCTCAATGCTCACCATTCCACTTGGCCTTTCACTTCTACCCCTGTGGTTTGTTTGATGCGACCAAAGCATCTTATTCGCGACCCATCATCACGACACTGCTAATTTCTCCGGCGCAATCTGTTCCAATGCAAACAGCACAACAAGGAGCAATTGGATGCTGGCAGCACTGAGATCAATGTGGGCACTGTTTTTCGGCCTGACCGTTTTATGGCTGGGCGTCGGCATGTCCTATTCGCTGTTGATTCTGCGCGCCACCAATGAAGGATTTACTGGGTTTGAACTTGGGATAATGCAAACCTCCTATCAGGTGGGCTGGCTGATCGCAGCGGTCATTGGTGCACCGCTGATTCGTCGAGTCGGGCATATCAGAGTGTTCTCAGCGATGTCGGCCGCGAGTTCCGCGATTATTGTGATGCATTTGCTTTGGATTCACCCTTGGGTGTGGAGCTTAGAACGCATGTGGATGGGCGTCTGTACCGCCTCGTTAATGATTGTGTGTGAGAGTTGGCTCAACGACATGTCTGAGAATGACATTCGCGGCAAGGTATTCGGTATTTACACTATCTTATCGTGGGGGGCACCGGTGGTGGGTATCGGCATGCTGCGTTACGGCGATATCAACACGGCATTTTATTTTATTGTGGCCACCATTTTTATCTCTGTTGCAGTCATTCCGATGCTGCTTACCGTATCGCGGACACCGAGTTTTATCGATTCTGAGCGTCTAAGCGTCAAAGCACTGTATAAAAAGAGCCCGCTGGGGGTCATCGGCGCATTTGTGTCAGGTGCGGTACAAGGGGGCTTTTTCTCCACCGTCATTATATTCGCCAATGCCTCTGGTTTTCCAAAGGATCAAGCGCTGACACTGAACATGGTGGCCATAGGCGGCGGTATTGTATCGCAATGGCCGATAGCGATGCTGTCAGACCGCTTTGACCGTCGAAAAGTGTTGTTGATTGTCGCGGCGACAGGCGCGTTGGTTGGTCTCGCATGGGCCTACTTTGCCGACTTTGCGTTTTGGCCCACCTTGATGGGAATGGGACTGCTATCGAGCGTTATCCTAAGCTTATACAGCCTTTGTGTATCACACACCAATGATTACCTCAGCTCCACTCAAATTGTCCCCGCCAGTGGCACATTGATTTTGCTATACGGCTTCGGGGCTGCCGCCGCTCCTGCAGTGTTATCGCCATTGATTTTGCAGCAACCCGAGAATTTCTACTGGGTGATCGGTGGTCTTATGGCGACGCTAGCGCTATTTACCCTCTACCGAATGACCCGACGCAGCGGTGTGGCTGTTGAAGACCAAGCGGACACCATCGCGGTAAGTACAGCGTCTCCCTACGCTAGCGTTGTCACTGTTGCAGAAGAATGGGGAGAAGACGTCGAAACGGAACAAGGTCGGCATGATCGAACTGAGGGCAATTCCGATAAATAATAGCCTTGATGTCCGGGCCAGTGTCATGTTGAACTTCGGTTCAACTTAATTCCCTCGTGGAATGTCGAGTTTCGTCTCAGCGCTTTGCTCTTCTGGGATGTCGAGTTCCGTATCGACGAATTGCTCTTTTGCTTCGCTTGAGCTCTGTATTCCCGGCACGGAGTGCCAGTCCCACGGTTGGATAATTCGTAGGATGTCGAGCACGGTTGAATTGTGCGAACGGCTTTCGTGGGATGTCGAGTTCCGTCTCGACGAATCGCTC
>JABXHR010000246.1 GCA_013373515.1 Gammaproteobacteria bacterium | reverse complement strand
TCGTTACCGTCGCCGCCATCAAATGCGTTACCAGATGCACCGGCCTGAACGTTGGTCATGTCATCACCGCTGCCCATGGCCACGGCATTGTCATCCCCAGAGACATTGGCAGTGTCATTGCCGCCAAGTAGATCATACTCACCACTGTCGGTTGGGATATCGAGAGTGTCATCGCCATCAGTTGGACCTGTTGGTGTTTCTGTCACCAAATCGCCCGGTGCGACAGTGTCGGCACTATCACCAAATGACACCTGCTCATAGTTGACAAACAAGTTGGTGTCACCGGTCGGTGTATGAACGACTTGGTAGGTGCCATCTTCGTTGAGAGTGAACTCATATTCTTCGCGTTCGCCTTGGAAAATGATGGTATCAGTGCCATCCGCGCCGTCGAAGAAGTTGTTATCTGAGCCAATGTAAACTCCGGTAACGTCATCGCCATCGTTCATGGTGACATTGTTGTCATCACCAGAGAGCCAAAGCTCATCATCACCGGCCAATGTGTCGATTGTCTCGCCGTCAGCAGTGCCCTCTAGGAAGTCATCACCCTCTGTGAATGGACTATCAGTACCACCACCACCAATTAATTGATCAGGACTGACTGCCTCTGCATCGTCAAAGCCAACTGCTTCATAGTTGATAAAGTAGTTCTCTGAACCGTCGAGATTGTTGGTGATTTTGTAGCCACCATTTTCAAGTTGCTCAACGGTGTAATCTTTGACGCTACCTTGGAAAACAATGGTGTCAAAACCGTCACTGCCGTCGAAGGTGTTGTCTTTAGAACCAGCGATAACGTAGTTAGAGTCATCACCTGTGTTCATCTGAATTTGGTTGTTATCACCAGTTACAGAGATGTAATCATCGCCTTCAAGTGCATCTAGCGCTGCACCATCGCCAACGTGATCATAATCGTTATCGTTTTCGTCGAATGGACCTTTCGGTGGTGGGTTAGGACCTGAACCGCCATCAATGTCTAAGTCCTCAACACTCATCGGTTTGCCATTGCCAAACTGAATCTGCTCGTAATTGCGGAAACGATTGGTCTCGCCAGTTTCGAGATCCGTAATGATATAAAAGTTCTTTTCGGCTTTCTCGATTGAATACTGTTCACGCTCACCTTGGAAGTGAATCAGATCTTTGCCGCCACCGCCATGCAGTTCGTTGCCAGAGGTACCGAGCGCAACCATGGTGTAATCATCACCACCGTTCATGCGGATCAGGTTGTCATCGCTGTTAACCTTGGCGATGTCATCTCCTTTGCGCATATTGGCCTTTTCGCCACCTTTGCTAAAGACGTGCTCGTCTGCCTCTTTAGTGAAAGGGCCTTTGTCCTTACCAGGTTTGCCAGGCTTATCTTCTTTATCTGGCTTACCAGGCTTGTCTTCTTTGTCTGGCTTACCAGGCTTGTCTTCTTTGTCTGGCTTGCCTGGCTTGTCTTCTTTGTCCGGCTTACCAGGCTTGTCATTTTCTGGCTTTTCATTACCTGGTTTTCCGCCTTGAACCAAATCTTTGGTTTTCACGGGCTTACCATCACCGACAACAACATAGTCCATGTTACGGATTAAGTTAACCGTTCCAGTTTCGGTGTTTTTAACTTCGATCCATCCGCCTTCAGCGCGGGTGAATACGTAATCTTTTAATTTGCCATCAATTTTCAAGGTATCGTCACCGCCACCACCATGGATGCGGTTGCCGTCGGCATTGGCGCTAAGCACTGCGATATCATTGCCACCCTGCAGACGAACCAAGTTATTGTTGCCAGAGACCACGGCGACATCATCGCCTTTCTTAGCAAGAAATTTTCCATCGTCACCAGTGACTTTGAATTTATCCGCGTCATTCGTTAGCCCATCTTTGGCTCGACGAGTGCTCTGTGCAGCGCGGTTCAGCGCTGTTGAAACGGCCTCATCTGTTTTGTGAGTCGCCGAACGCTTGAGCTCGCCGGTACTGCTGGACTGTTCTGCCTGTTGGTTGCTGACGCGTGTTACTTTGTCAGTTGAATTAATACTTGTCATCGCTTTTAACCTCGTATCTGGGTAGTTGTTCTAAGGCCTTCAAACCTGATAGTGATAGTCACATTACTTAAGGCTTAGACCTAGGCGCAGGTAAAAATTTTGAGACCAGACTCACAAGAGGAATGTCAATTCTGATCACCGGTTCTCACCCCGCCTAACTTAGCTCTAACGCATCACAAAGATCCGAAAGAGCGTGATGCACGTGCCGGAGCGTCCGGCACGGCGTTCATGTCCTTATGGATCACAGCTATGGAGTTGCTCTCACATCAAGTTTTTTGATCACAATCTCGTCAAACTGCCCATCAAGGTCCGTATCAAAAGCCAGCGTTGTGCCGTTGTCCTGTAGCGCCGACTGCTGCTTATTCCCTGGGTTCAGGTAGTCGTAGCTGAAGACTGCGTCATAGCGTTGGCCATCAATATTGACTGCACCTATTCCGGAGCACTGCTGCGGGAAATTGAAGGTATCACCAGGATCAACACCATCCGCTACATCACCCGGGATCGCGAAGAAACCGACTTCGACAGCACCCTCCGGCAAATCAATGGTGTAGGTTCCATCTGGATTGAGCGTAATGTCATCGATCAAGATTTCACCGCCGATTGGATTCCCGTTAGCGTCGATGTAGAACACCCCTAGAGCGCCCTCACCTTCGATATCCAGCTGAGACAGATCAACCGTGACGGATGTTCCACCCTCAGGCACGGTCCAAGTGCCATTGCCGTCAGGATCTATCAGGCTGCCAGGGGTTGTCTCACAGGTCTCACCCGTTGGACAGTCAGTTGCGCCCGTTGCGCCCGTTGGCCCATGTCCACCCGTTGCGCCAGTC
>JABXHR010000203.1 GCA_013373515.1 Gammaproteobacteria bacterium | reverse complement strand
AGTACAAATCCTCGCGGAAATCACCTTTTTTGATGAATTCTTCCAAATTGCGATGCGTTGCCGCCACGATGCGAACGTTAGTCTCAATGGTTTTATTGCTTCCCACCCGCTCGAATGCGCGCTCTTGCAGCACACGCAAAAGCTTGACCTGCATCGCCAGTGGCATATCGCCGATTTCGTCCAAGAAAATGGTACCGCCTTCGGCAAGTTCAAAACGGCCTTGGCGCGCAGTGATCGCGCCAGTAAATGCGCCTTTTTCGTGACCGAAAAGCTCGCTCTCCAGCAAGTCGCCTGGAATCGCGCCACAGTTGATGGGCACAAACGGCTTATCGCGACGCGCTGAATGGTAATGGATGTTACGGGCAACCACTTCTTTACCAGTCCCCGATTCACCGGTGACCAAGACGGTTGCTTCGGTTGGCGCCACTTGTTCGATCATCAAACGAACATTTTTGACCGAGCGGCTTTCGCCCACCAATGAGCGGAACAGCTCGACATTGGGCGTGCCACCCTTGCCGCGGGCGCGCTTGGCGACATCCAGCTCAGCGCGGTTGAGCATGGTGGAGACTAGGGGATACTTTGCATCGGCACGCATACAGCCAATAAACGCATCAGCGATTTGGCCAAAATCGACATTGGAATGCGCCTCATTGCCCACCAAAACACAGGGCGGCGTATCGGTATCTGATTTGCGAAGCGCACGGATGGCGTCGACGACCCCGTCGCCCGCGCAGGCTAGCAGGGCAAAAAACTCTCGGGAAATGGCTTTTTTCTCATAGTCCAACACGGTGTCGAACATTTCGGTGTGATAATCAACAAATGACAACATTTTGTTGAAATGCTCACCGGTGCCCGTGCCGGAGTCGATGATCGCGATCTTTAGATCAGACGTTTTAGCCATACATGAACCTTGTACAAGTCGATTCGAGTCAAATTCTTGTCGTTAGTATAGCGGTAATTTAGATGACTGTGCCAAGTGTATTGATTTTATGGGCAACTTTATTGGCGTTGCCGCAGTCGCTCACTGCGGCCAAATGCATTTAAAATGCAGCTTCGTAAGCCGAGACGGCTTTCTTGGTTTGATTTCGCGACGCAAGTTCGCCTTGAATTTCACGCTTTTTACGCTGGAAGGTCTGCAGGCTCTGCATCACCCACCCCTGCCAATCGGCGGCCATGGCTGCCAATTGGGCTTTGTCTTCATTTGACCCCTCTGCCGCCAACTGTTGGAGCTGACTAAACAGCTGGTCGGTCAACGCATTGGCGCGCTCGAGGTCTTCTTCATTGAACGCCTGCTCAATCTGCAGGCGTATGGTCGTTAACTGATCTACTGCTGTGCTCATCGCTTAAATGTACTGCGCACATCAACCGGAATCTCAGCCCATCCGCCGTAGATCTCCGCCATCAGTCCGCGCACTTCCTCCACTTTAACATCATCTTTGTCCATCAAAGCACCTAGCAAATTTGAGACCATATAGATGTAAAGCGCATTCAAGCGGTCTGCCAACTCACCACCTCGATCGAGATCCAAGCAATCACGCAAGCCGTTGATAATTGACACTGCCTGCTGAATGTTGCGACCGCGGTCGGCGTAGCGCTTTTCACGCAATGCAATTTTTGCATTGACCAAGCGGCTAATTGCCCCTTCCATCAGCATACTTATCAACTGATGTGGATCGCCATAGCCGGCGCTTTCGATTTTTACACTGCCATAAGCCGCGAGTGCTTCATTGGTAACTGCCATCGTCGTTTTTTCCTGTTCGATTTCACGTTACTTGGCTCTATGAGGAGCTGTAACTTATTGTTGGTAGGCTGCTTACAAAAGAGCCCAAGGTGTTAAATTTCGAGATCATTTGTTCCATTGACGTGAACTGCGCTCTAAGCCTCGCTTCGTAGGCTTCCATTCGACGGTTCAAATCCTCCAAACGACCATCTAATTGCTCCTGACTGGCGATAATCGAGTCCTCGCGCAGCTGGAACGACCCGTTCTCTGAATCCAGATGCGATTCAAGCTGCTCCACCAGCTTGCTCGCAATACCCCCTTCACCAGAGAACAAAGTCAGCAATACATCTGAATCTGCATCAAGAGCATCATTCAGTTTGCTACGATCTATCTCGGCATCACCGAATCGATCTATAGCGATTCCAATATCAAATAATCGACTAGTGCCCAAAACACCTGCATCTGAGGCACTGGTAAATGCACCGCGCACCGATGAGGCCAAGGTTCGCGCAATCGAGTCACCGCGCAGTGCGCCGTTTTCACCCATCAAGCCGTTTAGCGTTTTGCGAAACGCGTTGTAACTGTCGACAAATTCATCGACTTTATCGAGTTTGCCTTGACGATCCTCGGTCACGGTCATCACCGTCGACGCACCCTTGTCGGCCGAGCGAAAATCGAGCTCAACGCCTTCAAACACATCATCGATCACGTTACTTGAACGGGTAATCGTCAACCCATCCATGTCCAAAATGGCATCTTTGGCCGCCGAAATTTCTTCAAACGCGCCAGTGCCGGTGTCGAGCAATGAAGACAAGCCGGTGCCATCGCCAAGATCGCCATCTGAATCAGCAATCGACAGGGTCAATGCGTTGGCTGTGCCGGTATCTTCTGCACTGAGCATCAAGCGGTATTGCCCATCATTCTCTCGAACGACTGAGGCAAGGACACCAAAATTATCGGCATCTTCATTGATCGCCTTGGCGATTTCATCGAGCGAACTTTCATCGCTAGTGATGGGGACGATAAAGCTGTCCCCGCTGGCGTTGGACAGGGTCATGCTACCACCGCCGAGGTCACTAGTACTGTCGGTCGCCGCTCGACTGGCTAATCGATGCGTAGTGGCTTTCTCAGTAAGGGTGATGTTCATCGCCCCGCGAAAACCAGAGGAGGAAGCTGTGATCGTCACCGCGTCATTACTGCTTTTCGCGGTGACCGATCGCAGCGTGTCTTCGTCGGACAAGCCCTCTGTGGCACTTTTCAGGTCCGACAATGCAGATTTCAATTTTCCAAGCGCCGAAATGGTGGCGTTGTTTTTCTGCTTCTTCTCGTAAATGGAGGATTCAATCGGCGTTTTCGAGGCGCTAACCAGCGCGTCAACCACCGACCCTGTGTCCATTCCTGATGCCAAACCTGATAACTGCAAAGGGAAACTCCCAAGCCGTGTGCCTTGTTTTCGTTATCGGCATCAGCTCACGGATTTAAAGCAAAAAATGACACAGATCACAGATCCGCGCGCCGTTTGAAAATTTTTGCGAGCCGATGCACGCTTCAAACCCTGATCACTTACAGACTTCAGAAAGCCGCCGTTAGCCGCCCAGACGCCAACTAGGATAAGAACAATGCAACTGTCAGGACTGGCCTCTGGCATGGACACGTCATCGATCGTTAACGTGCTGGTACAAACCACATTTGGTACGCAAAAAGACGCGATTTACAGTAAAAAACAAGAAAACAACGCCACCATTTCGGCACTTGGCAAGCTGAAGTCCGCGCTGGAAACCTTTAAAACAGCAGCTGAGACCTTGGCCGATAAAGACAGCCTCTCGCCGCTGAAGGCGACCTCAACCGCTGAGGACAAAATTGGCGTCACCGCAAAATCATCTGCGGTTTATCGAGGCGATATTTCGGTCGAAGTCGTGCAAAAAGCCACCGCATCGATATTGCAATCGCCAGCCATCGCCGACAAAACCGAAAACATTGGCGGCGGCAGCTTTGAAATCGCCAACGCGGCGGGTGAGTCGTTCAGCATCGAGCTCAGCGATGAACAAAGTTCCATTGTCGACATCGCCGCTGCGATCAATGCGGCCGATGACAATATCGGCGTCACCGCGACCGTGGTGAAAATTTCTGACGATCAGTACAAGCTACAAGTGTCTGCCAATGACATGGGTGCGCAAAACGCGCTCTCACTCCGACATCTAAGCAATTCAAGCGGCGAAAGTCGACTCGAAATCGAACGCAGCGCTGGGAATCTAGGTGGTGGCCTAGCCGTTTTGGACAATGCAACAGGCACAGGCTTTATGATGTATACCGAAACCGCTGTTTTAGATCGTTTTGTGGGCACAAATCGTGACGCTGCGACCAACTTTATCGCCGTACGCCAGCAGGACGACGGTCAGTGGCAATACAACAACAACACAGACTGGATTGACTTCGAACCCCAAGAAGGCGATCACTTGATCGCCGAACTCGACTACGGGGCGAATACCACTCGGATCATTGAGGGGCCACTGAGCAACATCGGCGGCATCAACGCTGGTAGCGATGACACTGACATCAATGTCAGATCAGAGTATTGGAATGGCAGTCGCAACGCCGGTGAGTTTGGGATCAGTGGTAGCTACTTTAAGTACGCCATGCCCAACCCTGAGGGTTTGTCGGGTTTTATGTCTGGTGCTAGTTTTCAGGAGGTGCAATCTGGCGCCGATGCGGCGATCAAAATCAACGGTGCAAACGACTTGATCACACGCTCAAGCAATGAATTTGACGATCTGTATCAAGGCATCAACATCGACATCACCAATGCATCTGTAGGTGATCAATCGATCATAAAGGTTCGCAATGACTCAAGCGATCACACCGAGGCAGTCAAAGGGTTAGTCGATGCCTATAACAGCCTCAACGACACGGTTAAAAAACTGAGTGCAGAAGACGCTGCCCTTGAAGGCGAGGCGCTGCCCCGCAATCTGTTGTCGAGTATTCGCTCTACCTTTAACGGTTCAAACGAGCACGGCTTCTTGTACGAATTTGGCGTGGAGTTCGACCGCTTCGGCAAAGCGGAGCTAGACACCGCGACACTGGAAAGCGCGATTGAAAACGGCTCGGCCAAACTCGAGGGCTTCTTTGCAGGCGACAATGGTATTGCCAGATCAATCATGGAACGCGTCGAAGCGTTCACCGATTCAAAGTCCGGGATGCTCAAAACCCGCGAGGATGTCATTCTCGGTGCGCAACGACGCCTAGACGATGACATCACCCGTATCGACTCTAGAATGAGCAAATACGAGGCGCGGCTTCAGGCACAGTTCTCCGCGATGGAACAAATGATCTCGAAATTCAATTCGATGGGGACATTCTTGGCGGGCTTGAGTACCGTGAGCTACACCAATAACTAAGACACGTCCACGCGGAAACCCAATCAAAGGGTGACCGCTATGGACGAATCAGGATTCCATTCATTAACATTCACAGCCCCCTGCGAATGATCAGTCTTAGCGCAATAAGCCTAGTACTGATTGTGGCGCTTGGTTCGCCTGGGTGAGCATCGCTGTCGCTGCCTGCGAGAGCACTTGTGCCCGGCTCAACGCGGCCGATTCCTTGGCATAGTCTGCGTCGGTGATACGGCTTGACGCCGCTGCCTGATTTTCAGAGGCATTGCGCAGATTGTTGATGGTGTGCTCAAAGCGATTCATCACCGCACCCAAAGCGCCTCGCTCTGTGGTGATCGTGTCAATGGCTGTATCGATCAAATCGATTGCCGCTTGGGCATTGGTCTGGGTCGAGACATCCGCCGCGGCCACTGCCGCCATGCCCGCATCAGCGGTCAGATCGATGGTGGTGATCGTGATACGGTCGTTGGCAGAGTTGTTAGATCCGGCCTGGATCGTAAAGTTGCCAGCGTCCGCCGCCAAGATATTCTTGCCGTTGAACTCTGTCGCATTAAACGTCCGGGTAATTTCTTCGTTTAACGCTTGAAATTCCGCATCAATATTGGCCATGTCTGAGGCCGTGTTGGTGCCGTTGGCCGACTGGATGGCCAAGTCTCGCATTCGGTTGAGCATTTCGCCCACCTCAATGAGTGCGCCTTCAGCCGTTTGTGACATTGAAATGCCATCTGATGCATTGCGGGCAGCCACATCGAGTCCAGATACCTGCGCGTCGAGTCGCTTTGCAATCGCCAAGCCCGCAGCATCATCTGCTGCACTGTTTACGCGCAAACCGCTTGAAAGTCGTTCCATTGCGGTTGCCAATCCTGTTTCTGTCTTCGACAACGCGCGCTGCGTGTTGATCGACATCAGATTGGTATTCACTACGTTTGCCATGAGTATTCTCCGTGAATCCTGATTAAAGCTAGTTTCCTGTCCCGTCAAATGAAGGGGCCGATTGCCCCTTCTAGTTGGCCACCCTGTCTAGCGGCCAGTGTTAGCGAAGCAGCCCCAGTACGTTCTGTGGGATTGCGTTCGCTTGCGACAACATTGCTGTTGCAGCTTGAGACAGCACCTGCTGACGGCTCAGTTTTGCTGACTCTTTTGCGAAGTCTGCATCGGTGATTCGGCTTGATGCTGCCGCCTGGTTCTCCGCTGCATTTTGCAAATTGTTGATGGTGTGCTCGAAACGGTTCATCACCGCACCGAGATCACCGCGTTCGGTGGTGATACGGTCAATTGCAGTGTCCAAAAGATCGATCGCCGCCTGTGCGTTGGTTTGTGTATCAATTGAACCCGCCGCCATCGCAGTGATTGCCGCGTCCGCATTCATATCTGTCGTGGTCAAGGTGATACGGTTATCCGCCGTGTTGTTTGCACCGACCTGGATGGTGAACGCGGTGGCATCCGCATCTAGAATTTTCTTACCGTTAAACTCGGTCGCATTAAAAGTACGTGCGATTTCATCGTTCAGCGCCTGGAATTCCGCGTCCAAGTTCGCCATGTCACCTGCGGTGTTGGTACCGTTAGCAGACTGAACTGCCAAGTCACGCATGCGGTTCATCATGTCACCGACTTCAATCATTGCACCTTCAGCGGTCTGCGCCATTGAGATACCATCTGAGGCGTTGCGCTCTGCTACGCCCAGACCCGATACTTGCGCTTCCAAACGCTTTGCGATTGCCAAACCAGCCGAGTCATCTTTTGCGCTGTTAATGCGCAAGCCACTTGATAGGCGCTGCATTGCAGTTGCAAGACCGCTTTGTGTTGATGCCAAAGAACGTTGCGTATTGATTGACGCGATGTTTGTATTTACGACATTTGCCATTTTCGTCTCTCCTAAAGAGTTGAGTATTCCGCTACTGTGAGGCGGTTATAATTTTTGTGCTTTTCTGTGTGCACATTCACGTTATCGGGAAAAATGTGACGAGGTTTAGATTTTTTTTATGCTTTTTTACTGCCGCATTATAAAAATCGCTAGATTTGAGCAAATACAATGAGTGCGCAACACTTTGAAGAAGGGAAATTTCTGCCAGAGACGGCTCAGTTTGACGACTTTGTTAAATACAACGGACAGCTATGTGATGCATCTGGGAATGTACCCAGCGACCCAAGCGAGCAACCACTGATTTGAACCGATGGCCGACGCGTTATGCGTCGATCAGCACAGCCGCCCTATCAAGCTGACTTCATCCCAACGTTGAAGGCTGCGCACAAGAAGAGTTTGTCTTTATTATTATAGACTTACACACTAAAACAAAGAAAAACGCCCAAGCCAATAGCTTGGGCGCTGACAAGGAGATGATGTTCTCAGCAATCGCTAGACCCGTTGATCTACCAATACAGACATGGTGGTTTCTAGGGCCTTCTGCGCATTGCGTATAATCCTCAACGCCTCCTCGGAGGGTATCTGCCGAATCACGTCACCGCTATTAGCATCTTTGACAGTCAAAACCATTTCACCGGCATCTTCATCGACAGAAAAATTAAATTCCGTCGCCATACTTCGAACGTGACTATTTAAATTTTTGACCACCTGATATAATTCGTTAGGCGATATTTTCTGCTCATTATCTTTTGACGTCTCATTACTCGACTGTTGCAAAAGATTTGCAGGGGAAACCGCAGTAATACTTTGCGTCTCGATTAGCGGTGTTGATACGGCGGAGTTTTTACCATCGACAAGTACTGGCACCGATGTTGATACAGCTGTTGGGTTGATATTCATCTCTCTCATCCTCTCGTTTAACGAGGCTATGTAACAGAGATGTCGGCCATCAATTCAGAACCTTTAACTCGATCACAAATTGAGACACTCTATCGAACAAGTTCAAAGTTTAGATTTGATCAAACAAACTCAGCCCTGCGATTCTGGAGTAAGACTTCTGCACCGCTTGCAGCGTTGTCATTTCTGCCTCCATCTGGCTGATGGCCTCGGCGAAGTCCACGCCTTCGAAGTCTTGGATGCGGTCTTGCAGGTAGACATCAAAATCCAGGTTGTACTCGCGCTGCTGCTCGACTCGACTCATTCGGGTGCCAAGCTTGGTGAGGGCATCGGACGCACTTCCAATGACTTGATCCATCGTCCCAACCAAATCCAATGCAGCCCTCACTCTTTCACCCGATGTGAGTGTTTCATCTCGCAACGCATCGCTCATTGAAAACGCTCGCGAGAACATATCTTGCACCTGACTGCTCTTGATTAAGATTTCATCGCCCACGGTTGGCGCACCTGACAAACTCATGCGCATACCGTCAAAGACAAAAGATTCGCCGCTCACATAGGGCAGGTTCGACACCACGTTTCCTGCATCGTCGGCGATTTCAATGGCGTTCGGCGCGGTAAAGGTTATGGTGTAACCCGCAGCGGTGGCGACGCTATCGTCAATCACAATAGGCTGGCCAAGTAACAGCTCACTCTCAGAGGTGGCCTGAAACGCACCGCCCGCATCGACGCGGCCGAAGATTTCGGCGGCGGTCAGTCCGGTCGACAAAAACGTGTCATTGGCCACTTCGAGCTGCCCTTCGCGGTCATCAAATGCAACCACGGCATAGCCATTCTCGCCATCTTCGGTGAACTTCACTGGTGGCTGGCGATTGTCGAAGCCAGAGAACAAGAATTGCCCATCGGCGTCTCGGCTATTGGCGAAATTGACAATCATTTCGGTCAACTCGCGAACTTCAGTCGCCACCACACGCTGGTCGTCGGCAGACATGGTTTGGTTAGACGCCTTTAAACTGAGATCACGCAAACGCGTCGCCGCTGAAATAATGCTTTGGATGGTTGAGTCTTGCGATGCGTAACGGTTATCGAGCCGATCAAGGTTTTCGGTAAATCGTTCATTTTGGCGAAGCACGTCCTTTGAGCGCATCGCCGCGGCAGTACGGTACGGAGAATCAGCCATGCTCAGCTGCTCTTTGCCGGTGGCGATTTGTTGCTGCGACTTTCCCAGCGCCGAGTAGGCCTGCATCATGCGGCTTTGGTTGAGCTGGTTAAATTGATTGGTCGAAATTCTCATTCATCGCCTCTGTGGATTTACACCACACGCATCAATGTATCGAACATTGTCTGCGAAGTTTGAATAATTTTACTGGCCGCTTGGTAGGCCTGCTGGAACTCAATGATGTTGGCCGCTTCTTCGTCGAGGTT
>JABXHR010000116.1 GCA_013373515.1 Gammaproteobacteria bacterium | reverse complement strand
CCGGTATCTCGATGCTGCTTGAGATACATCAATCCATAACTCTGCACCGTGACCTCATTGGCCAGTGGCAGCACCGCGATTAGCTTGCCCTAAACAGAGGTGGTTCGGCAGAGAGCGCTGACCGGATTGCAGTCTGCGAGCCACCCGCTAAATTCTATACTATTGACATAATCATATATGATCGTGCTAAATACATATGATGCCGGATAAAAATCTGGCCTAAGGTCAGGATCTGACCAAATCACTAAGGAGAATGAAAATGAAGAAAGATCGAAACCTTTTTGCAGCCGCAAAAACCGGTCTCGCTGGGTTGACGATGTTGCTTGCCACGACAGCAGGCGCACAGACCTTATCCGACTCTGCAGCAACCGACGGTGTTCGCGTCGCCTATTTCAACTACGCCCCCTTCGCCTATGTCGCAGATAATGGCAACGTAATTGGCACCGATGTAGAAATCCTCGAAACCGTGCTTGGCAAGATGGGGGTCAAGGTGGCAGATGCAGTGGCAACAGATTGGGGCGCTTTGATCCCAGGTCTGAAGGCAGGCCGCTACGATGTGGTCGCCGCTGGCATGTTCGTAACACCTGCACGCTGCGCTGAAGTCGCGTTTTCCGAGCCTACCTTCGGCATTCGCGCCACCTTGGTCGTACCTGCTGGCAACCCAAAGGGAATATCGCGCTACGAAGACATTTTGGACCAAGGAGCAACGTTGGCAGCCGTTTCTGGTACCGCACAAGTGGCCGCCGCACTTGATCTCGGCATTTCTCGTGACAATGTGCAAGAGTACCCCGATGCGCCCACCGCGCTGGCCGCGGTGCGAGCAGGTCGTGCAGATGCATTCGGCGTGGATGCCCCCAGCGCCCGGCAGATCATCGAAAACCAACCTTCAGCCGATTTCGAGATGGTGGAGCCTTTCGCCGAAATCGGTGGGAAGTCGGCCGTGGACCACGGGGCGTTTGCTTTCCGTCAGGAGGATCAAGCATTTGTCGAGGCCTTTAATGTCGCGATGCGAGATTTCATCGGTGGTAGCGACTATGTGGCGATCAACGAGGCGCATGGCATGACTGCCGACGAAGCCCCTGTTTTAAGTGTCGCAGAGCTTTGCGGATCCTAAGCTAGTCGCTCTGGGCCACTATGGCAGGCCATTGGCCCAGAGACGTTTTAGAGGAGTGAATACCGATGACTCGCAGCCCAATCGCCATATTAGTTCCGTTGGCATTTATGGCCGGATTGTATTTTGCGGTCTTCTCTCCTGTTTCTCAATTCCTGCCTGCCCTGCTAAAAGGGTTGACGGTGACCGTCTCGGTGGCGGTCCCGTCAATCCTTTTCACCTATGTCATTTCGATCGCCGCTGGGCTAGGCCGATTGTCGACAGTCTTGCCGCTACGCTGGCTGTCTGCTGTGTATATCGAGGTTTTTCGAGGCGTCAGCCTGTTGGTTATCCTGTTCTGGCTTTACTTCGTGCTACCAGAGTTCGGTCTCACACTTTCAGCTTACACTGCCGCGTTTTTGGGTATCAGCCTGAATGCAGGAGCTTATGGGGCAGAAATTGTCCGTGGTGCCGTTCAGGCAGTTCCTCGAGGCCAATTCGAAGCATGTGTGACGCTGAATCTGACCCTTTGGCACAAATACGGACGAATCATCTTGCCGCAGGCGCTGGTGATCGCGGTTCCAGCGATGACCAATATGACGATCGAGTTACTGAAAGGAACGGCCTTGGTCTCAGCAGTGACACTTGTCGATCTAACCGCCGCAGGAGTACGCCAAAACCAATTAACCTACCAAACAGTCGAGATTTTCTCCGCGCTGGCCTTGGTCTACTTCTGCCTTGCACAGGTCATACGTGTATCCGGGACACAACTTGAACAGGTGTTTAACCGGCATCTGGGGGCGCAATAATGGACTGGCGCTGGGACTTCACCTTTGACACAGTTATGCCTCGCATCTTGCCTGGATTGTGGGTAACAATCGAGGTCACCTTTCTATCCTTTGCCCTTTCGCTGTTTCTTGGCCTTTTTTTGATGATCGCCAAACGCTCGAAAATCCGAGCACTGTCGTTGATAGCAGGTGAATTCATCGAATTCATGCGCGGCATGCCTCTGTTGGTCGTGATCTTTTTCTTATTCTTTATGTTGCCTGAGGTTGATATCTTTCTGGCGCCATTCTGGACTGGCGTGCTGGCGATGGGCATTTATAACGCCGCCCCCGCTGCCGAAATTATGCGCGGCGGCCTACAAGCAGTCCCCAAAGGGCAATGGGAAGCTGCGCATGTGCTGAACTATTCAACGTTCCGAACTTGGCGCCACATAATTCTGCCCCAGGCCATCGGCCCGGTTGTGCCAGGACTGGGGAACCTACTGATCCTCGCCTTCAAGGAAACACCACTCCTGTCGTTTGTGGCTGTCCCGGAAATGCTAGACGCAGCAAAACGAATCACATCGGAAACCTATCGCTTTACCGAACCGCTAACGGTCGTTGGGATCCTGTTCCTGATACTCAGTCTTGGCTCGGCGCTGCTGATAAGGCTGGTCGAGCGGCACATGCTGAGGGAATACCACCATGCAAAATGAGAAAATTCGTTTCGAAGGCGTCACCAAGCGCTATGGATCGCTCGTTGTTTTAGATCAGTTGAACTTAAGTATCGCCGAAGGTGAAGTCGTCACCATAATCGGCCCCTCAGGATCCGGTAAAACCACAGTGTTGCGCTGTCTTATGACGCTTGAAAGCATCGAAGACGGACTAATCTACATTGACGGTGAACCTCTAAATAAAATGGAGCGCGGCGGCCAAATGGTGCCTGCCTCGACGGCTCACCTGCGCAAGATGCGGCAAAAGCTGGGCATGGTGTTTCAAAGCTTTAACTTGTTTCCCCATCTAACCGTGCTGCAAAACTGTGCCGAACCACCTGTGATGGCAATGGGCGTCGGGCGCAACGAAGCACGCGAACGCGCAATCGATCTGCTGAACATGGTTGGCATGGGTGACAAACAAAATCACTACCCGGCGCAATTGTCAGGTGGTCAGCAGCAACGCGTTGCCATCGCACGTACGCTCGCGATGCAACCCGAAATTTTGGTCTTCGACGAACCGACCTCTGCCCTAGACCCCGAAACAATCGAAGAGGTGACCTCGGTGATCAGATCGCTCGCTGTGAAGCACAGTTATACTATTTTGATGGTTACCCATCAGATCGATTTTGCCCACGACATCTCTGACCGAATTTGTTTCTTCGACAAGGGCCGAATCGTGGAGCAAGGCCCTCCTACGAGCGTCATCGATGCACCAGTTGAACCCCGAACCCAACAATTCCTGCGCAAAGTTGCGCAGGCGCGATAGGACCGAATATGAACGAAACGCAGACACTGCCAAAATCCGAAATTGCCTATCTGAGGGTGAAGCAAGACATCCTCAGCGGTCGGCTTACGGATGATGCGCCTTTGCGTATTGAGGCACTGAAAACCAATTATGACGTCGGAATCACACCTATCCGCGAAGCCCTAGCCAGACTTGAAGCCGAAGGCTTCGTAAAGCTCCACCACAATCGCGGTTATTACACAACACCACTAAGCGCTGAAGATTTCGAAGACTTGCTGTTTTCAAGATCGACCGTTGAGACCGAACTGCTAAAGCGCTCGATCGAACGCGGCGGCGAAGACTGGGAGGTCAACCTCATTGCGGCGCATCGGCGGCTAAGCAACTCGAAACTCGATCTGCGCAACCCAGATCTGAGCGAGCTCGAACGCTGGGAAGAGCGCCATATCGAATTTCACATGGCCTTGGTCGGTGCAGCAGGGTCAAAGCATCTTTTGGCGTTCTACCGAAGCATCTACGACCACTTTCGCCGCCACCAAAAAGCGTTTGTGCTGATGCCCTCTGTCAATCGGCTTGAAAAGCGTGATGAGGCTGCAATGCAAGCAATCGAAAACATGGAGAAGCGTATGTCCATCGAGGAACACACGGGCCTGATGGAGGCCGCACTTGCACGAGACGTCGATCATGTACTGAGCCTGATCAAGGAACATTCCAGTCTATCCCCATCGCAGATCGGTGCGCCATTTGTTGTCGGGTCAGAATGATGACAACCCGCCCTCAGCCCGCCACCGTGCGCATACCAGAACTAGCAGAAATCATTGAGGCTGCAGAGCGAATCGCACCCTATGTGGAACAAAGCCCAGTGCTGGAGCTGCCACTTGGCCTTCCGGGCAAGCGAATTCTGATCAAGGACGAGGGGCAAAACCAAGCAGGTGCTTTTAAGCTTCGCGGCGCATTAAACGCTGTCATGTCGCGTGCGCGAAGCGAAATTTCAAATGGCGTTTGCACAGTCAGCTCAGGAAACATGGCCTATGCCGTCGCAACCGCCGCACGTAACGCCGGTGTGCCCATGGCCGCATATATGTATGCGCACGCGCCTCAATCCAAAATGGACGGCGTGCGCGCCAATGGCGGTGAAGTTCGTGTTGTCAGCGACGAAACGTATTGGTCTTATGCACTTGGCCATAGCGCGCCAGACACCGACTGGGCCTACATCTACCCCGTGACCGATCAAGCGGTGATTACCGGCCATGCCTCCATCGGACTTGAGATCGCAAGACAAGTCCCAGATGTCGACCTAATACTGACACCCTATGGCGCAGGGGGTTTAACCACAGGCGCAGCCAGCGCGTTGCACCGGCTAAACCACAAGGCTGAAGTCGTCGCAATTGAGGCCGATGTGGCCACACCAGTCACAGCCGCATTGAGGGCCAAACAGCCCGTGACAGTGCCGATGAAGCGATCATTCGTGAAGGCAATCGGCGCGCCGACGGTGATTGAAGGGGTCTGGCGTGCCACACAAGAACTCGTGCATCGCAGTTCAGTGGTCACGCTGGCGCAAACCACGAGCGCGATGCGCCTGCTGTTTGATAAGGCGAAGATCGTCACTGAAGGCGCATCGGCGACTTCCCTGGCGGCCGCGATCCACGACCCGACCCTGACCGGAACCATCCTGTGTGTGTTGAGCGGCCGTAATATCGACGCTGCTGACTATGCAACCGTCCTGCAAGGAGGAATACCCGAATGATTGAACCGCGCAATGACAGGCTAGATTCGCCGATACTTTTTGATCCAACCATGAAAGGCAAAGTCGCCTTGGTGAGCGGCGGAATGGGCGGTGTCGGACGCGAAACTGTCAAGACGATGGTTGCACATGGCATGCGCGTTATCTTGACCTACGCAGATGGCTACGAAGACCCGCAAGCGGCCGCAGACTTTGCGAAACAACTCGGGGAAGACGTTCGCGCCATTGGACTGAACCTGATGGATCGCACGTCGGTCGAACGCTGTATAAACGACGCATTCACTCTGTTTGGAACGGTGGATGTGCTGGTCAACAATGCAGCCGTGGGATCCGCCACCGTCACGGCTTATGGAGACACTGCGGGTGAGCAAGACCGTGCCATGCTGCTGATCAACGCCGACGGGACGCTGGCAATGATTCAGGCTTTCTTGTTGCAGCGCGAGACTCGGGAAATAGATACCCCGGCCAAGATCATCAATTTAAGCTCAGTTGGCGGGGGCACCACCCAAATCCCTGGTTTTCGCCTCTCCGATGGCATGAGTAAATCTGCGATCGCTTTTCTGACGCGAGCCCTCGCAGCCGAGCACGTGCATGACAACATCGATGTGTTCGCCATCAGCCCCGGTGCGATAAACACCCGAATGTTACAAGCGAGCACGCTGGATCGAATGGGAGAGGACGAACGCCGCGCATATATCGCGCACCTGCCAAAGGGGCGATTGATCGAGCCTTCGGAGATCGCCGCGATCATACTGTTCCTAAGTTCGGCGCATTCAACACCGCTTCATGGCAGCGTCATCGATGCGTCCATGGGTCTAGGCGTACGCCCGGGACTTGCCTCGGAACCGGCCCCCGCTAACTGAGTTAAATCGATGTACCCTGATCGGATCAAAGCCGCCTTATCAGTCGTTGAACGCTGCGAGCTGGACGCGGCGATTCTGTTTGATCCGGCGGCGCAATACTATTTTTTAGGACACGATTCATTTGCAGGGGTCAACACTCCCCAAGCCCTAATTCTGTCACCTCAGCTGCCGCGGCCAAACATGGTGATCTGGGCCGCCGACGCGCCAATGTTGCCAGACTGCGGTGCCGGTCTCGACCTCAGGGTCTATGACTTCGGTATCGATAGCCCTGCCAGCGCACTGGCCGATGTTCTGGATGCCCATTTTCCTCGCGGGGCTAGATTCGGTTGGGATTCTCAATCGGCAGCACTGAATCATGCGCTTGCCAGCCAAATCATCTGTGCGTGCGGTGTGTCGCCAATCGACATTTCCGACGAAATCGCACGTCTTCGAATCATCAAATCAGCCGATGAGATTGCCGCGATGCACAAGGCTGGTCAAATGGTCGAAAAAGGGCTTACTGCACTGAGACAATCTGCGCGAGTGGGTATTTCGGAGCGAGAAGTTGCATCACAAATTGAAATTTCCCTGCGCCGAAGCGGGTCAGACTATTGGGCCGTTCCTGTCGAAATGGCCTCTGGTACACGCGCCCATCATGTCCACGGCACGCCTTCCGAACGTGTTCTACAGGATGGAGATATGCTTCATGTTGAATTTGGGGCAGTCTATCGCCGCTACCATGCGGTCGGAATCCAAACGCTGTCTATTGGCAATCCGAGCCCCAAGGCTGCTTGGTATTACGAGGTGGCACAACGCTGTCTAGCGTCGGGGATCAATGTAGCAAAGCCAGGCATTCCCGCGTCTGAGGTTGAGGCACCGGCATTGGATATCCTACGGAAAGAGGGCCTGGCAGACACATTTGCCATGCGCTTTGGTTACAGCGTTGGGATCGGATATCCGCCGACATGGTTGGAGCCCTTCGGCATTACACGCACAAACCACGAGCCAATCGAAGTCGGAATGACATTTGTGCTTCACGCTTGTCTTCTGGATAAGGCCTCGTCAATTGGCGTTCTCGTCGGCGGCACCTATGCAATGACCGATGAGGGCTTGGTTCAACTCGCCGGCGCTGGCGATTGCGATCTACTTAAATTAACGAATCGTTAGAGATGATTGAGCCCCTACCCGCAAGCGTTAAAACGCATCAATAAACGCCTGCTGTTGCTCCCTCAAAGCATCGACAACATGCAATCCCAGCATGTCTCTAAATAGCGCAATTTTTCCGGTATCTCGATGCTGCTTGAGATACATCAAACCATAGCTCTGCACCGTGACCTTATTGGCCAGTGGCAGCACCGCGATTGGTTTGCCTTCAATGGAAGTGGTTCGCTGGTGCGCGCTGAGCATCAATAGGGAATAACCTCGACGTGCGGCGACGAGGCTACGGATCAGTTCTAGGTTTCGGGTACGGATGTCTACTTTGGGTTTGAGGCCGATTTCAGCGAATATTGATTCTGTATTCAATGCGCTTGGCGATACATCCATCATTAGAAACGGTTCGTCGGCCAAGGCGTTCAAATCAACCCGCTCCATCTGTGCCAGCGGATGATCTGCCGCAAGCACGATAAACGGCTCGATCTCCCCCATAGGCCAATACTCAAAATCCTCTGGGAAACCGACACCATAAACAAACGCTGCTTCCAATCTTGAATCTCTAATTCGTGATTGGAGATTGGCTAGATGATCTTCCCATAGGTCGATGCCCAGTGTAGGCAGGTGACGGTCAACCGCTTGATAAACCATTGGCATTAGGCTGTGCACCAACAAGTTGTAACAACCCAACCGCAATTCACCGTGCGCTCGCTGGCTGATTCGTGCTGTCTCAAATTCGAAAATTTCAGATTGGCGCAGGAGTTCACGTGCGTGAGACAAAATGGCCTCGCCAGCTCCGGTCAGCACCACACCTCGCGCCTTGCGACGATGGAATAAAGCCACCCCAACTTGCTGCTCCAAGTCTGAGATTGAATCGGATAATGCCGACTGGGTGATGCTCAGGCGTTCAGCCACTTTGCTCGTAGACTCACCGTCAAGCGTCTCAGT
>JABXHR010000046.1 GCA_013373515.1 Gammaproteobacteria bacterium | reverse complement strand
CGAGATTCGAACTCACGACCTATCGCTTCATACCACTGACGATTTCCCGTCCTCCTTTGGAGTTTGTGGTCTGGACTCTCTCTTTACCATGGCGTTAACGCTGTAGGTATCACCCGTCGAGTCTCTGCACCTTCTTGGAATGCCAAGCTTGGCTCAGGATTGCCACCGCCGTCAGCGCTGAGGTTTCCCTGAATTTGAGTGAATTCAATTGGTGGTTTCCCAGTCTGAGAAGTACTCAAACCCAACTGCCCAATAAATTTAGGAGGCGATCGCTCTATCCTGCTGAGCTACGAGGACGCCTAGCGTTAGTTTACGTTGCTCTGGCCCAGAGGTAAATCAACTCGGCGGCAAAGACGGTGACAAAAAAATGTCGCTTAGTTCGCGAATGGCAGTGTGTCAGTTAAGTTCCTTTGATTTGCGCCGATATCCGCGTTAGGTGACAGGAACTTGGAGCACTTTGTGGATTTAGCCAGTTTATTAGGGCTTATCGGCGGGCTTGGGATCGTACTAGTAGCAATTATGCTCGGTGGCGATCTGGGCGCGTTTGTTGACATCCCATCAATTTTAATCGTTGTGGTTGGCTCGCTGTTTGTCGTCATGATGCGCTATCCCCTTGGGCAATTCTTGGGAATGGGTGGCGTATTGGGCAAGGCGTTTATGTTCAAAGCTGTTGAGCCAAATGCGTTGATTGAGGAGTCTGTCGAATTGGCCAATATTGCCCGAAAAGAGGGCGTTCTTGCGCTCGAGGGAAAGGAAATTGGCCACCCATTTCTTCAAAAGGGTATCGCACTGTGTATTGATGGTCACGGCCCTGATGTCGTGCAGAAAATGTTGAATAAGGACATGAGCTTAGCTGTGCAGCGACATGGCGATGGTGCACAAATCTTTAAAGCGATGGGCGATGCTGCGCCGGCGATGGGGATGATTGGAACTTTGGTTGGCTTGGTTCAGATGCTTGGCAACATGGAAGACCCTAAGTCAATCGGACCAGCGATGGCGGTTGCACTCTTGACCACACTATATGGCGCGATGGTAGCCAATATTTTTGGATTGCCGGTCTCAGATAAATTGAAACTCCGCGCGCAGCAAGAAGAGTTGGCCAAATCATTAATATTGGAAGCCGTGGCCGGAATTCAAGAAGGCGTCAATCCGCGAGTGCTCGAGCAATTGCTGAAGAGCTATTTGCCAGAGCGTAAGCGCGAGGCGGCCTAGGTCGCCTGCACGAGGAGATTTTAATGGCAGAAGAAGAATCCAAATGCCCACCGTGCGAGGAAGGCCTCCCGGCTTACATGGGCACATTTGCCGACTTGATGTCGCTGTTGATGTGCTTTTTCGTCCTGTTGCTGTCGTTTTCGGAAATGGATGTGCAGAAGTACAAGCGCGTCGCCGGTTCGATGAAGGCAGCATTTGGTGTGCAGCGAGAGGTCAGGGCCAAAGAAATTCCCAAGGGCACTAGCATTATCGCCAAGCAGTTTAGCCCCGGTAAGCCGCAGGTCACTGCGGTGCCACAAATGCGGCAGATGACCACCAACGACATTAAAAACAATCTCGATTTTACCGATTCGGATACCAAGTACAACCGATCCAAGGGCTTAGACAGCGGTCGCACTGCTGAAGGTAATCGCGGAGATGGTGTCAATAAAGGTGATTTGCAAATTGCGCTCGGTAAATCTCGCGGTGAGCAGGACTCTGATGGCAAGGGCCTTGGTGAAGGCGAAGGCTCAATCCCAGAGCGCGGTGGCTCTGAAGAAAAGCCATCCCCGGCCTCAAGCTTTGCGCAGGCGCAAGCCGATGCGGCTGCAGCGCGCGAAGCGAAGGCCGAGCAGATGTCGCGGCAGCTTCGTAAGCTTTTGCGTGCGGAAATTGCCAATGACATGATCCAAGTGGAGCATGTCGATGGTAAGGTGACCGTGACCATTAAGGAAAACGGTATTTTCGCTGCAGGTCGCGCACAGATCAGACCTGAATTCTTGCCTGTGCTCCTGAAGATCTCACTGGCAGTCAAAGATCTTGGACAGAAAGCAATCATCGCGGGTCATTCGGACAATATCCCGATCAAGACGGCGCTGTATTCGTCTAATTGGTCGCTATCGTCTGCGCGTGCCGCGTCGGTGATCGAGTTTATGTCCGGCCGTGCCAAAGTTGATCCTTCAGTGTTGCAGCTTCGGGCATTTGCAGATACCAATCCGATCAGCGATAACGACACACCAAACGGCCGCGCGCGCAACAGACGTGTCGAGGTGATTCTTTATGAAGACGCCGTGGTCGAGACAATCGGTGAGGCGGACAACTCAGTGGCCCCAGCGGAGGGCTAGATCGACGACTCTGGGCTCCAGCCAAAAGCGTTGGTAGCCTTCGACGAACCCACAGTGCCCGCCATGGGGTACATACTCCAGCCGCATATTTGCTCCGAGCTTCGATTGATTCGGAATGCTGCTGGCCTTAAAAAATGGATCATCTGCAGCGGTGATGATATGTGTTCTGGCGTTAATCGCACCCAATCTTTGCACTGGCGAGATATCGCGATAATAGGCGCGTGCATTGGCGTAATTTGCGTTTAGTGCTGTGATCCGGTCATCAAATTCATAGACACTCGACATTTTCGGCGCCTGTACCTCGCCGCGTATCTGCTTGATTCGGGCGATGGCTTGGTTGAGCTTTCGCAGCAGGTAATTGCCGTACACTTTTCCCATGCCTCTGGAGAAGGTATCGATAGAGTCTTCAAATCGAAATGGTGGGCATACGGCGATGGCTTGGTCGATGTCATTGGGTTTGTAGAGTGCCAAATAATTCAACAACATCGCAGCGCCGAGTGAATAGCCCACGGCGGTGATACGTTTTGCCCCTGCGGCCAATAGATAGTCGGTGTGATGCTGAAAGTCTGCAATGCTCCAGCTGTGATAAATGCCGCAGGTGGTTTCACTTGCCAGTGTTCCGCGCAGTTGCGGCATCAACACACCGATCCCCCGCGCGTTTGCCTCGGTAATCAAGCGTCGAACATAGGCAGATTCGATCGTTCCTTCGAGGCCGTGATAGAGCAATATCACGTCACCATCCAGTTGACCCGCTTGGTATGCCACCGTCTGAGTATCGCCTAAGGAAAGTCTAAACTTTCTGGTCTTGGGCTGTTGGGGGCTTTGATATTGAGGGTGTAGTGTTTGAAGGTGTCCATTGCGCCAACCTTTGGTTGGTGTCATTTGAGATCTAAATAGCATGGGCAGGGCAGGGAAGACAGGCTAGAATGTGTGGTTTGTCTTATTATATCGACTCATGCGCATATTAGTGGCCAACGATGATGGTTATCTCGCGACGGGCATCCGAACGCTGGTCGCGGTGCTACGCTCTCGTGGACACCACGTGGTAGTTGTCGCCCCCGATCGCAATCGCAGCGCAGCCTCACAATCACTGACCTTATCCAGACCACTTAGACTGCACGATCATGGCGACGGATGGTTCACAGTGGATGGTACGCCTGCCGATGCTGTTCAGATTGCACTCAATGGCGGATTGGATTTTACCCCGGATATGGTGATATCTGGCATCAATCACGGGGCGAATTTGGGCACCGATGTCATTTATTCGGGCACGGTCGCCTGCGCGCTAGAAGGCTTTATGATGGGCTACCCTGGGGTCGCAGTTTCATTGGTTTCCGATGATCACAGTTACGAGCACTTTGATACCGCGGCACAAGTGGCGGCGCATTTATCTGAGCGATGGCTCGACATGCCGCTGAATAAGGCGGCCATTCTCAACATCAACGTGCCCGATCTAAAAATACTCAATCTAAAGCCCGCAAAGCTCAGCAGACTCGCTCGGCGTAATGGCTCGGGCGAGGTGATCGCACAGACCGATCCACGGGGTGGACGCGTATTTTGGATAGGGCCACCGGGCGAGGTGGTAGACACGCATGAGGACACCGACTTTACGCATGTTAAGCAGGGTCATGCCTCGGTGACACCCATTGCGCTGGATATGATGAATTACGCCATCGAGAGCGAGCTGGATCAATGGTTGAACACGCTATAGATGGTTTCACCGCAGCGCAAATTGCTGGGTCGGGTTTTACCTCCCAGCGCACGCGCGATCGTATGGTGACTCGGCTCGAGCAAGACGCCGGCATTCGCAACGAGCTCGTATTGCATGCCATGCGTTATGTGCCACGGCATTTGTTCGTTGAGGCGCCGCTGGCGCATCGTAGTTACGAAGATGCAGCGCTGCCCATCGGGTTTGGTCAAACCATATCTCATCCACATGCAGTGGCGAGACTGCTGGAGCTGCTACTCGAAAATGGCGTTCCGCGCAGAGTGTTGGACATTGGGACGGGTTCAGGTTATTTGGCAGCATTGCTCGCCGCACTGCCTGGTTGCGAAGAAGTGACTACCGTTGAGGTGGTGGCGGGCTTGCATCATCGCGCCAAACATACCTTGGCAAAATTGGGTATGGTCAATGTGCGATGCGTACTGGGCGATGGCGGTAAGGGCGAAGCGGAAAAATACGATCGCATTGTATGCTCCTGCACCATGCCATCGGCGGCGCCGCTGACCCAGCAACTTTCAAGGTCGGGCGTGCTGGTGACACCTGTACAAAATGGCGACCAACAGCAGTTGGTGCGCATTCGAAAGTCCGCCAATGGACACATTGAGGAAGAGGTGCTTCACGCGGCGCGCTTTGTTCCCTACCTTACAACGACGACAGACGCATAATGTTTAAATCTCTCTATCAATGGGCTGCCGATTTGGCCGCGCGTAAGGCTGCGATTGCATGGCTACAGTTTTTCTCATTTATTGAGTCGGTGTTCTTTCCTGTGCCGACGGACGTGGTGTTGGTGCCGGTTGTGCTCAAGCATCGTGAGCAAGCGTTGAAGATTGCAGTGCTCACCACGTTGTTTTCCGTTCTGGGCGGCGCGGTGGGATATGCCATCGGTCATTACGGCTTGGATTTGGTGTATCCCTACATTGAACAACTTCATATGGTCGATAAATGGGACCGAGTTGTTCAGTTATTTGAGCAATATGGCGTGGTTGTCATTATTGTGGTCGGATTCACGCCCTTGCCTTATAAGGTGGTCACGCTGGTGTCTGGCGCGACGGGTGTCGGGTTTGTGTTGTTTATTCTGACCTCAATCGTCGGCAGATTCGGTCGATTTGGTCTAGTCTCGTGGGTTGTATACAAATTTGGGCCCCAAGCTGAAGCCATGATTGAAAAGTATGTTGAACCACTAGGGTGGTTGGTGGTTGGCTTGGTCGTCGCATGGATAGGATGGACGTATTTATGAAACCTTGGATCATATTGTCAGTTGCACTGTTGGCCGGCTGTTCTACTGGTCGGCAGGTGACTGATTTCCTTGCGCCGACCTTAAAGGGTGGATATTACGTAGTCCGTGCTGATGATACGCTTGACTCGATCGCATGGCGCTACCGGATTTCGACAGACGATTTGATCCGCTGGAACAACCTTTCACCCCCATATCCAATTACGATGGGGCAACGTCTGGTGTTGTTTGGCGCTTATGTGCCGGGGCAGGCCACGGCGCCAGCGACGCAACGCGTGGTTAAACCTACACCTGCTCAGACAGCGACGCCAGCAAGAGAAGTCCCACTCCAGCCGATTATCGCCGCGCTGCCAAGCGACGAGGAAATCTTGGTTGAAAGTCAGCAAATTGACGTCAAAAAATCGATTCGTCGAGTCGATGGCGGAAAAGCGCGCCAAATTGCTGGCAAAACATGGGTCTGGCCCGTTAGTGGCTCACTGATCAAACAATTTAATTCCGACAACGGTGAGAATCGTCGCGTCGATGTTTTGGTCGATTCTGCACAACCGGTCAATGCCTCTTCTGCTGCTGATGTGATCTTTGTGGGTGATCTGCCGTTGCTCGGTTTAACTGTCATTCTCGATCACGGCTCAGACCTAATCACAAGCTATTCAAATCTGGAAAAAGTCTCTGTTTCTGAAGGGGTTAGTGTTACTAACGGGCAAGCTATTGGGGTAATTTCGGCGAGTTCTGAACTTCATGTTGAGTTTAGAAAAATGGGCGAACCTGTTGATCCACAAAACTATTTTCCCTAAAAAACTATTTGCATTCACAACAGTATTTAACTAATCTCTTAACTTACTACGTTAAGCGCTTGTTTTCGTTCGCTTGTTGTTTTTGGAACGATCACTGCATATGAAAAGACACGAGATTCGTGGTGGTTCTCGATGTCATAGATAAGGGAGACGGTAATGGCAAATAAGGCACCAGCAGATTGGGAAGATATGATTTCAGATAGTCAGGAAGACGAGGATGAAATCATCGACGAAGTCAGCGATTCGGATGACGATATCGAGGACGATACTGAAGAAGAACCCACGAGACCAAAAGCCGAGGTTTACGATATTCGAGATATGGACGCCACCCGTCTGTACCTAAAGGACATCGATCGCTCAAAGCTACTGACAGCAGACGAAGAGAAATATTATTCCCGACTGTCGAAAAAAGGTGACGAAGCGGCTCGTCACAAGATGATCGAATGCAACCTGCGTTTGGTCGTCAAGATCGCACGCCGCTATCTCAACCGCGGACTTACGTTGCTCGATCTAATTGAGGAAGGCAATCTTGGTCTGATCCATGCGGTCGAGAAATTTGATGCGGAAAAAGGCTTTCGTTTCTCGACTTACGCGACCTGGTGGATTCGTCAAACCATCGAGCGTGCATTGATGAATCAAACGCGCACAGTGCGTTTGCCAATTCATATCATCAAGGAAATGAACACCTATTTGCGTGCACAGCGCAAATTGCGCCAAACCCTCAATCAAGAGCCGACGATCGAGCAAATTGCCGAGGAAGTGGGTGCAGATCCAGAAAATGTTAATCGTATTATGGCGTTGCAAACCCGCACCGCTTCTGTCGATATGCCATCGGGTAAAGACAACGACCGTCCACTGCTAGAGGTCATCGCTGACGAGAACTACGGCGATCCTGCAGACACCATGTCGGACGATGCAGTCAATCGCTCGATCAATAGCTGGCTGGCCAAGCTTGAAGCCAAGCAGCGTGAAGTGGTGGTTCGCCGTTTTGGTTTGCAGGGCTATGACCGCTCGACACTTGAAGACGTCGGGGCTGAACTTGGTGTAACTCGTGAGCGTGTTCGTCAAATTCAAATGGATGCTTTGAAGAAGCTTCGCCGAATCTTAGAAGGTCAGGGCATCACGGCCGAGGCGATCTTTAAAAGTTAACAAAGATAAATGGGCGTTGTGGTGGCGCCCAATTTGTCTATTTCTCCGATATTAAGCCAGCATTAGCTGGCTTTTTTGTTGCAAGTTTTTGCTGAGTTAACATCAGAAATTTCTTATAATTGACGGGTTTTTCAGGGCAAATCGCCCACTATCAAGGACACACAACATGCGACCGATTAAAGTAGGTCTACTGGGTCTTGGCACCGTAGGGGTCGGAACGGTAAAAATTCTTCGTGACAACGCGACTGAAATCTCGCGCCGTGCGGGCTGCGAAATTATGGTGACACACGCGGTGGTACGCAATATCGACAAGGCAAAAGCGCAGGGCTTCGACATCGAGCTCTCCACCGACGCCTCGACGGTTATCGACAACCCAGAGATTGACGTCGTATGTGAAGTGATGGGCGGCGAGGAGCCGGCTAAAGGTTACATTCTTCAAGCCATTGCCAACGGCAAACACGTGGTCACGGCGAATAAGGCGCTGATTGCCATTCATGGCAATGAAATTTTCAGCCTCGCGCAGGATAAGGGCGTGATGGTCGCTTTCGAAGCCGCTGTGGCAGGCGGGATTCCGGTGATCAAGGCCATTCGTGAAGGTCTGGCGGCCAACCGCATTCAATCGGTGGCCGGCATCATCAATGGCACTGGCAATTTCATTATGACCGAAATGCGCGACAAAGGACGTGCGTTTGCTGATGTGCTGGCCGAAGCTCAAGCACTGGGCTATGCCGAAGCCGATCCAACCTTCGATGTCGAGGGCATCGATGCCGCGCACAAACTCACGATTTTGTCGTCAATTGCTTTTGGTATTCCGCTGAAGTTCGAGGCGGTATACACCGAGGGCATTTCCAAAGTGTCGAGCGACGATGTCCAGTATGCATCGGAGCTTGGTTACAACATCAAGCATCTTGGTATCGCCCGCAAAACCCAGCGTGGCATTGAAATGCGCGTCCATCCCACGTTGGTGCCGAAGCGCCGTCTGTTGGCCAATGTTGATGGTGTGATGAACGCGGTACTTGTCCAAGGGGATGCTGTTGGCCCAACCATTCACTATGGTGCAGGTGCCGGTGAAATGCCCACGGGCTCGTCTGTCGTTGCAGATATTGTTGATGTGGCTCGCACCCTGACCGCAGACCCCGAAAATCGTGTACCGCATTTGGCTTTCCAAGCCGATCAGATTGAGCCTTTGCCAGTGTTGGCCTCACATGATTTTGAGACAGGCTATTTCTTGCGGATGCAGGTTGAAGATCGTCCAGGTGTATTGGCTGATATCACGGCAATTTTTGGCAAGCATGAAATTTCGATTGAGGCTGTGATTCAAAAAGAGCCAGAAGACCATGAAAGCGTCGCAACGTTGATCCTATTGACCCGTGAAATCAATGAAGGTGCGATGAACGACGCACTGACGGCGTTGAACGGTGCGCCGTCAGTGGTCGGTGAAGTGTCTAGAATTAGAGTTGAGACGCTGGCTTAGTTGTCACGTAAGCGTATTAGCTCGTTTTGCAGCCGGTCGATGTACTGGCTTCGGTCGATCAAAGTGGCCCCCATACTCATCAGATGGGGGTTTTCTATTTGGGCATCAATCCAATCAAATTCGCCACTGGCAAACACGGCCTCTAAAGCAAAAGTACTTGCAGATGGCCTCTTCGAGAACATTGACTCGCCACAGAATAATCGACCAAGCGTCACACCATAGACCCCACCGACAAGTTCGTCCGATTGCCAAACCTCAAAGCTCTGTACCCAGCCGTATTTGGCGAGGTGACCATAGCATTGGATCATTTCCGGCAAAATCCAAGTATCTTCGCGTCTTGGTGTCGCGGCGGCACACGCTCGAATCACGTCGACAGCGCATTGATTGCGCGTGGTATGGAGCTGGTACTTTCGAAATAGTTGGCGTTTTTTCTTTGAGACATGAAAGTCGACTTCCTCAAAAATGCAACGCGGGTCTGGTGACCACCACAGTGGCGGTTGATCGTCTGCAAACCATGGGAATATCCCTTGGCAATAGGCATTGAGCACGGTTTGTGGGTCAATTGTGCCGCCGGTGCAGAGTAGGCCATTTGGCTCGTCCAAAGCCGTGTCGACATCTGGGAATTGATGAATCGCAGCGGCCGGAAAATGCCTTAGCATGTGCTGTCGCCACGAAACGGACTGTGGGCTTGATAGTCCTCGAGTCGCAAGGCCACATGATGGCGCTCGCGCGCCAGATAATCGCCGATGGCATTGGAAAAACCTGCATCGGCGAAAAAGTGTTTTGAACGTACCACTGTGGGTTCAAATCCACGCGCGAGCTTGTGCTCGCCTTGTGCGCCGGGCTCGAAGCGCTTGAGCCCATGCGCGATGGCGTGCTCGATCCCTTGGTAATAACAGGTTTCAAAGTGCAATGCATCGTGCTGCGTTTTGCAGCCCCAATAGCGCCCGTATAGAACTTCGGCTGATTGGAAAAACATCGACATCGCCACTTTTTCGCCGTCTTGGCAGGCAAAACACACCCACAATTGTTCGCCCATGGTTTGTCGTATGTTGTCGAAAAATCCAACCGATAGCGCAGGGTAGCCCCATTTACGGTCATAAATCGCGGCATACAGTGTGTGGGCCAGATGCAGATCATCTTTGGAAATCTCGGCGCCATTAACCCATAAAAACTCAAAGCCTTGATCACGGACACGACGGCGCTCTTGGCGCACGTTCTTGCGTTTTTTTGCGGTGAGTGCGCTTAAAAATCCCTCGAAATCTGCATAGTCTCGATTGAACCACTGAAACTGGATATCGTGTCGCAAGTGCCAGTGCGTCTCGGTGTGGGGGTCAGCCTCGAACAAGATATGTGCGCTATTAAGGCCCAATTCTTGGCAATACTGCGAAAGCGCAGACTGCAGAAGTGCGGTTTGCTCGCCTAGAATTCGCGGGCCGGTTGCGGGAGAGTAGGGGGCTGCGCAGGTGAGCTTGGGGTAATATTCGATGCCATTGCGCTCGTAGGCTTCTGCCCAAACCCCGTCAAATACGAATTCGCCAAAAGTATTGTGTTTGACGAAGGTCGGCGCGTAGGCTATCGGTACACCATCGACAATGACTTGTAGATAGGCGGGCGACCAGCCAAACGGTTGCAAGCAGTCACCCTTTTCCAGACTTTCATAAAAATGCCAATTTAGAAAAGGGTTACTGTCTGGGTTCCATGCTTGCCAGCGATCACGATCTAGTTCGTTGATCGATTGATGGAGGCTCAATTGCATGGATTAGTGCAAATTGTCTAAGTACTTTTCTGCATCGAGTGCCGCCATGCAGCCGGTGCCGGCGGAGGTAATTGCTTGGCGATACACTTGGTCCATCACATCACCGGCGGCAAAAATACCTTCGATGCTGGTTGCCGTTGCATTGCCATTTAGACCGCTGTTCACCTTGATGTAGCCATTGCTCATCTCGAGCTGACCTTCGAATAGCGATGTATTGGGGCTGTGGCCGATGGCGATAAAAGCGCCCATCACGTCAATGTCGCGCGTGCTGTCGTCTTGAGTGCTTTTCAATCGAAGACCCGTCACCCCGCTGGCGTCACCGAGTACTTCTTCCACATTGTGGTTCCAGATGATTTCAACATTGCCGTTTTTGGCCTTTTCGAAGAGCTTGTCTTGAAGAATTTTCTCAGATCGCAAGCTGTCACGCCGGTGTACCAGCGTTACTTTGCTGCAGATGTTAGAGAGATAGAGCGCTTCTTCAACGGCGGTATTGCCACCACCGACCACTGCCACTTCTTTGCCGCGATAGAAGAATCCGTCACAGGTGGCGCAGGCCGATACCCCTTTGCCTTTCATCGCTTCTTCCGAGGGGAGGCCGAGGTATTTCGCACTGGCACCCGTGCAAATAATCAATGCATCACAGGTGTAGGTGCCCGCGTCGCCAGTAAGCGTGAATGGACGTTGGCTAAGCTCTGCGGTGTGAATATGGTCAAATACGATCTCAGTCTCAAAGCGCTCTGCATGTTGGCGAAATCGCTCCATCAGCTCTGGGCCTTGGACTCCCATTGCATCGGCAGGCCAGTTGTCCACTTCTGTGGTGGTGGTCAGTTGCCCACCTTGCTCAAGTCCGGTGATCAACACGGGATTTAAGTTAGCGCGGGCTGCGTATACGGCTGCGGTGTAACCTGCAGGACCGGACCCCAGAATCATAAGCGGGCAATGTTTTGCCTCGGCCATGGTGTCTCCTAAATTGTCTAATCTAAAACTCAACAGGATAAATGAGGGCAGCGTTTGTTTCTACAAGTGTCCGTTAGTCACCGATCCAATCATGTATGACCTAGTCGCTTCAGGTGCTTCTGTTGGGTTGAGGTCGGACTGCGATGCACGGCAGTTAACCAAGTTTTGCCCCAAATTTGTGTCGTTTGTATATACTTTATAAACAAATACTTAAACCGCTTTTTTGAAGTACCTATTAACTTGAAACAATTACCGACAAATCCTCTTCGACGCCTTAGTGTCAGAGGAAACAAAAAAACAACCCCCAAACGTACTGCAAGGCGCCCGGCAAAGCCGAAATCGGGCAGGGCCACCGGCCAACAATTGCAGTTGCCAGAGTGGTTGCTAGACGGACTCAAGCGCGGTTTGGGATTGCTGTCGTTGGTGGTTGCCGCTTATCTTACTGCCGCACTTGTTACTTATCATCCAATGGATCCAGGGTATTCCTTTGCCACCACAGTTGATGGCACCATCCACAATGCGGGTGGACGCGTTGGCGCATGGTTTGCCGACTGGATTTTGGTCATGGCGGGGTATGCAGCCTATGCGGTTCCCGCAGGATTGTTTGCCTTGGGTTACGCGACAATCGTATCTGAGATTCGTGGCAAGACGCTTGAGCTAGATTTCATTGTCGTACGCTTGAGTTTGGTGTTTGCTTTTGCCACTTGCATTGCAATTTTAATGTCACTGCACGCACCAAATTGGACGGCTGGACTGCCTGAAGGTGTTATGCCAGGTGGCTTGCTCGGCGGGTATCTCGGTGGATTGATTGTGCCATTCGTGGGTTGGGCAGGTGTGACACTGGGTTGCGGACTTGCTGTGCTGATTCTTGGTTGTGCGCTGATTGGGGTGTCACCAATTGCATTGCTAGACATTACGGGCGCGATGTCTGTTCGCGTTTTCAATTGGCTGTCTGAGTTGGTTGTGAATTCTCTAATCTGGATGGGGAAGCATCGTCCGCTTGAAGTGGCTGAGCAACTTATACAGAAACGTCGTGAGGAGGCCACGGAGGTTGGCGGGGTGCCCACACTCAATGACCGCGTGAAGAAAACGGCTGAGCCAGAATCAATGGTGAAAGACCTTAACTCAACTGTGCCATTTTTGCCTGCCGCTGAACCATTGGCGGAAGACGATTTTGACGCGCCATTTTTAGGAAGCTCGCGCAGCTTTGTGCCGCCTCTAGATGCGGCGGTCGATGAACCTGAGTTGCCTCTAGCGTCACCGCGGGCAATTGAGCCTGCTGTTCAAAAGATGACTCCGGACTTTTTTGATGCACCTGTCATTGCGCCAAGTCCGTTGGCCGAAGCGATCAAACCACAGCAAGCGACCAAAAAAGATCTCAAGCCTCACGCACCAACGGTTAAGATTCTGCCGGTTGAGGAGCGATTGCCCTCTATCGATCTGCTAGATCAGCCCAAGCCACCAAAGACCTTCTATTCGCAGGCTCAGCTTGATCATTTGTCCCGGTTGCTTGAGCAGCGATTTGCTGACTTCAATGTCACTGTACAAGTGGTTGAGGTGAATCCCGGTCCGGTGATTGTTCGTTTCGAGTTGCAGCCAGCACCAGGAGTTAAAAGCGCGCAGATTGCCAATTTATCGAAAGACATTGCGCGATCGCTGGGCGTCATGGCTGTCCGTGTCGTTGAAGTTATCCCCGGCAAGACCACAGTGGGGATCGAAATCCCGAATGAAAATCGTGAAATCGTGCAGTTATCCGAGATTTTTATGTCGGAGTCTTTCCAAGGAAATGCGTCGCCCCTGACCTTGGCGCTAGGAAAAGACATTGCTGGCCGACCAGTTTGCGCAAATCTTGCCAAGATGCCACATCTATTGGTGGCGGGCACCACCGGCTCGGGCAAATCGGTCGGCGTCAATTCGATGTTGATGAGTTTGCTCTATAAAGCGACCGCCGACGATGTTCGACTTATCCTAATTGACCCCAAAATGCTTGAACTCTCGGTTTATGAGGGTATACCGCATTTGCTCGCGCCGGTCGTGACCGATATGAACGAGGCGGCCAACGCGCTGCGCTGGTCAGTGGGTGAGATGGAGCGCCGCTACAAGTTAATGTCGTCGCTCGGTGTGCGTAATCTCGCGGGCTACAACCGCAAGATCGAAGATGCGCAGGCCAGCGGTGAGTATTTGGTTGATCCATTGTACGATCCCGCCAAGTCAGCCGACCCAAGCGGCCCACCGCCACAGCTGGAGAAGATGCCGCATATCGTCATCGTGATCGATGAATTTGCCGACATGATGATGGTGGTTGGCAAGAAGTGTGAAGAGTTGATTGCTCGTATTGCGCAAAAAGCGCGTGCGGCGGGCATTCACTTGATACTCGCTACCCAGCGTCCATCAGTAGACGTCATTACGGGTCTTATCAAAGCGAACATCCCAACGCGTATTGCCTTTCAGGTCTCCTCGAAAATCGATTCAAGAACCATTTTGGATCAGATGGGGGCAGAGACACTATTGGGTCACGGCGATATGCTCTACCTGCCGCCCGGCACGGCAAACCCGGAGCGTGTTCACGGGGCATTTGTCGACGATCACGAGGTACATGCAGTGGTCGACTTCTTAAAACAAGATTTTGAGCCTCAATATCTCAATGAAATCTTAAGTGACTCGACGCCTATCCCCGGCATCCCGGGCGAAGCTGGTGCAGAAAACCCAGAGGGCGATGCACTCTACGATCAAGCGGTGGCGATTGTGACCGAAAGCCGCAAAGCGTCCATTTCTTATGTGCAGCGCCGGCTTAAAATTGGGTACAATCGAGCCGCTCGCATGATCGAAGACATGGAAGCGGCAGGAGTGGTCTCGGGCGTTGGCCCCAACGGACAGCGCGAAGTGTTGGCTCCACCGCCGGTTTAGTACCGATTCAATTGGTGTTGCGGCTTTGCCATAACCCATCGCTTTGGCCCTGTAAAGGTTCGCAATCAGCGGTAAAACAAAATCAAAGTCATGGCGCGTTCACCCTGAATTGAGCATCCTTGCATCATCGAGCTGAGTGGTATTTTTGCTCACATCATTAAAGGGTATTTCATGAGAATATTTTTCGCGTTGAGTGCGCTGGTTTTTTCTGCTTCGGCATTTGCCGATGGCCAAGCGAAGCTCAACGAATTCATCAGAAGCGTAGAGTTCTTCCAAGCGGATTTCACACAGGCGGTTTACGATGCCAGCGGCGCCGAACCTCAAAGGTCTGTGGGCAAGCTCAGCATCGCTCGACCCGGGAAATTTCGGTGGGAATTGAAAACGCCTTACAAGCAGGTTCTGGTTTCTGATGGTCGTGAAGTGAAAGTCTATGACGCTGATCTTGAGCAAATGACTGTGCGCCCAGCGCAAAGCGCGCTTAAAAATACGCCAATCTCCCTACTAATGGGGCAGAGTGACTTGAACGCTGATTTTGTGGTCTCGAATTTGGGCGAACAAAACGGTTTTGATTGGGTGCAGCTCAAGCCCAAGCGTGCCGATTCAGACTTCGAGCGTGTCGCCATTGCGTTTAAAGGCAATACGCCAGTGGTGATGGACCTCAAAGACACCCTTGGCCAGTCTACCCAGGTGAGCTTTCGCAATTTAAAGACGTCAAAACACAACACCGGTATCTATCGTTTCAGTCCGCCAAGTGGTGTGGATGTCGTCTATCAAAACTGATTTGTTTCAATCCCGGGGGCAGACGCAGCAGCCCTTGGCGGAGCGTATGCGTCCCGATGCGCTAGATCACGTTGCGGGACAGACGCACCTGCTCAGGCCTGAAAGTCCTCTATATCAAGCGCTCAGTGACGGAGCGCTACATTCTTTCCTCCTTTGGGGGCCGCCAGGCTGCGGCAAGACCACGTTGGCGCGCCTCGCCGCAGCCCGTGCAGATGCCGAGTTTTTTGCCATTTCGGCGGTACTGTCAGGTGTAAAAGAAATTCGGGCCGCCGTCGAACATGCCCAGCAGGTTTCGCATACTGGTCGACGAATGGTGTTATTTGTCGACGAGGTGCATCGGTTCAATAAATCGCAGCAAGATGCGTTTTTGCCGCATATTGAAAATGGCACCATCGTATTTGTTGGTGCAACCACCGAAAATCCTGCGTTCAGCTTAAACGATGCGTTGCTGTCGCGACTACGAGTCTATGTGCTCAAGCCCTTAGATCGCGACGCTATGCTGCAGATGATTGATCGTGCCATTCAAAATTCCACGCAAGCGGTTTCTTTTGATCAAGCGCTTCGCGAAACTCTTTGTAACGCAGCGGATGGTGACGGACGGCGTTTGCTCAATTGGTTGGAATTGGCCATGGATCTTGGCCGATCCTCAGAAGGTGTGGTCATTGACGCCACAGTGTTGGAGCAGGCCATTGGCTCGTCGTTGCGCCGTTTTGATAAGGGTGGCGACTTTTTCTACGACCAAATCTCTGCGTTACACAAATCCATCCGTGGTTCAGACCCTGATGCGTCACTGTATTGGTTCTGCAGAATGCTGGATGGCGGCGCTGACCCGCAGTATCTCGCACGCCGACTCGTACGCATGGCCAGCGAAGATATTGGCAATGCAGATCCACGCGCACTAGAAGTCGCACTAAATGCTGCGGCGTCATTCGAACGGCTGGGCTCGCCGGAAGGCGAGTTGGCGCTTGCGCAGGCAGTGATCTACCTTGCCGTTGCCGCCAAAAGCAATGCGGTATACAGCGCATATAACCAAATGCGGGCCTATGTCGCCTCTCGAGGCAGTGATGAGGTGCCATTGCACCTAAGAAACGCTGTCAGTGGTCTTGCCAAGCAGCAGGGCCATGGTGCGGAATATGATTATCCGCATGATCATCCCTTTGGTTATTCGCCAAACGTTCAATATTTGCCCGATCGGTTAACCGATATCCCAAGTTACACCCCCACTGATCGCGGACTAGAAAAGCAAATTCGATCGCGTTTGAACTTTCTAAAGTCGCTTGATGATCAATAGCTTAGCGTGATTTTTTGCGCCAAAAATCTTGGTTCGTGAACCATTGCACAGCTTTTGCGTCCAAACAGTAAATCCCACAAATCGGGTAAAAAATCGCTTTAGTCTCGCGGTTTATCGTCGATAAAAATCTACATAAGCGCTGCATGACTACGATCATAGACAGCAATAAAAAAGAGATTTCGGAGATGAAAAATGAATCATGAGGATCTACGACAGAGAGAGCCGTGGAGACCAGACGAGCTTGTCCTCTCGCCAGAGGACCTAGAGCAGATCAAATACATTGAGGATGCACGGCGCCTACAAGCGGGTATCGCTATCCTCAATTTCGAACTTCAGCGGCTATTTAACGACCCTCGGCTGCATCAGTAGTCGTCCAAGTGCCCAATTTACCGCGTCGCGCACCATCGATGACGCGTGCGCTTGTTGTCGCCGCAACGCCTTAATGACTTCGGGACTGCCCGAGCCATTGCCGAGCGCGATTGCAATATTGCGAAGCCAGCGATCGTGGCCAATTCTTCGAATCGCAGCGCCCTCTGTCTGACTCAAAAAAGTATCTTCAGACCAATGAAACAGGGCGACTAGCCTTGCCTGAGCGAGCGCGTCTCGTGGATAAAACTCTCTGGTCTCAGTTTGGTTGGTGAACCTGTTCCATGGACAGACAATTTGGCAATCGTCACAGCCATAGATCCGATTACCCATCATAGCTCGCAAGGGCTCTGGAATCGGGCCGAAATGTTCAATCGTTAAATACGAAATACACCGTCTTGCGTCTACTTGATAGGGCGCAACAATGGCGCCTGTGGGGCAAGCATCCAAGCAGGCGCTACATTGCCCACAGTGATTTGAGATGACCTCATCGCTCGGTACGAAGGGCAGGTCCGTAAAAATCTCTCCAAGAAAGAAATACGATCCTGTTTTGGGATGGATTAAGTTGCTGTGTTTACCAATCCATCCCAAGCCTGCATTGGCCGCTAAGGCTTTTTCGAGCACAGGGGCAGAATCCGTGAAGACCCGATATTGGTAGGGCCCGATCAAATCACTGATGCGCATGGCAAGCTGTTTGAGGCGTTTGCGCAGTAATTTGTGATAGTCACGCCCCAGCGCGTAGCGCGAGATGTAGGCTTGCTCTGGGTCGTCGAGCGCAACGCTTGGTGTCCGTTCAGCCTCTGGCCAATAGTTGAGTCGAACTGAAATCACGCTGATGGTGTTATCGACCAGCTGGTTTGGATGACTACGCTTTGTGCCGTGCCTCGCCATGTAGCTCATGCCGCCGTGGTATCCTTTGGCCAGCCAGCGATTGAGGTGGGCTTGGTGCTCACTCAGGTCGAGGCGCGCAAAACCAACGCCATCGAATGCCAACTCGTCTGCAATGGTTTGAATTTTGGTTTGCAGTTCAACGATTTCTTCAGGGGTTAAAGTCATGGATTTTGTTTTTGTGGCCATTGGCGGCGCAATTGGTGCAATGGGGCGCTATTGGGTTTCTAGGCAACTACCGCAAAGCGCAGATAGCTTTCCTTTCGCGACACTCATTGTAAACGGGGTAGGCGCGTTATTGATTGGCATTTTTATGGGGCTGATCGCGGTTAAACCGGCTTTTTCGAGTTTTCGTCCCCTGTTGGTGACGGGATTGTTGGGCGCATTGACCACTTATTCTACGTTTGCGTTTGAATCGGTGCTGTTATGGACCAACGGTCACAGTTTGCTTGCAATCGGCAATGTTTTGGCAAACACCTTGCTCTGTCTCATCCTAGCCGCCTTAGGCTATACTCTACGCTCTTTCTTTTAACGGAATAGACTCAAAGGTTTTATGTTAGATCCCAGACTACTACGCACCGAATTAGAGACGGTGGTTACCAATTTGAAGCGACGCGGATTCAGTTTTGATGTTGAGGCATACTCGGCGCTTGAATCCTCTCGCCGGGATCTACAGGCAAAAACCCAAGACTTGCAAAGCCAGCGAAATAGCAGTGCAAAATCGATCGGCCAAGCCAAAGCCAAGGGCGAGGATGTTCAGCCGCTTCTAGACGCTGTGGCCGATTTGGGCGATCAGCTCAAAGCAGCGGAGACCGAATTGTCAGAGGTGCAAGCCAAACTCGAGGACATGCTCTCTGGCGTGCCGAATATGCTCGACGATTCTGTGCCGGATGGCAAAGACGAAAATGACAACCAAGAAATTAAGCGCTGGGGAACCCCTCGAACATTTGATTTTGAGGTCAAAGATCATGTTGACGTTGGTGGCGCTGTCCTCGACTTTGAAATGGGCGCCAAGCTCACCGGTTCTCGATTTGTGGCAATGCGCGGTGACATTGCACTGCTGCATCGTGCCTTGGCGCAATTTATGTTGACGCTCCACACCACCGAGCACGGTTATGAGGAGGTCAATGTTCCCGTCATCGTCAATGCAGATTCATTGCAGGGCACCGGGCAGTTGCCGAAGTTTGCCGAAGATTTGTTTGCGCTAAATGTGGAGCAGCCTTACTACCTGATTCCCACCTCAGAAGTGCCGGTTACCAACTTTGTACGTGACAGCATCAGTGAGCCATGGCAGTTGCCAATGCGTTTTGTGTGTCACTCGATGTGTTTTCGCTCAGAGGCTGGGTCTTATGGACGAGATACTCGCGGGATGATCCGTCAGCATCAGTTTGAAAAGGTTGAGTTGGTGCATATTTGCGAGCCAAGTAAAAGCTGGGAAGAGCATGAGCGCTTACTTGAAGCGGCGGAAGCCGTGCTGCAAAAACTCGACTTGCCCTATCGTGTTGTGAATCTGTGTAGCGGTGATATCGGGTTTGGTGCTGCGAAAACTTACGACATCGAAGTCTGGTTGCCCGCGCAAAACACCTATCGCGAAATCTCAAGCTGTTCAAACATGGTGGATTTCCAAGCGCGACGTATGATGGCACGTTACCGCAACCCCGAAACAGGCAAGACCGAGCTTCTGCATACATTAAACGGCTCTGGTTTGGCGGTTGGTCGTACCTTAGTCGCGGTACTCGAGAACTATCAAAATGCTGATGGCTCTGTGACCATACCCGAGGTGTTGGTGCCATTTATGGGTGGAAAGACCAAAATTTTGTAGTCTCTCTTTAGACACAAAAAAGCCCGCAACTTGCGGGCTTTTTTGTGGGAGGGTTTACAGTGATCTTGCCATCATGATCAGCAAAATGACAAACGCGACCACACCGACCAAGGGGAGTGCCGCAGCATTCCAATCACCTTTTTCGGCTTTTGGGCTGTTTTGCATCATTGCTTTGGCACGGGGAAATATGTAGACGATCATGGCGACAATCATGATCGCCGAAATGATTTTCATCCAGTCCATTATGTTCTCTCAGAGATAAAAAAGCCCGGACGAGCCGGGCTTTTGAAGCGTTATAGTGACTATTCGTCGCCGCCCATGATTCCCAAGATCTGCAACAAACTAAGGAAGATGTTGTAGATGCTTAGATAGAGACTAACTGTCATCAGAACATAGTTGGTTTCGTGTCCGTGCACCATTCGGCTGGTGTCGTACAAAATAAAACCAGAGAAGAGCAACATGAAAAGGCCAGAAACGGCGACGTGGGCTAAAGGCGCGTCAATGAAAATCATTGCCAGTGACGCGACTAAGCCAACCAGCAGGCCCATAACCAAGAAGCCACCCATGAAGCTGAAATCACGCTTTGAGCTCATCGCATATGCAGAGAGGCCCAAGAAAATGACACCGGTGCCGCCCATCGCCATGGCGATCAGCTGGCCACCGTTTGGCAGTTGTAGGTATGCATTGAGGATTGGGCCTAAGCCAAAACCAAGCAACCCTGTGACGCCAAAAACGGTATAGATGCCAGCAGCAGAATTTGCAGTTTTGGGTAAAACGAACCATAGCAACACGATAGAGCCGATGCTTGCAGCCAGTGACACGCCGTGCGGCATTTTCAAAACCATAGAAAGACCGGCCATCAACGCACTGAAAACCAGTGTCATTGACAGCAACATGTATGTGTTGCGGATGAGTTTGTTAGTGCTCAGTACGCTCTCTGAGCGGATACTTTGCTGGATGTGTTCCATCGTAGTGCTATACCTATTGAGTTGCAATGCTCTAAATATGCCAGCTGTAGTCATGATTTCAAGCGGAATTACAAACAATTGCGTGTAAACGAAGTCCTGATTTTAAATAGTGGTTGGCACAGCCTCAGATTTGTCGTATATTAGCGTGCTTCGGAGAGATGGCAGAGTGGTCGAATGCGGCGGTCTTGAAAACCGTT
>JABXHR010000241.1 GCA_013373515.1 Gammaproteobacteria bacterium | reverse complement strand
GCGTGCAGGCCAATTGGACGGCTGCCAGTTGAGCCGGTTGAGCCCGGTTGATGTCAGCGGGCAGTGAGCATCTTTTTGCAAGCAAGGTCGCGATCTGCCGCTCATCGACCGCGTCTCGTTGATATCCAGCGATCGGCCCTAAAGCGTCGTACTCAATTGCGATTAATGCCGATAAGTTTGGCCGATTAATGACCAAGTTTGCAGGTATGCGAGTGGCAGATTGCCCGCCTTGGTTTGCAGCGTCGATCAGTGCTAAGAGCGCATTGAGCTCGGCATCATCGGCGCCAAATAGCTGATGGATAACATCGTGGGTCAGTGTCATACGCCCTCCAATAGACTCGAAAGTTCGGCGATCCATTCCGGATTAGGGCGATCGATGAATAATCCACCCTCAGGCATGCCGCGCACATAGAGATACGCTGCGCCACCAAGGTGTCGTGTGGGTTGGTATTGGGGGCCCAATCGACTTTGCAGATAGCGATGCAATGCCACGAGATACAACAAATACTGCAATCGATAATGGCTGTTACACATCGATTGCATCAACGACGACGCCTTGTAATCTGTAAGGCGATTTGTTTTATAGTCGACCACCCAATAGCGCCCCTCGGCATCGCGCATAATGAGATCGATAAAGCCTTTAAGATAGATCTTATCGTTTAGCCCATCGAGTGAAGGCACTGCATCTGGATAGCCTGCAGTCAATAGCGCTTGACCGAATGCGTGCAAAGCTTTGGTATTGCTCCAAAAATAAAATTCCAGCTCGACCAATTTTGCACTGGACTCGAGTTGATTTAATCGCATTCCGAGCGGTGGCAATTCGGTGTTGAGGGTGTGATGAATCAATCCGCTGACAAACGCAACTTCATCCTCGTTATGCGCTTGGCACGTTTGCGCGCAGAGCCGATCAATATCAGCTGCGGGCGCGGTGAAATCAATCTGCTCGAGAATGCTGTGGACCAATGTGCCGAATGCTGCACCACCCGGGGACGTGTCGTCGCGATCTGCGCGCTCCAAAGTCCATGCAGCTGAATCGCCGTGAGGTTTGAGCTGGCTGTAAGCACTAATCTGCCAATGACGGCCAACCGGTCGCGGCTGACGATACTCACGTGTTGCAGGTTTCGATGCCCTCATCTCGGCCTTCAGGGTGATGTCTACTTGAGGTAACGTTAGCGACGGGATTGATTGGCGGCCATTTAAGAGGCTCTCCATGGTAGACCCTTTCACGTAAGGGTAGTAAGTGAATAGTTCTGCGCGTGTCACCGCCACGTACAATAAACGAAGGCTTTCTTGTCGCTCAGCTTGGGCGCGTTTTGCAAGCGTGATGCCTCGTCGGTCAAGCGTGGGGTCGATGACTAAGACGCCAGGTTCAGGTTTGTAGGTTAGGTCCACCAGTGTGCCGCCAGTGCGCCTAGGGGCTTTGCTGTGTACAAACACCAGTGGGTATTGCAGACCCTTGGATTTATGAATGGTTTGAATGGTCAGCATCAATTGCTCTGAGGCTAAACGCAGCTTTCTTTCACTTTGACCGCTTTGCTCTACTAACCGCTGCCAGCACTGGTAAACCTGCTCGACACTGTCAACTTGTCGCCAGCTCTCGCTTAACAATTCTGCAATCTGAAACCAGTTGGCAAAACGCCGTTTCGCGTGGTCTGTAGAGCCGTCGATCGCAAACGTATCTGCGATGGTATTGGCCAATGCCAGAGGCCCATTTCGCTGCAGTTGTTGTAAAGAGGTTTGCAGCAACTGGCGCAATGCGCTTGGTGACAATGTGCGGCCATCAAAACAATCGAGGCTTAGAAGGGCGGCAAGTTGAAGATACTCTGATCGATGAGGTTCGCGAATCGCAGCCAGCCAATGCCCCCAGAGCTCAGCCTCGGGACTTTGCATGACGTTGTCGTCGCTTTGCACGGCAGCTGGGATGCCGCGTGTGATCAAGGCCTGATGGAACTCGATTGCGTCGTTGTTGGAGCCGGTCAAGATGGCGATATCGGCCGGTGTTAACGTGCGACGCGATTGTTTAGGACATTGGATTTCAACCCGTCCGACGGCAGCGAGATTGAGCAGTTGTTCGATGGTGTCGACGATGTCATCGCGATGCTCACTCACTTTGCCAGTAATCAATTTGACACAAAGGCCATCCAAGGGCTTGCCGTCGACCCAGATGCCTGCGTCTTGTGCGTGCTCCGCTGCCTCTACGCCGATAAAGTCGATTCCAGGGGCAGCGAATGGATTGCTCACGTTAAATAGCTCGGCCACTGCTGCGAGCGCCGCTGGGCTAGAGCGGTAGTTGGTGGTCATCGTGTAGTGACATTCTACGTCGACCGCCTTTTTAGCATCGAGGTAAGCTTGGATATCCGCACCGCGAAAGCTATAAATGGCTTGTTTTGGATCGCCAATTAGCAAACACCCTTGTGCGTTGGGCTGGCTGTAAATCTGATCGACAATGCGCCACTGCGCTGGGTCTGTATCCTGAAACTCATCGATCATCGCGAGGGGATAGCGCGTTGCAAGATCGGTGGCGATTTTCCCGTTGCGGTCGTTTTTCAGGAGTAGATCAAGTTCGTTTAGGAGCTGATCAGGATCAGAAATGGCGAGGGTAGTGGCATGGCGATGGTGCTTTTTGCGTTGAATTTCATCAACCAACGCCTGAGTCAGCTCGATTAATTCACGACTTAGCCGAGCGCTGGCCGCTGCAAAAATGCCATCGTACACTCGATTTTCTTCATCCGTCGCGGGTTTGGATTTGTGCTGTAACTTTTCTCGGTTTTCGGGTGATAGTCTGATTAACAACGGCAAGTCAAGATCGACATCGGCTTGATCCGAAAAGAGCTGATCAAGTCCAGCGATTAGCGCTTCTAAGTGCTCAGTTGGGAATCCTTTGGTTTTGTCGGTTGAAAAGCGCTTGTTGGCGAACAAATCAAGCAAGGATTGGCGATAGGTTTGCCATTCAAACGGCTCAATGCTCGGCACTTCAGGCAGTTGGACTCGGTCGCTGGACCAAACTTGATCAACAATTTTTGATAGCTCGGACAAGCCGCCGACCAGTTGGCGAAACCTTTGATATGAGGGCAGAGGCAGACATTCAACCCAATTCCGCCAAATCTCAGCTGTCACTTGCTTTAGTGGTGGAATGTGTGATTCGGCCTCGAGATCGACTGTTTTACCATGATCCAGAAGATGCTCCGCAAGTACCCGACGGCAGAAGCCATGAATGGTAAAAATCGGAGCAGCGTCGATGTTCTCAACGGCGCGCGTGAGCAGTACAGCTGTGGCAGGATCGCAAGCGTCATTTAGCGCATTATATAAAACGGCGCGTAGTCGCTCGCGAAGCTCTGCTGTTGCCGCCCGCGTAAAGGTCATCACCAAAATTTGATCAACGTTCAAACCACTTAGAATTGCCCGCAGATACAAATGGCTGATGGTGTAGGTTTTACCGGTGCCCGCGCTGGCTTCTATCAACTGAAAGCCATTGAGCGGCAGACGGTTTAGATCGAGTGACTTCATTTAAGCATCTCCCGCAATGGCCCATAAATCTCCTCGGCAAGATCTTTGACTCGATCGATTGATTGCAACGGCTGTGCAAATAGCAACCGATGTTCGGGGTGCTCAGATTCGCCCGCACTGTCTTGGCCGCCGACCCAGGCATCATTTGCTTTGGCTTCGGTGGTGAGGCACAGCAGTGGGCTGGTTTTGGCAAAAATGGGCAGTGGGGATCGGATACCGGTTTCGTAGACGCGATAGAGTCGTTGGAGCCAAGCGTTGGCTGCAGAAGCCTCTAATACTTCCGAGTGCCATACTGACGCGCTCTGGAGATTGGTTAGCGCCAAAGTGACGTCAATCCCTTGGCTGTTGGCAATCAGCTGCTTGAGCATTGCTTCAAACCAACGGTGTACGCACTCCTTGGGAGGCGCGTCAATCAGCAGTGCAATTTGAGCTGATTTTGAGGTGTTAAATTGCAAACTATGCCGCGTGTCGTTGAGCTCAACGTTCACATGGCAACATTCAGAATGCGCCGCAAAATCAAACCCAAGTGTCTGCAACGAGATTTCGGCCGCTGCCGCCTCGGTATCAGCTGTGGCACCATGGCCAAAAAGTCCAGAGCGAATTGCAGCTGTTTTCCACGGCTCTGCCTTCAGCGCCTTCAGTCGGCTCACCGCATTGCTGCGTTGCCACTTATTGAGTTTATCTAGCGGATCTAGTGATAAGGGCCGCTGACGCCAGTGTCGCTCGATGTGATGGTCTCGGAGATAAGCTCGACTTGGATGACGGTAGTAGGCGAGCATGCCAGACAGGCTGCCACTTGCGGTCTTGATGTCATCTTGGTTGTACTCGAGTGATTCCTTTCTTTGCGCGATGCAATAGTAGGGCCACCGGCGCCCTTTGTCAGGATCAAAGCTGTGCAAGCTCACTTCAATGGCGGCAGTGGTCTGGTGTAAAGCACTTCGCAATTGCTCAATTACGAGGCTCGGTGGCTTGGGTTCGTTGGAGCTCGGATCCTTGCCGATATATGACAAATACAAACGTTGACGGCATGACATTAATGCCTCAAGGAACAGTTGTCGCTGATCGTCGCGGCGGTTGCGATCTCCTAGGCGGGGGAGCGCCGAAATTAAATCGAAGCTCTGCTGTGCAGGATTGGACGGAAATTCGCCATCATTGAGCCCAATGATGCATACAACCTTGTGCGGAATAGAGCGCATGGGCAGCAAAGAACAAAAGGTCAATGAGCCAGTTAAAAAATGTCGACCAAATTTCGTATGTTTGAGTACTTCCCTGATCTGTTCGATCAAAATGGCATAGTCAAACGCAACAGAATCACAGTCAGCTTGTTGATGTTGTTCAATTAGCTTCTCTAGTGCTCCATCTAGGATTTCACGTTCCGCGATGACACTTTCCTGAGATCCAAAAAGGACTTGCCAATCCTGATTGACCACACCGATCCATTCGGACAGTGTTTTTGAGGTATCTCGGCGTGCGGTAATTTTGTCGAACCGCTTAACCAGCGGATAAATCGCCTTAAGTAGGCCGAAATCCTCGTCGAGAAGAGCGATTTTTGAAAAACGATCGGCAATCAGGGGAACTTGAGCGCCACTGAGGTGACTCAAGGTGGCTTGGGTTAAAAAATGGCCGAGGTTGCCCGCCGATGTTGAGTCGAGAGCGCTATCAAGGGTTTTGACATGCCATTGGTTTAATAACGAGGCAAATCGGTCGATTGCGGCAAGTGTCAATCCCAGCTGTGTTAAGACAGCGGGTTCGCGTAACAAATCCAGAAATTCATCTAGTGACAGCGGACTCTGCGAATGATCAATCACGCCTAGCCAGCGTTCAATATTGGGGACAGCTTGGGTAACGTCGCGGTCGGCAATGTTGACTGCCAGCGGCGCTGCACCACGCTCAAATACCGCGCCAATGTAAGGTGCGTAGCGATTGATGTCAGGCGCCATCACAATGATATCGCTGAGTGCTAGCGATGTGTCTGCCGTTAATTGATCCTGAATAAAATCACAGAGCGTTTCGAGTTCGCGAACGCGGGTATGGCAGTTGGTAAATGTAATACTTTGATCGTCTGCATGCGCCGGCGGCATCTGGTTGGCAATAATCGAATCTTGTAAAGCGCCCAGTTGGCTCTTTGGGTTGTCGGCGGCCGCTATATAGTGATGCTCGATCTCGCCGCTTTGTGCCATTAAATTCAGCTGATCTCTGAGGCTCTTTGCAAGGCTGCTGAGTAAGGGGTTGGATTGTTGATCTCGGTCTTGCCAATAATCAGAGGAGGGATCTGCCACGTACCACTGCACTGTGGTGTGCTCGGATAGGGCCACAAAAAAGCGTAAATACTCTGGCGCCAATCCAAGTACGTTAAACAGTCTAAGCGGTGGCAGAGCAATGGGTGGTCCTTGTTCAAGTCTCTCAATGCAACGCGCCAGCAGTCGATGACGTTGATGTTCAGTCGGTGCCGAGGCTTGCAACTTCCGCCAAAGGTCAGCCTGCCAAAAACCTTGCTGCTCGCCTCTTTCCCAAGCGCTCAATAGATCGGTGCGGTAGATCAAATATTGATCGAATACGTCCGCCAAAACATCGGCGCGTCGCCAACGTTTGGGCTGATTCGGCTCGTCCAATAAATTGAATAGACGCAGCCTGAGTTCTGTTTTGTCTAACCGAGTTTTGTCGGGAAGATTGGCATTAATAAGGCGCATATGACGCCAAATGGCCGCAGCGGGGAGTTCGAATTTTAGGTTTGCGGCAATGCCATCGGCCACTGAGACAAATTGTCGTAACCAATCACCCATCGCCTCATGGCCGACAATCACAACCTCAGGTTGGAAAACATCGCGCTGATCATCAGCTCGTTGCACCAACCAATGTGCCGCGAGCTGTTCTAATTTTGGGCAGTGGACGACGTTTAACAAAATTGGTGTCACCTGACGGGGAATTGTCCGCTATGTTATAGAGTGTCGCAGCAATTTAAAACACGTCCCAGCATGCCCCAATCGTTGACACCTCCCGTCGACTGGCGAAATTCCAAACTTGAATCTGAATTACTCCAATCTGATCTGTGGGTGTTTGCTTATGGCTCGTTGATTTGGAATCCTGAGTTTGAGCCAGAGGCACGCGAGCACGTCAGTGTGCGAGGTTTTAGTCGAAAGCTGTGTATTGCGTCCTACCGCTACCGTGGCACGAAAGTACTCCCCGGATTGGTGTTCGGCTTGATATCTTCTTGCCCGCAGGATCAATGCGAGGGTGTTTCGATCAAAGTGCCGCTCGAAGGTCGCGCCAAAATTTTGGATATGCTTTGGCATCGAGAGCTGCTCAATAATGTGTACATTCCAACCTTTATCGACACACATACCTCGAACCAATCCGCGATACGTGCGTTGGCTTTTGTAGTGGATACAGCGCACCCACAATATATGCCGAATTTAGACGAGAAATCCGCAAGCGAGCGGATTAATATGGCGGTTGGCCTGCGTGGGCCCAATGTTGATTATGTATTTAACACTCACCGTGCACTAAAAGCGCATGGGATTTGTGATCATTCCTTGGAGATGGTGGTGTCACTTTTAGACAGTGGCAGTGATTCGCAAAGGCGCAAGGACTCATAGCGCTTGATATCGGCATCTGAGCCAAGTTTGTACAGCCAATCATATTGACGCGATAGATGACGAACTCTGAAAAGTTTGTCGATCTGAGCGGCTTTTTCGAGCAGTTCATCACGCTGGTTTTGCAAGGCTCTGTAGGTGAGCCGCGCATTGATCATATCGGGATAGCTTCGATGGTTTGTCGCCGCCTGATAGACCATTTGGCCATCGATCAACATGGTCTGTAGATATCGTGTGCTATAGGGCGACTCAAGCTCGGGCCAAGAGCGCAGTATTTCTTTGCGAATCTCTGCAGCAAGGGTGGCTTGCTCTGCGGCTGCTTCGGCCATTTTCTGATCGGTTTCGGCCAATTGATCCTCGATGACTGCTCGCTCTGCACGGGCCTCTTTGATGGATTCAGCGCTATTGCCAAACCCGATTCTGAGCGCAATCGACTCGGCAAGCTCGCCATAATCGTTCGGTGGAAGTTGAGTGGTGCTTGGGATCAGGGGTACAAATGCGCCACCCCAAAGATCCAGAAAGTGCTCTGAACTTGCCACGGGTATGGCTTCATTTACCCCGTAACTAAGTGCGTACCAGTGTGCTTCAAATGGCGTAATTGTCTGGTCGCCATCCAAATCTGGGTTGTGCATCAGTTTGTTGGTTTCAAAAGCATTATTTTCCATTGCCGACAGCCAGAGTGTGGCGTTGTCATGTGCAAATTCAAGCGCGTTTGGGCGTGCCGCTGAGACCTTGCAACCCTCATATGCTTGGCTGACGTTATAGGTAGCAAATCCACAAGACTCTGCAGGTTCGGCAAATGTAATCGGCGTGGCGAGGCTGTGGAGGGTTTGTGCCCCACAAAAATCGAAAAAGTACCGTGTGCGAACTTTGCCAAGTTTTTGGTTGGCCGCCTGTTTGAAACCGTCCAAGTTGTAGGGCTGTGCATTCCATAGCGTTAACTTAGGCGGCGCATCGTCCACTTCTGTTTGGCTATCGCCGACGACTACGAGCCAATTGTCAGTGCCGGGCTCGCGTTTGAAGAGCTGATCTAGGGATTTATTGACGGTTTCAACGTTGGCGGTCTTTGCATTTGAGAGCAGATGATTGCGAAAGATCTTGGGTGCGGAGTGATCGCCGAATAAATAGGACAGCGGTGATTTTGGAACTTCTTGATCCCAATCAAAAGCGTCGTAACGACGATCATCGCCATCGTTGAATAACACCGTGACTGGTGCGTTTTGGCTAAATGCTTTGACGGACTCAACAACGACACGTTCACGCTCAATCTTAAAGCTGTCCGGGCTTCCGTGCGTGCCGATGATCAGTGTGTCCGCATATAGGGGCTGTAACATTAAACCGATGAAAACTGGCCATTTCATAGCTTGATACTCAGACCGTAGCTCAGAAGCTGGACGACCCAGGCGTTAATGGCAAAGCAGGCAATGGCTAGGCCTTCCTCAAAAAATAACGAGAATGCCATTACCACGGTAAGTCCAACAGACAACAGCGGTGCGAAAAATGCCGGCGATGGCAGATATTTCCAGCAGACATAAGTCATGGTAGTGACCATTGCAGAGGCCACGACTGAATACGGTAGTGCACTCAGATAGCCAGACCACAAGCGGCTGGACAGCTCGTAGCTCAGGCTGAAGGTTTTGAGATAAGCCACGTAGCCATCGCCTCGCCAGATATCAATAAGGGATGAAAGCACACCAAATAATGGAAATGCCACGATGGATATCACGATAAAGGAGAACACCAGTCGCTGGGTGGTGATCTCAACGCGTGCGTTGAAAGGCCGATTCATGCGTGCTTTATGATTCTTCGTCGAAATCTGTTGTCGTTATATTGCGGCGAGCTAAGATTGCTCTGTGGCCAGTATCCTTTGATAGATTGGCCAAGCCCACCGACACAGTTTATCATCCACCTGCAATCAAAGTGGCGTAGTTAATGGAAATCTCAATAAACGACGATCGACAATCCTTGGCAGAGTTTGCCGAACGCGCATATCTCGATTACTCAATGTATGTCATTCTCGACCGTGCACTGCCGCACATCGGCGACGGTTTGAAGCCGGTTCAGCGTCGTATTATCTACGCCATGTCTGAACTGGGGCTAACTCACAGCGCTAAATATAAAAAATCGGCGCGTACAGTGGGCGATGTCTTGGGTAAGTTTCACCCTCATGGTGACAGCGCTTGCTATGAGGCGATGGTGTTAATGGCGCAGCCCTTTTCCTATCGCTACACCTTGGTCGACGGCCAAGGCAATTGGGGCTCACCCGACGACCCCAAGGCCTTTGCGGCTATGCGCTATACCGAAGCCAAACTTACCAAGTTTGCAAAACTGTCGCTCAGCGAGCTGGGGCAGGGTACGGTTGAATGGGCGCCTAATTTTGACGGCACAATGGATGAACCCAAGGTGTTACCGTCGCAGATACCACAAATTTTGCTCAATGGCGCCACTGGTATTGCGGTCGGCATGGCGACTGATATCCCGCCGCATAACCTTGTCGAACTGATTAATGCGACCATTCGATTGCTCGATAAGCCAAGTGCATCGGTTGATGACTTGATGGCATATCTGCCCGGCCCAGACTATCCGACTGCAGGGGAAGTGATTACACCGAGCTATCAAATTCGCGAGGTTTACCAAAAGGGCACAGGCTCATTTAAGCAGCGTGCGGTTTGGCGGGTGGAAGATGGCGAAATCATTATTTCTGCACTGCCTTATCAAGTCTCTGGCTCGAAGGTGCTGGAGCAAATCGCCGCACAAATGCAAAGTAAAAAGCTACCCATGGTCGATGATTTGCGTGACGAATCCGATCACGATGATCCCTGTCGAATTGTTGTTTGTCCGCGCAGCAATCGTGTGGATTATCAAGCACTGATGGATCACTTGTTTGCCACCACAGATCTTGAGCGAAATTACCGCGTCAATATGAATGTGATTGGCCTAGATGGTCGTCCCAAGGTGATGGGCCTGGTGGAAATGCTCTCCCAATGGATTTCCTTTAGGCGAGATGTGGTAACACGTCGCTTGAACTGGCGACGCGAGAAAGTTGAGCATCGCTTGCATTTGCTCGATGGCTTATTGATTGCGTTTCTAAATATTGATGAAGTCATTCGCATCATTCGTACCGAAGATGAGCCTAAGCCCGCTTTGATCGCACGCTTCGATCTAAGCGAAGTGCAAGCTGACTATATTTTGGACACGCGCCTGCGTCAGCTAGCTCGGCTAGAAGAAATGAAGATCCGCGAGGAGCAACATGCACTGCGCGATGAGTTAGAAGAGCTGCTTCGCCTATTGGGCGACCCAAAGGCACTGACCAAACTGATGCGTAGCGAGCTTAAAGCCATTGCCAAGGAATATGGTGACGAGCGCCGTTCGCCACTGGTTGTTCGTGAGGCGGCCAAAGCACTGACCGAGGCAGAATTGGTGCCTTCTGAGCCTGTGACCGTCGTTGTCTCTAAGCTTGGCTGGATCAGAGCGGCCAAGGGCCACGACGTCGATGCGCAAGCATTGAACTACAAAGGGGACGATGCCTACCAGCACCATGCCAAGGGGCGTTCGAATCAGTGGGTTTATGCCATTAGTAGTGGTGGGCGAGCCTATGCCACCCAAGCGCACACCTTGCCTTCAGCACGTGGTTTGGGCGAACCTTTGGGCGGACGCTTTAAGGTTAGCGATAACGAACAGTTTGTATCCTTGGTGATGGCTGCCGATGAGCAAAAGCTATTGCTGTCGACCAATGCCGGCTACGGATTTATCGTGAATGCTGGAGAGTTACACTCTAAAAATCGTGCGGGCAAAGCCATGATCACGGTGCCAACGGGCGCGACGATTAATCATCCGATTCCGGTCGATGACGATTGCTGGATTGCTGCGGTCAGCCGCAAGGGCAACTTATTGGTATTTCCGGTACAAGAGCTGCCAGAGCTCAACAAGGGCAAAGGTAACAAGATCATTGGCATTAGCGGCCCCGCATTTACCGCAGGCGATGATGAGATGGTCGCAATTGCGGTCGGCAAACCGGGCCAGGGC
>JABXHR010000055.1 GCA_013373515.1 Gammaproteobacteria bacterium | reverse complement strand
TTGACACAATATCGGCCAAATTCTCGCGACGGTTTGACGAAGGTTCCATTGCGTCGTGAAAAAATACTCACAGCTGGTTATTTTTCTTGATTTCGGTTTATATGAGAGTGTCCTTTGTGTGTGTCAATGTGTGTCAAAACGAACGTAGCAGTATGTGTCCGCGTGCAGCAACTTGTTAACCATTGAAATCGACAATAACCAAAACACCTTTCGCCGTGTCATATAGCACTAGCAACGCATAAACAAATATGCCAGTAACTATGGAATTAAAAAGCAAAGGCATATTTTCGATTGATTGAATAACTGGAGCAGACTTAACGGACAAAACAATTGTTGCAAGTATGATTAAGCCAATTTGTTCTTTTATAGATAGAAGCATGTTGCTTCTTGTTTTCTTGAATGCCTCTGCATTGCCATTTTTATCTATAAGGTCGCGCATCTTAGTTAGCACAATGCCCATTGTTGCAGCATTGACCGCCAATAGTGCAACAAGAACTGTTACCAAGTTAGACTCAAAAAAGCCATAAAGAAATTTAGAGCCCAGCCAGACATTTAATAGCTCAGCTAAAAAACCAATGCCTAAAGAAATAAATGATGTGGTAAGTACCTGTTTAATCATTTAAGTAACTCTTTTATCACCGAAGCCACCTCTTCAGCATTACCCTGTATTTCCATATCTCCAAGCTGAATTTCTTTAACTGTTTTAGATGTGTGGTAGGTTTTTTTAACCCCATCAATCTTTAGTGAGATATTTCCACCACCTTCACTACTATAGTTGACAAGGCCCTGCAATGTGCGATTGCTTTCTTCGAGATACAGTGGTGCCTCTGGATCGGACTCAATTTTTAATTTGTTTCTCGCTGAATTAGTTGCCTTTGCAAAGTCTTTGAGATCGTCTGATAACGAGCCAGATATGTTTGCCATGTTTGGCGTTATTATCTCAAACTCTACGGATTTGATTCTCCCCTCATACTGATGCAATAACGACCAAAATTGTTGCTTTTCAAATAGCGGCTCATGAATCGCTCGTAGGTGGTGATGACTTAATTGAGGCGACAAGGAATTAATAATCATTTTAACCACCACCTCGCACGACGAAAATGCAGTAGACCTTCGTTGGACCGCAATAAACTGCTTTTCCGGATTATTCCAAATTGCGACCAATATGGATGGCCAGTTATCTATTACCTCATCACGAAAATCTTTGGTTTCGCGATGAATAGCCCTATTGTGAGCAATTCTTAGAAGGAAGAAATCATCTTTTTCGTACAATTTCTTCGTTATCGTCTGATGCCTTTTATCTGAGAAGTTCTTCGTTCCAGAGACGGCTTCTGAAAAAAACTCGTTCTTTCGAGAAATAAGTTCGTCAATCGAACCAACACCAGTCAATAAATTTCCCTGAAGAAATCTATCGATTGGCAAAAGCTGATATCTAAAAAGCTCGAATGATGTCGATTTCGTACTCATATCTCTCCTTGATGGTTAACGCCCGCATTTGCGGTTGGTTTGGAGTGCAGCGAAAAACCAGTCCGATAACATGCGTTTGTTAGGCATTTTTGTGTGCACTGTTAAATTTTGGTTGTATTTTAACTATCAAATGCTTTTCCATGCTTTTGATAAACTCAACATCCTCTGATTCGAAAACTTCAAGCATAAGATCGGTTTTTATATAGTTAACCGTTTCGTCGCCAGGTTTCAACTTACGCATGCGACCTATTGCTTTTCTGAAGGCACTTTTATCAATCCCGTACTTGGTTTTTCCTGTTTTCTTTGAGAATTTAGGGATTGCATATTTCAATTGAAATTCATCTTTTGATGTATGCTTTTCTGATCTATATTCGAGATACTTAGGGTTAAGGTGCTGCTGAGCGATTCTTTTCTTTAGACCACCTACACCAATCGCAATACCTATATATACGAGAGTATTGTCACTTCTATCAATCCAAAAATAGATTCCTCGTTTGTTGGTGAGCAAGGTATCAACCCTATCCAAGTCTATTTTTCTTGCATTCGGGTATTCCAATCTAAAATCCTCTTATTGCCTAACAGCCCAAATTAACGGAACGCCGTCCGTTAATTTCTTGATATACAGATTCCGTTAATCTCGGAAATGTTGATTTTCTGAAAACCAAGCCACACCTGCTTTTTGTTAAATCTAGCAAGATATTTACGACGATATTTAGAACCTTACAGCATCGCAATAATTGATGTTGATCCCCGTCTTCATCATACAAAATCCTTATCCATTTTGTTCCCGAATGTTCGGATTTCTTGGTCTTCGTCAAACAACGCCCAGGGAGCACAATGCTGATTTGAGCAGCAACAAAGCAAAAACCGGTGTGGCAGAACACCACACCGCAAATGATCAAAGCCCCTGCAATGCCTGCTCTAAATCAGCAATGAGGTCATCAATATGCTCGATACCCACCGACAAACGCACCATTTCTGGTGCAACACCCGCCGATTTTAGCTCTTCGTCATTGAGCTGGCGGTGGGTGGTTTCGGCGGGGATTGAGGCCAGTGATTTGCAATCGCCTATGTTGACCAAGCGCACAAAGATATTGAGTTTGTCGTAGAAGGCGCGTGTGGCGTCGCGGCCTGCTTTTAGGCCAAAGCTCAAGATGCCAGAGGCCTTGCCGTCTAGGTATTTATTGGCCAATGCGTGGTCTTTATGGCTGCTAAGTCCGGCGTAATTAACCCAGCTCACGGCGTTATGCTCAGCCAGGTATTCGGCGATTTTCTGGGTGTTGTCGTTGATGCGATCCATGCGCAGGGCGAGGGTCTCGATGCCGGTGAGCAGCATAAAGGCATTCATGGGCGACAAGGCGGCACCGGTGTTGCGCAATGGCACCACGCGGCAACGGCCGATAAAGGCAGCGGGGCCGAGGGCTTCGGTGTAGGTCACGCCATGGTAGGACACATCAGGCGTGTTAAGCAGTGGGAAGCGCGCTGCGTTCTCTGCCCAGGGGAATTTGCCGGAATCTACGATGACGCCACCGATTGAGTTGCCGTGTCCGCCGATGTATTTGGTGGCCGCATGGATGACGATATCGGCGCCGTGCTCGATGGGCCGCCACATATAGGGGCTGGGCACGGTGTTGTCCACGATTAATGGCAATCCGTTGCGGTGCGCGATGTCTGCAAGTTTTTCCACATCGGCAATGCCGCCGGAGGGGTTGCCGACGGTCTCGGCGTAGATGGCTTTGGTGTTGTCGTCGATTAGGGCTTCGATGGCCGCAAAATCGTCTTTGTTGGCAAAGCGCACGGTGATGCCTTGGCGCGGCAGGGTGTGGGCAAATAGGTTGTAGGTGCCGCCATACAATTCGCTGGTCGAGACGATATTGTCGCCGGTTTCGGCAATGGTTTGGATGGTGTAGGTGATGGCGGCCATGCCCGAGGCCACGGCCAAGCCTGCAATACCGCCTTCCATTGTGGAGACGCGCTTTTCGAGCACATCGTTGGTAGGGTTCATGATGCGGGTGTAGATATTGCCTTGAACCTTTAGGTCAAACAGATCTGCGCCGTGTTGGGCGTCGTCGAAGGCATAGGATGTGGTTTGGTAGATGGGGACCGCCACTGCTTTGGTGGTGGGGTCGATGTCATAGCCGCCATGTACGGCGAGTGTTTCGAGCTTCATGGGTTCCTCCTGAGTCACGCGCGATGCACGCAGTGTAGCGAGGAATGTTTAATTGCCGATATAAGGCTTTGGAATAAGCGCCTAAGGCGGCGCTAATACGGTGAAATCTAGGGTGACGAGTTGGGTCCCTGTGGTGTCATCGAGCAGCAGTTTGACGCGGTCTGTACCGACAAACCCGGGGTTGGGCGTGTAGCGGAATGTTTCAAGGTCGAACTGGCCATTTGCAGGACCCTGATCTAGGGTCGCCGCGTAGTTGGCGTGGAGTACGGCACGGGCATCGCGCAAGGTGGGTGATTGAGCAGTGTTGCCGTACAACGTGAGCTCTTGATCCAGACTGATTTTGTAATCGGAGCATAAAATCGGGGCGCGATATTGGTATGGCGACAGCACAACATTTGCCACACCGCGATTGACTTGCACGCTAATGTTAGCCTGGTTTGGAATGGCTTCGCGGTGGACGCTGACTTGCTCGTCACGCCAAAGTAGGGGCTGTTGAGGTGGCGTGTAGGGAATGTCGACACTGCAGCCGGGATGGTGCCATTGATCATCAACGATTAGGTAAAGCTGGCCGGTCTTGGTGGATTGATCGTGTGGCTCAAAGGTGAGGCTGCCTTCGACGCCGTAGTCTGGGTTGCGCTCGACGTTGAAGAAGTAGCTTGGATCCCAGTTGGCGTAAACTTCTGGCAATAAATCGCGCATGCGCAGGGTGTTGTCTTTGTAGCCATAGTAGTGCTGGAATTTTGTGCAATCGCCGTCCTGCCACTGAGCAATATTGGCGTAGGGCGCACCATAGAAGCTGCAGGTGGGATTCTTGGGGCCGTCAAGCACCGGCGCTTGGTAGAGCATATCGGCATTGCCCTTCCAGCGGGTTTGCACTTGGCGTGAGCCGTCAATGTCGTTGCGCGACACTTCATACACATTCCCTGTGCGTTGGTACTGCCACTCGTAGCTTTGGGGGGCTTGGTCCAGGTCGAGGTGGCCCCAGCTTTTGAGCTGGGCGCTCTGGTAATCCTGAGCCAGCGTCAGGTCGAGTCCGCCCTCTGTGAAATCCCGGTCACCGGGGTCGGCGACGAGGTAATCATCGTTGATGGCGTTGAAGCTGCCGTGGGTGTTCCAAGCTTTGGGGGTGAAGGCGATATCTGGGCCGTAGTCGTAGTCCATTCTTAGGCCAAGACTTGGCATTTCATCGTAGCGACTGCGTTTAAATTTGTTGGCTTCTAGCCAGATTGGGGCCTTCAATGTCATGGTTTCGGTGTCGATCACCAGCCACATGTTTTGTTGAAACACGCTGGTTTTGGCAAAGGCGGGATCTTTCTCCCAATTACCGATGTTGTTGATTAGCAGATCGTTATAGTGCTTGGCCATGCCCAAATAACCCGGCGCATATTTGTAACGCATATAGCCGTAGGGATAGCCGACATTCTCGATATTGGTCTCGAACACTTTGCTGGCGAGTAGCTGGCCTTCGTAGCTGATTTTGATGGCTTGAATATCGATGCGGTAGTTGTCGGTGTTGGGCGCTGCCCACTGTGCAAACACGGGTCTGAATAGCACAAAGTAGTCGCCGTAATGGGCATAGCGCCATTGTCCGGGTTTTAAGTGTGCCGGTGGAATTGTGAACTCTGCGTACTCGGCTGTGTCGCTGGCCGCATCGTAGGCGATCCACAGGAAGTCTTCATGAGCGGGCACTCGCACGTTGTCAGTATCGTTGATGATGGGGGCGACAAATCCCATATAGCGCGTTTGGCCATCGAGCGATGTGCGGCTGAAAAACGGGTAGCTGATGTCGTATCTGCTCAGCACACCCTCTGGGACGCTGAGCTTGATTTTTTCGCTTAAGAAGCCGTTCTGATCGAAGCCATATAGGGTCGCAGATTCACTGCCGTCATCATTGGAAATAACTCGCGTGGGGTAGACCCACATCACGCCGGACCCAAAGGTGGGGGTACTGCCATGACGATGCTGCAGTGCAATAGGCTGCGAGGGCTGGGTGTATTGAAAGCTTGGCTTGAATGTCACATTTGTGGTCGCGCTCTGATTGCCGATTTGCGCGCGAACAGAAACGGTTTGGCTGCTTGTGATGGTTTCGGGTGCGGTGAGGCGCAACTCCCGCGAAGTGCTGTTGATGATTGTCCATTGGTAATCAGCCTCTGATAGTCCCGCGACGGTCCAAGCCGCGCTGCTAAAGTCCGTTGTGCTGTCGGTGTGACTAATGCTGAGGCCGATGTAACCGCTGGCCAGTGACTGCTGGCTTGAGCTGCTCATTGAGAAGGTGCCTGAGCCGGTGCTTCCAGAATCGGTGCTGCCTGAGTCGGTGTTGCCAGAGCCGGTGCTGCCTGAGTCGGTGTTGCCAGAGTCTGTACCGCCAGAGCCGGTGGTGCCCGAGTCTGTGC
>JABXHR010000245.1 GCA_013373515.1 Gammaproteobacteria bacterium | reverse complement strand
TGTGGTGACTACAACGAAGCCTCTACCTTCTTGGATCTGTTGACCAGCAACAATGGCAACAACGATTCCAAGTACGCCAATCCAGAATACGATGCCTTACTTGCACAAGCGAAAACAGCCGCCAACACGCAGCCGCTGTACACACAAGCAGAAGAAATGCTCGCGCGCGATTTGCCGATCATTCCGATCTACTTCTACACCAACACCTTCTTGCTATCGCCTCAAATCAAAGGATGGCCGGTCAACAACGTCCAGCAAAACTGGTACGGCAAAGACCTCTACATCACTGCTAACTAACCTGAGGGGCCCGTCGACACCTGTCGACGGGCTTAGCTTATGCTCAAATACTTCCTAAAACGCTTGGGCATTGCGGTGCCCACGCTGATTTTGTTGATCGCGACCACCTACGCCATGATGGAAATTGCGCCGGGCAGTCCGTTTAGCAACGACAAAAAAGTGCCCCCCGCGGTCATGGCAAACCTCGAAGCCAAGTACGGCTTGGACAAGCCACTTTTAGAGCGCGTTTACATCTACATGCGTGACATTGTGGTGGATTTTGATTTTGGCCCCTCCTATCGACAAAAAGACCTACGCGTCAAAGAGATTCTCGCGTCCGGATTAAGTGTGACACTACCCTATGGAACGCTGAGTTTTCTGTTTGCCATGAGCATTGGGATACTGCTTGGCGTTTGGGCCGCACTCAATCAAAACACTTGGATTGATACGGCCTGTAATAGCTTTGCGTGGGCGGCGAATATGATGCCGAATTTCGTGCTTGGACCGATACTGGTGCTCGTGTTTAGTTTGTGGCTCGGCTGGCTACCCACGGGTGGCTGGGAACACGGCAACCTTGCCTATGCGGTAATGCCGGTAATTGCCCTTGGCACCAGTTACCTGGCCAACGTGGTACGCATGACTCGCTCTTCGATGATCGAAGTGATGACCAGCCCCTTTATTCGTGCGGCCAAATCCAAGGGCATTAGTTCGACTCAGCTGGTTCGTCGCCATGCGCTGCGACCAGCGCTGGCGCCAGTTTTGGCCATGATGGGTCCGATTTACGTCTACATGCTAACCGGCTCAATTGTCGTAGACGCTTACTTCTCGACAGGTGGCCTTGGCACTTACTTCGTCAAAGCTGCATTCTCTCGTGACTACTCTGTGATGCTTGGCCTGACTGTGGTTTACGGCACCTTGATCCTGACGGTCACCCTGTTGATCGACTTAATTTACGCTTGGGTCAACCCCAAGATAAGGTTTAGCCAATGAGTCAATTAGCCCAAAATCTGGCAGTGCAACTGCCCAAGGGTCGCTCGTTGTGGCGCGATGCTTACCTGCGCTTTCGCGCCAACCGAGCGGCAACGTTTAGTATTTTTATGCTGATGACAGTGATCGCGGTGGTGCTGATTGGGCCGAGTTTTCAGCAATACAGCCATGAAGACGTCGACTGGACGGCGCTGGCCGATGTGCTCAACAACGGCGCGCCCTCATTTGAAACTGGGCATTACTTCGGCACTGACGAACTCGGCCGCGATCTCTATGCCCGCGTGTTGCAAGGCTCCGCTATCTCGCTTTGGATTGGCTTGGTCGGTGCATTGATCAGCGCCATGATTGGCATTTGTGTGGGCATGTTTGCGGCCTTTTCACGGGGTTGGGTCGACATGATGCTGATGCGGTTTGTCGATATTTTGATCTCGCTGCCTACCGTGTTTTTGTACATCCTGATTTTTATCGTTTTTGGTCGCAGCATCACCATGATGTTTGTGGGATTGGCGGCGTTTAGCTGGATGACCATGGCCATCATTGTTCGCGGGCAAACACTTGCCGTTTTGCAGATGGAGTACGTCGAGGCCGCACGCGCAATGGGACAGTCCTCGGTGACAATCGCATTTAGGCATGTCCTGCCCAATATCGCTGGCGTTGTTGTGATCTACACCTCGATATCGGTGCCAGAGCTCATTCTGGCCGAATCGACCATTTCCTTCTTGGGACTCGGCGTGCAAGAGCCGAACACCTCTTGGGGTATGTTGATTAACGAGGGCGCGTCCAGCATTCGCTACGGAACTTGGTGGCAAATTACCTTTCCGATGATTTTCTTCGGGCTCACCCAGCTTTCAATGTTCTTTATTGGCGATGGGCTTCGCGATGCAATTGACCCGAAGGAGCGCAGATGACGCTGTTAAGTATTCAAAACCTCGACATCACCTTCCGAACACACGATGGGGATATTGAGGCCGTCAAAAATGTCAGCTTCGACATTCAGGGAAATGAGTGTTTAGGCATTGTCGGAGAATCTGGCTCCGGCAAAAGCCAGACCATGTTTGCCGCCACTGGCTTACTGGCGCCAACCGCTCGCACTCGCGGCTCAATCCAATTTCAAAACACCGAGCTACTGGGGGCCTCAGCGCAGCAAATGCAAGCAGTGATGGGCAAGGAAATCGGCATGATTTTCCAAGACCCCCTCACCTCGCTTACCCCTCATCTGCGGGTGATAGACCAATTGACTGAAGTGCTGCACACGCATGGCATCATGGAAGGCGATGCGGCTGAAAAGCGTGCACTGGAAATGCTAGACATGGTACGCATCAACGAAGGCGCTCGCCGCGCCAAGCAGTACCCCCATGAGCTATCCGGCGGCATGCGCCAGCGCGTGATGATCGCCATGGCGCTGGCCTGCCATCCAAAGGT
>JABXHR010000029.1 GCA_013373515.1 Gammaproteobacteria bacterium | reverse complement strand
TCACATTTGGCGCTATCGAAGTCGATCCCCAATACCTGGCAGCCGTTGGCTCTTAGCAACTGAACAGCAAACAGACCAATTAGCCCGAGACCTGTAACAACAATCGATTCGCCAACCGTTGGCGCCACCAACCGAATACCTTGAAGCGCTATTGCTCCTATCACGGTGAAGGCAGCCGACTCATCATCTACCTCATCGGGAACACGAGCACATAAGTTATTGGGAACGCGAACAACCTCAGCGTGATGACCGTTAGAAACAACACGTTCACCAGCCTTGTACTTAGTACCTGGCGCCTTAATCACACGACCAACATTGCAATAGCCAAGCGGCAAAGGTTGATCAAGCTTTGATCGGACCGCATCAATAGTTGGCGCTAGCCCATCTGTCTTGGTCTTATCAAGCACCATCCTTACCTTGTCTGGCTGCTGCCGAGCCTTATCAATCCAGCTCGCCTTCCCAAAATCAATCAACATCCGCTCTGTGCCGGCAGAGACGAGACTGCACGACGTCCCAATAATAAGTTGACCAAATCGTTCTGTAGGGCACGGTACCTCTAGCAAACTGGTTTCCCCAGTTCTAAGACTTTGCAATATTTGTCGCATTTGACATCCTTGGGTCGAGTAAATATGTCTGGCTCTAGATCCAACCTAAAATTAAGAATTCTTACGGATTTCAGCCGCGATAAACGAAGACGGAGACAAGACATCTCGCACCGGAGTGGTAGTCCCGCGAAGCCTTTCTAAATCTTGAATAACACCACTGACCGAATCCGCAACTGAAAACTCACATCGAATCGCATTCGGATAACGATCTATATTAATCGGCAACGAGTCCGCGAAAGAAACATCAATGACTAATGTAGAAAAACCCGCTGTAATAGCGCCAATCAAAGCTGCTGAATTAACGCCGACAACGACTGCCGTCCTTGACAGATCAGTTGAGAGATCAACCTGAGTTACATGGCAACCAAGTTCTTCAATAAGACTGACATATTCTTTTGAATCAGCAGGGTGAGGCCTGACATTAAAATTATATCCGGCTTCAATAAAAACGAAACGAACCTCCGAAACAAAGGCAAGCCAATTAGCTAAAGAAATACTCCCGCCATTATAAAAGGGCTGCGAAAAGAAAAGGACGCTTTTTTCGACAGGCTGATATTTCGAGGCTGCAACTATCGCAGCCTGACTCGATAACACATTCCCCGACTCCTTAAATACCGTCTGACTTGCCTTAGCTCCAAGAAACTTTTCGAAGTATACTAAATCATCTATAGTGTTCATAAATATCAGCGTATAAGTACACCCCCAATACTTAAATACAGGGTTTTTCTTAAATGAACGATATCGTAATAGACTCTCAACCACGGGAAAAAATGCCATAAGAAAGAGCAGCGGCCCCTCCTTAAACTCACTCTTAAAAATAAAAAATGACTGTCGAAGGTAGAAGTAGAACCTGTCGACCATTAAGGACATAGGTTTTTTAACTCTTACCTTTTTTGAGCTATTGCTAACCCGAACTCCATGCATAAACATGAAAACTGGGATCGACTCACGAGATAGACATTCATTGACCCAACGATGAAAAACATCGTGCACAGATATAAATATTGCAAAATCAAATTTCTCAAGTCGAATAAATCCAGAAATATCATAGCGAATGTCACGAATATCGATAAAAGTAACGAATTCTTCCCCTTCGCCAACGTTACAATCAGGGGAATAAAAGGAGTTGCCATGCAAAAAATAAACGTCACAGTTCGTAATACTACGCAGTTCCAATATTACTGGCTTAAAAAAATTCCAACCAACGGACCAAGTATCAACTAAGAGTATTTTTTTTCGCATTTAACCCACCCAACCTTGCAACAGCAACTCCTTTTAAAAGAATACTTAAAACAAAAATTAAATTCATTTGAAATAAAAAATCCTGCGGGATACTTACAAACAACAAAAATAAAATCGGAAGAAAATACATTTCCCTACCCCTAGAAAACAAGGGCGCAACAATAAATACCAGTAAAAACACTAACCCTAAAAACCCGTATCGAACCAAAAACTTCAAATAACTGCTATGAAAACTAACGTAATACAACCCCTGATCTATATCATCGAACGAAACGTTACCCCATCCAAAGGGTCTAGATAAAAATGAATCCAAAAGCACATTTAAAATCGATAGGCGATCACTATACTTAAATATCCGCCCAGCTAGAAAAGGCGAATCCATGTAATAAAGGTATCCGATAAAAAGGGAAACTACTACCGAAAGTAAAACTAACCTTATAGCCAACCGGAGGCGTTTTGATTCACACGGATCGAATGCGGCAAGAAACAGCATTCCTAATAGCCCTACTCTAGAACCGCCTAGGAGCGCAGCCGCCAGGATCAACCAAGCTAGTGATGTTTTACGCCTAATCCTCATAAAAAAGGCACCTAAGACGAGAAAACAAGCTATAGCATTAGGCCAACCGAGAATATACTCAGAGCCCCATAAGCGGTTGCTGGACTTAAAAAACGAGAACGACGTGTAAAGATCCACATTTCCGCTATAAAAGACAACGAAAAAAATATAAATAGCGTAGAGTAGAGCACTATCTGCAAAACCACGTAAAAATTGATCAACATCGATATTACTAAAGCGAACCAAGAGCAATGCCAGGGTTGCAAGAGTACCCACATAACTAGCAAAAACCTCATGCAACCCTAAAGGTGAGAAAATATTTACAAGTGTAATATATAAACATAAAAAAATAAAAAAAGTGAGTTGATATAAAGGAAACCTATAACTAAATAAAAAAGGCGAAGCCAGAAAAGTTAAGACCGGAATAATATAAAAGGGATCATTCGGAATAGCTATCGGGAAAAACATCAAAAAACCGACTATCCGGCTTAACATATGGATATTCTTAAATTCAAGAGCGCCAGATCGAAAGCTCATAATTTACTCATAAGAGATTGTCATATACGTTACACCAATTAATCATTTCGAAAAATCTATCACACGACTGAATAACTTAAGAGTAGCTGGCCTATGGGTTACGAAGAGAACTGTATTACCGCTTAAAATCGGTATGATTTTTTCTAACATCAAACCCTCTGTAACTGAATCTAGCGCACTAGTAGCCTCATCAAAAACAATAATACTGTTATTCGCCTTGTACAAAGCACGAGCTATACCAACACGCTGCTTTTGCCCTCCAGAAAGCTTATTAGCGCCCTCACCAATCTGAGCCCAAATGTTGCCACCGAAATTATCCTTGACCACCTCTCCTAGCATACAAGCATCAATGACTAAGCTTAAACGCTGCTGGTCTATATTATTCAAATCCTCTCCTAAGCAGATATTCTCAACAAGACTAGCATCAATAAAGGGCAGCTCTTGAGGTATATAAATAATATTCCTACTCCAACGATGTATTGAAGTAGATTCTAAAGATTCCTGATCCAAATAAATCGAACCGGAAGTTGCTCTCAAAAGACCGCAAAATAAATTAAGAAAAGTAGATTTTCCAGACCCACTTGTACCTGATATACCGATAATTTCACCTTTTTTGATTGTTAACGAAAAATTCTTCAAAACAAAGTCAGCATCGCTAGAATACCTGTACGAAACATTTCGACAAATATATTCATCCCATTCAATCGCCTTAAACTTATCACTTAAACACCCAGATTCTTCATGCGAGCTCATAATCGAAGCAATAGTATCTATCGCTCTGCCACTAAATCGCAGTTGAACGATGGCCGCAAATATTTGCTGTGCAGCCGGGATCATCTTATATCCGGCTAGTGCGAAAACGGAAAGAGTCGGCACTATGATTTCCAACCTTCCATCCTCCCTTGCAAGTAGGAAAAGTATAAATAGGAGCACTCCTCCAAAAGCTGCACCCTCGAGAACGAAACGTGGCAGTTGCGCAAATATTTGTGCAGTAGCAAAAGCTGTGGCAAAGTTGCGAGAAGCACTTGAATAGCGTTCTACGAAATATTTGCTCATACCTTCAAGTTTAATAAGCTTAAAAAACTTCAAAGATTCAGTTGCTCTAATGAAACGCTGTTGGTTCGTCTCATTACGAATTTCACCTAACCCCTTCAATCTTTTCTTAAGGAATAGAAACACTACCCCAAATAACGCAAGAATTCCAAAGAGGACGAAAAAAGCGGCCTCCCTATCGATGTAGACTAAAAGAAAAAATATAGCACTAGCCGCCAAACCGTGCGCTAACATTCGCATAGCCGGAAGAATAGCTACCGTGACCAGTTGTTGAACTTCGGAGACCATAGTCTTTACTAAGTCCGATGTATTTTTACGACTAAAATCAAGGTAGCTCATACCAAGTGTATTTTCTAATACAACACAAGAAATTGTATGCTCAAGTAAATATGCAGTCTTAAGCAAACGATGAGTCATTAGAGCTTTTATTGCTATTGAACCTATAAAAAGAACTAACGATATAATTCCAAGAATAAATATAATCGACCCATCATAGTATACTTTAATCAGACTAACCAACTTAACCAAATAGACATTGGATTCCATTATACCAGGGTTCGATACTACGGTCATAAAAGGCATGATTGAAGCAACACCAATTACATCGAACAGTGCTGATAAGCACATAATATAAATTAGCCTTATCAAAGCTTTCTTTTCTGTATCTGGCAATACCTGGTAGAATTTAATTATCTTAATCATTTCCGAAAATCATTCTCATGCACAATAAAAGACTGGTCATTTATTAAGGCTTGTGTAGCAGAATGCCATGAGAACAACTGAGATCTTGCTAAAGCTTTTGTAACAAGCTCTGTAGGGTAACCATTTTCGTAGAAATTTAAGATGCGATTTACCAGCATCTCTTCATCATCGGGGTTGAAATAAACGACAGTATCCCCACCAACCTCTGGAAGAGAATTCACGGAAGAACAAATAACTGGTGTGCTTGTCGCCATAGCTTCAAGTAAGGGCAGCCCAAAGCCCTCGAATCTTGTCGGAAACACGAAAGCGCCACAACGCCTGAGAGCCTTGAAGACATCTTTCTGTTCCAGGGGACCAACCCATCTGACAATTTCTGGGTAATTACTGTTTTCTATGAGGTCGGTTAACTTTTCCATATAGGCATCCATTCCAGGATAATTAGCCGGTTTTCCAACCACATGAAGTTCAATCGGAAAATCCGGTCTGGTAGCCTTAGCCTTAATAACAGCCCGTACTAATCCGTGTAGATTTTTATACGGGCGAAATACGGAAACGAATAACAAATGTTTTTTACGTCGGACGGTAGTATCTGTGGTCTCATTTTGAGCCGAAACACCTAAATGTATGACCTTTATTTTGTCGCGTTTTAAGTTCAAGCGTAGCTCAAGGTCACGACCATGATCTTTTGAAGCACAATATACAGAACCTGCCCTGTAGATACTCATTACCCCGAGGATATTCTTTAACTTCTTGCTAAAATTATCAAGTTCAGGAAAATGAAACATACGCATTTGAAAAAAAACATCGATTCTACCGGGGTAAAGTAACGGAACTATTGAATTGAGACATACCACCCTTTGAGCTCCTAAAATAAATAGTATGATTGGCGCTACAATTTGATCATAAAATTCTAATAGAATTCTATTCCTTGGCATCCAAAGTTTTCGTACTTTAACCTTTTTTCCGATATCTTCTGGTAACAAAGCATAATTCGACGTCACTATTTGCAAATCATCACCCTCAATGTTTTTCAATATATTAAGACAAACTGTCGCACCGCCACCATATTGTAATGGATCACCTGAAAGATATAATATTGTTTTCATTCAAAAGCCTTGAAGAGGGTTATAAAAGTTATCTAATCTAAAAATCACAGAGCGGCGATCGTTTAATTAGATCTAGATGATAAAAGAGCTTCACAAATTTTAAAATCATACCAATCATCAATATCTAAAGAGCGGGATCTTGGCATTTTTGATGCTAATGTTTTTTCTGTAAACAACCGCCGTTCTTGCAACACAAGCGTAGTGTTCAGGATATAAACTGCCCCATTGAGGCGATATTCAGTATCATACTCTTGCGATCTTTTAGAAGTGCTCGATGCCCCAATAAAAAATGAATCCGAAGTAACGCTACCGATCCAAGCAGTTGGATGATCAACCTCACAAACTGACACAACAGTATGTAAACATCCACCATTTCGGAACTTGTCTAGCGCCTCTAGAATGTCATCTGAACGACGAAGGGGGGAGGTCGGCTGCAGTATAATCAACGTCTTAGGCTGAAACCCCGATGCCTTGGCTACCTGTAACACATCAATCAAAACATCAAGGGTCGTTGCCTCATCGGTCGCGTATATGTCCGGTCGCCTGTGGGCAATTACGCCGTCAGCCTGGTAGCGTCTCGCGATAGTTAGTATCTCCTCGTCGTCACTTGATACCATAATCCTTCCGCTCAACTTTGCTGCTATAGCCTCCTCAATAGTCCAGCAAATCATCGGTTTATGTGCAAGAGGCAAGACATTTTTGCGCGGGAGTCGTTTACTCCCCCCTCGTGCAGGTATCACTACCAATATTTCACCTACGCCAGTCATTTACTTACTCTTTGCTTCAATCTGTGCCTTACTGAAATCATCAATACGCCCGATATCCAGCCAATCCTCATGAATTGGAAACATGTTAACTACTTTACCATCATGAATTTGTCGCTCTAGCAGTGTTGGCATATCAACCTTAGTACCTGGCAAGCAACTTCTCACCAGCGCAGGTTCCAATAGATAAATTCCGGCATTTACAAAGAATCTATGTACCGGCTTTTCAATCATCGATTTGATCTTTGAGCCTTCGCTAGTGACAACTCCAAACGGTATTTGGTGTTGGTACTCTCTTACACACATAGTTGCTACTCCTTTTTGGCGTTCGTGGAACTCCAAAAAGCTCCGTAAGCTGAGCGATGTAAGAAGGTCTCCATTAATCATGAACATGGGTTGGTTTATGTCGTGGTGTGGCAACAGCCCTAAAGCTCCCCCCGTACCAAGAGGTTCATCTTCATGCACATATCTAATACTTACACCCCACTTTTCACCATCACCAAAGTAATCCCGGATTATCTCAGGCAAGTAGTGGGTTGATATAAAGAACCTATAAAATCCCTCCTCAATAAAATTGTTTAGAATGTGTTCCAGTATTGGCTTGCTACCAATTTTCAGCATTGGCTTTGGGCAATCATTAGTCAATGGCCGAAGTCGCTTTCCAAAGCCACCAGCCATAATAAACACTGGGTTTTCTAACCGCTGTTTTCGCAGCGCTTCCTGAAAACTTACTAGCCCCTTTAACTGTCCATCTTCAGACACAATGGGCATATGGAGTAAATCGTATTTATCCATCATGGCGATGATTTGAAACTTCGTCCAATCAGAGAGTGCGGTTTTCGGGGTATTATTCATCACCCTTGTGACCGGCGTTTCTAAATTAAAATTTTCAAGTAGTGCTCGCCTAACATCACCATCAGACAATACGCCCAGAAGTACGTCATCATCATCAACGACGAGACCAATCTTTAACCTGCCATGATTCATAATTTCTAGGGCTGACGCTAGGTTTGAGGAATGTGGAACAATGGACTGTCTCCAATTTTTCATATTTTATCCTGATTGAATACACTGAGAGTTCGCTTATAAAGCTAGGATAGCTTGATTGAAAAACTAGGTTTTTCTACGGCTGCTATAAGGGTAAGAGCACTGCCTCTAAAACAAATGAAAAATTAGCTTATTATCAAATCTGTTTGGGAAAATCATCGAAATGCGATAGGAGAATATCAACAATTTGATTTACACTGTCACCTGATCCGTATAACTCAGCGCAATCTACGCTACCGGCATGCAAAATAGCATTCTCTATAGCCTTGATAACATCTTCCTCTGAGGCCGGTACCGTCACAATGGAGGGATCTAATTCCCTTCCTTCCTGCCTTGACCCAACATTTATAACTTTCTTATGAAAATAGGGTGCTTCGGATAAGCCACTGCTTGAATTACCAATAACAAGCGAGCTATCGTTGATTGCTGCGTAATATCCGCGGGCACCGAGAGACTTATAACACCAAATGCCTTCGTGATGAGAAAATGACTGAATCTTCTCTATTATCTCAAAACTACCATCGTCATTATTAGGATAGGTAAAAACAATGTCTACCCCAAGCCGCTGCAAAGTGGACACAACAATGTCAATGATATCTAAAATTGGTTCAAGTTTTTTGGTAGTGGGATGAAATGTCACCAAAGCATATGGATTACAGCTATCTCTTAATGCAATGCTATTAAACGCCACTGGATTTTCTAGAAAGTTCTTAATTTGATCAACGGATATCGATCCAGTAAAAAACACATTTTGTTTATCAAGGTAAGGAAGTTCGAGAAGCCTTTCAAAAGCCTTTCTCGACGTAGCAAAGTTCACCTCAGCCATACTAGATATACCGAACCTGTATATATCGTCGACTGCGCCTGCTGTTATATGACCTCCACCACTGTGTGCAATTTTAATACCTGCAAAATGAGCAGCCAACGCTGCGGAATACGCCTCTATTCGATCGCCGATCACAAAGATAACGTCGAGATCAGACTCCTTCAAATACTTGTAATACTGCTCAAAGCTATTTTTAAAATCTAAGCCCTTATCCTCATTCTCCTCGGAGTAGGTGTGAAAAACCCTACCAATATGAAAACCATCATCCGCAATTTCTTTTAACGTGTCGCCAAAACGGGATAACAGGTGCATTCCACTCGGATAAACCGAAAGCTCGAAATTTGGATGACAATCGAGTGTATTTAGTATTTCCTTTGCAGAGGAATACTCAGATCTTGCACCGGTAAAAAAGCCAATCTTAATCATCTAGATCGTCAAGCCTAATCAGTTTACCCTCCTGTAGATCCCTAATAAGCTTTCTGCCGATAACCGAGCGAAAACTAAAAGCAGGTATTCCAGTACCAGGGCGTTTGAAACAAATATCGTCCTCACTTATATTAGCACCCGCTTTAAGATCACGGCGAGTAACAACACTCTTTTTCGCCACAGAGGCGACGTCTAATTCTTCGTCGGTGAAGACTTTTTGACGGCCCCCTAAGCAGAGGCTGACGTTTCTGATATCTTCAACCAAAGTCTTAAACTCCGGTATCAGCGCAGACGCTTTATGATCAGGGCCAGGAAGATTACGATCTGTAGTAACGTGTTTTTCTATAACTTCCGCCCCAAGCGCAACCGCAGCCAAAGCCACGCTTTTTCCGAGGGTATGGTCTGAATACCCAACATGCACTCCAAATCGCTGCTTTATCTCATCCATACATAAAAGATTGACTGAATCTATTGGCGCCGGATAGCTACTTACACAGTGCAAAACAGTCAACCCCCCTTTAAACCGTGAATTAACAAAATCTATCGCAGCTTCTATATCTCGGTAGGTAGCCATACCTGTTGACATAATTATTGGTTTATTTTGTTTTGACACGTACTCCAGAATATCTGGTGTGAGTAGATCTCCGGAAGGTATTTTAAATCTCTTAATATTAACGACTTTATCGAGGAACTTTAGACTCTCTAAATCAAACGCAGTGCACATGTACTCGATACCACATTCGTCACAGTAATTCGCTAATTCTATATGTTGGTTTTGGCTAAAGTTCAACTTTCTCGACATCTCGAGTGGATCACCTAAATCAACACCATCATTCCAGTAGCGCGCTTTAAAAGAATCCTTAGAATGCAAATTTTCTGGTTTAGAAATCTGAAACTTTACTGCATCGGCACCAGTTTTAGACAGCTCCTTTATCATCTGCTTTGCAAGGGCAATGTCTCCATTGTGATTCGGCCCTATCTCTGCAATTACAAACACTGACATCACTTAATCCTCGTTCTCACGACCAAATACGCTAACACCCTTTGCTGCGTTAACACTCTTAGTAATTTCAACAAAAACCGGCTTTCGCCCGAGAAAGCAATCAACCATTGCTCTTAAATAATTATTTCCCGCGGCCTGCGTAAATGCATACCCCCCCCCAAAACGGGGGTTGAAATCAATTAAATAAATTTTTCCTTCATCAGTTATTATGAAGTCAATATCGAGGTTTCCAACGTGCCTAAAGTCCCGACTAATCTGCCTAGATAACGCTAATACCTCAGGACTTACGGGAATCACTGTGGCTTGATCAGTTTCTCCTGAACGCATAGAGATCTTCCTCTTCAAACAGCAATGGAGGTAGTTACCTTCCAAGTCGTTGAGTATGTCAAGACCATATTCTTGCCCAAATATTTTTTCCTGAGCTATATATCCACTATCTACAATTAAATTGGACCCCATTTTAGCGTGTATCTCGCGTAATCCAACACTTCCGCTACCTCTCACTTTCTTAAGAATAAAATCTTTGTCGACACTTATATTATGAGCCCCCTCATTCAAATGCTGAGGTAAGCAATACCCATTTTTTTCCATAGCTATTTGGAAATTATCTTTATTGAGGGTTGTATTTATAAATAAATTGTCAGATACGACAACCTTTATTCCTTTTTCTTCGAACAGCTCTCTCCACTTGGACAAAACTTCTAATTCAAAATCCATCAAAGGAAATATCAGCTTTATTTTTTTATCGAGAGATAAATTAAGTAGAGCCTCAGCGTATTCCGCCTCTGACGACTCCACTCGTGGAGTTTTCAATCTATGAGATTTTGGCACCATAAAAGTTCCAGCTGCGTTGGCATCTACATCTGCGACGAAGACATCAACAACGGGGATTGAAAGCGCTTGATGCACTAAATAAGTTCTCCTACCGACGTTCGTAAATAATATCGAAACTTTATTCACTATTAATACCCATCCTTATAGTCGACGATATTAGATAATTCGCTTCCTGATATAAACCGATTTAGGTTCATTACAGCATCAACTAGATGTGTAGAAGTATTCGAGCAGGAACCAGCTCTATATGGTGATATGATTAAATTATCTAGCGACTCAAACGCATAATTATCAGACAAGAGTTGACTGTCAGAGTACCAAACATCGATAGCAGCCCCTTTTATTATTCCCATACTCAATGAACGATAGAGCGATCCCTCATCGACTACGGATGCACGCCCAACGTTAATAAATAATGCATCTTTCTTCATTAATCCAAACAGTTCATCTCCGATAAGACCTTCGGTATCTCTCGTCAAAGGCAAACTATTAATAACAACATCCACGTCACTAAAAAGCTCACGAATAGAAGCGTAAACCCTCACATAACTCGGCACATTCTTTTGCGATATTCTTGAAGGCCGAACGTATGTCGATAGTTCTACCTTGAAAGCTCTTAGTAGACTAGAAACTGTGCTTCCAATATGCCCAAAACCAAGGAGACCAATCTTCATACCCGCTAACGATATCGAGTCATAATTTTTATCGTTCGAACTGCCATCAAACCTATACCTCAATCCCTTCCGCGCCAACTCATGATGCGCTGTTATCTTGCGAGTAAGATTTAACAGTAAAGCTAAGCAATGTTCAGCGACAACTTGTGAGTTAGAATGACTGTTACACAGGAGAATCTTGCGTCTTGAAAAATCAGAAAGATCTAGACGATCAACCCCAGCGCTAGGGTACTGAAATAATTTAAGTTGCTTCGCATGATTTAGTAATTCTTTTGAGACCCCGAATCCTAACATGGCATCTGCGTCTTTAGCTTGCTCTATCAACTGGCTCATGTCGGACTCAGTACCAGAAAGAACAGTCCATCTCGTGTCCAAATTGGAATTTATAAACTCTCTGTCCGTGGTCGAGAATCGAGTTGTAAGTAAAACTTTCACTGTTAATCTAGACCTTCACAATACAGTTGAAGAGCATTTATTCCAACTTGGAACTCTTCTACTTCAGCAGCCAGCGATATTCTTACATTACAATCCCAATTTTCCCCGAACAATACACCAGGTGTAGTTGCGACCTTTTGAGCTTGTAACAAACCGGAACAAAATTCATCTGATCGGAGACCCGTCTTACTGATATTAATAAAGGCGAACAACCCACCACAGGACTCATTTAATTCTATATTACCAAGTCTGTCACATAGATTCTTCAATGCAGTATAGTTAGTCCTTAGCTGCCGATTGTAGGGCTTTAAAAATGAACGACATTGAGAAAGCGCCGCCACACCAGCTTTTTGAATAAACGTCGCAGTATTTGTATTGATATGCTGTTGTAATCGTCCCACGCGATCAATCAGTGTAGGCGGGGCGTTTAAATACCCTAGCCTCCAGCCGGTCATGCTAAATGATTTACTAAAACCATTTACCGTAACAACACGATCTTTAATGATATCGACTGAACCAATGCTTAGGTGCTTTTTACCACTAAAGTTTAAATACTCATAAACCTCGTCCGATAATACATACATTCTAGGGTACTTTTTTAGCAATTCAACAAGCTGCCAGACATCTTCCTCACTAAACATATATCCGGTCGGGTTGTTCGGCGTATTAATTACTATGAGCTTTGTTTTACAATTCGATTTCGCATATATTGCGTTCCAATCTGGTCCGTAGGTATTTTTCAGTACATCTATATTATTTATTATACAGGTCGGTTCTGCCAGTTTAAGTTGAGGTATATAACTAACATAACATGGCAGTAAATTTATAACCTCATCTCCAGGCTCGAGTATGGCCATCATTGCCAACAACGCAGCTTGTTTAGAGCCAGGAGTTACCACTATATTTTCGGCATCAGTTTGGATTGAGTTTTCTATTTTAAATTTATCACACAATTTCTGACGTAGTTCATACAACCCGTTGGAGTTAGTATATCTTGTGTGTCCGGCCCCTACTGCGTCAAAAAGAGCTTCTATAATCGGCGAAGGGGTCTGAAATCCCGGCTCACCTAGTCCTAATGAGATAATCTTATCACCAGAAATATTCATTTGCCTGGCGAGCATTGAGAATTCTAGGCTAGGTGTATTAATTAACTCGTCTGTAAACTTCATATCAGCGGCCGTCTCCATATTTTTTCACAAAACTCTCACGATCGAACGCGTGATGATAAAGGTCATTTAATTTTCCATGAATGAAGTATTCCTTCGATTTTAATGCTTCCTGATAAAACCCCACTTTTTCGTAAAGGGCTCTCGCCTTAATATTATTTGCCAATGTATATAAATAAACCTTTTCTAAGCCAAGTTCCGCGAACGCGAAACGGAGTACATCAGGTATAGCTTTTTTAGCGATCCCTTTATTCCAATACCCCCTTTCACCAATAGTAATAAATAGCTGGGCATTCCGGTGGCGCATATTAACATTTATAAGACCAGTCATTCCTATAACGCTCTCAGAGACAATATCCTCGATTACGAAATCCCATCTTGTTCGGTTAAAATATGTTCTTTTGTACCATTCTTCAGTTTCAGATAGAGATATAGGATAATCAAACAATAGTGTTTCATTGATTTCTTTATTGTTTACCCATTCGACCTTCTTTGGTAGATCCTTAAGTTCAAGCCGACGTAGACGATAACCAATTGATTCAAGCATTAATTTTCTCCATATTTATATTATTTTTAACATCCTATTCTGTTTTTAGTTCACAAAGAATTACGGGACTGTTAGTTTTCTAAATTACGGATTTACATATAGTTTAATGGTGTTTTATTTATAATGATTTCGCGATTAAAAATTTTTATTTTGAATGAAATTACTAAACCAGCCAACGAAAAACCTGTTATTAACACAGTTTACGCAATCAATACTGGCATTTAAAATGATATTTACTAATTAAAGAACCACTGTCTCTTATTTTATCTTCGTGAATTCCACGTAGTATAAAAGCGGTTTTTTAATTCTTCTATTTCCTGCTTAATGATTAAATAGTAAGCGCTATCTGCGGATTCTTTATCATCTGATTAATTACATCTCGATGACGTTTGCTCCCGTCTATGTGAGGGATGTGGAATATAACTTCAGCTACTAGTTATTGCACCTAATTACCGTAAGTTACCTTCCAATTAGATAGCCCGCGTTAATGAGAGCGTTACATTCTAATCGGTAATAAAACGTCGACATCTGTCGCTTGCTCTTAGTATTTTTGCACGCCGGTATTTTTGCGGTTCGTAGAATTAATCTATCGATCAACAAGTTGCTCATAGATTTTATTTACGGAAATAATTTTCGCTTGACAGACTTACTCGGTAAGTGAGGTCTATCATGTTCTATCAGCAGCTGTGATTAGACACGGAAAATTAGGTTCAGCTTCCTACTTATATTGGTTTAGCCGATTATAATTCTGCGTGTGCCATTATCCTTACGAAGGTGAAGTTTTATACCGGAAAAAGAGGATCGCTTGTTTGGCTTGGCAATAAGAGATAAGCAGACCACAACTGTTTTATTCCTGGACAACCATTTGCTCAGGTATCGATACCTCGTCCCAGCCATTTCGATTAAACATCCAGGGATCCGAATGGATTCTCCACACTGGTTCGCCGACGACTTGCCTACCCATAGCCGATTGGTTTGCTTTTCTACTTTCCCTTTAGGGTCTCCTAAGGGATGTCAGCGATAGTGCTAGTCTCAATGCACACCGACTCCAGACCGGCGTTCACCGCTTGCGCCATTTATAGACACTTCAGAATGCTTGGATCAATTCCTCCTCATCTCGCGGGTATCCTAAAATAGCGGCATATTGGAGTTAGGTTCGCGAACATATCACGGGAAGGAAAGATTAGCTTCGACCGCCTTCAAATATACAAGATTCGGCTCTCGGGAAAACGTGGCTCGCTAGTAGATAGTTATCGGTTCTATGATCATAATTGGCTCCGAAATGATATAGCCTCATCCATTCACAACTGGCCGAGCGGAGTTTCGTATACTAGTTTTTAACTACAATTTTGCTCCTAAAATGCGAATATGGGTAAAAACCATTTCAGCATCGTTAGGAATTACAATACCGTGGTACGTATCGATTTTTTTTGGTATCGAGCTTTACACTGCTTGGAAGGTTAACAACCCGTTTTTCGAGCCATTCAGAGTTACTTAGATCACCATGTCGGCAGTGCTGGTACATACCCAAGTGGTTCATTAGCGCCCAGATGGGTCTAGTCATTATACCGTGCTGATTCGTTCCTCTAAGTAGTTCATCTCTCGCGGCTTTGTCCTCACAAATGACTGTATTCAACCAGTAATTTGAGCGGCAGTCTTCCTGCTCACTTACAAATGCAAGGTTTGTACCTGATAGTTCGTCTTGATAGGCCGCTGCCAAAGCCCTCTTGGCTTCGATGAACAATTCGAGCTGCTCTAGTTGGGCACACCCCAAAGCAGCGTTCAAATTGGGCAGACGGTAGTTGTAGCCAACCTCATCATGGATGTATTCGTATGGATGTGGCTTCTTCGCTGTTGTGGTCAAATGCTTGGCACGTTCACCAAGTGCTGCGTCAGCCAGAATCATACCGCCCCCGCCGGTGGTCATGATTTTATTGCCGTTAAAACTCAGTGTACCAATTATCCCGAAAGTACCAGTGTGCTGACCTTTGTAGAAACTACCAAGAGATTCAGCAGCATCTTCTACCAACGCGATATTCCAGTCAAAAGTGACGCGAACTAAGCCATCCAAATCAGCCGGGTGACCAAAGGTATGCATTGGCACACATGCACGAACTACTCTGCCATCAGCACGGGTTCTGCATATGCCGTCGGCATCCAGCTTGGTGTTTTCTTGCAACCATTGCTGCAAAGCAGTTGCTGACAACCCCAGAGTGTTACGGTCAACATCTATAAAGACCGGCTCTGCGCCACAATAGGCAATGGCGTTACAAGTAGCCACAAACGTGAGTGGCTGCGTAATTACCAAATCACCAGTTTGAACACCGGCAAGCTTCAAAGCGATATGAAGTGCAGCAGTACCGTTGACGGTTGCTACTGCTTTTGGAGAACCGGTATAAGATGTCATATTTTGCTCGAACCGATCAACGTAGGCCCCGACACTGGACACAAACGTTGACTCGATCGTATCAACCACATATTCCTTCTCACGCCCTGCGAAAATAGGAGCGTGAAGCGGAATAAATTCGTTGGTACCGAAATAATCACGAACGAAACGTATTAGTTGGTCGCTCACAGCTACCTCACATCTTGCTGTCGAGATATTTTCCTGTTTCCTTGTGTCCAAAGTCAGGAATCATGTAATGAAATAGGTCAACTAGAGTGTGCTTATCCCAGACCAACTCGCGCTTCATGCTATCGATTCGCTCTTCGAACTCAGACAGCTTCTGGCTATCGAATTTAGCTTCGTTCTTAATGATTCCAAGGTTAACAAAGCTCTCAATATCTAGCGTTTCTTGATCAGTGAAGAACTCTTCGAAGTCTTTTTCACCGGTAGTATCGCTATCAGTAAACAGACAAGGCCATTTTCCTTGTTCTGGAAGCGTTTTCGCCAGCTCTCTCGCTTCGTCTTCGCTAGCACACAGAACAGGTTCATATCCCTTGTCTACAAGATACTTCACAGCAATATCCGCAAAGCTAATCAGGTGCAAAGCTTCGCTGAGTTTGGGGAAGAATATATCTCGGTTATCGCCAAAGACACATGACATCAAGCATAGTTCACCCGACTCTTGAGGAGTAACGAAATAACGTCGAACGTCATTAGGCGCAACAATCGGCTGGCGTTTTTCGATCCGTTGATTGAATCCATGCAGCAATGATCCATCTGAGAAAGCAACATTAGCGAACCGAGCTGTGGAAATTTCAATCTCGAGGCTCCTGCGCATTAGGAACATTTCCATTATACGCTTAGACGCCCCCATCATATTCACAGGGTTTGCTGCCTTATCAGTGGAGACACAGAAATACTTCTTCACTCCTGAAGCGATAGCCTGTTGAAGTGTTTTATCCGTATTAAACACATTCACGTCGATCATGCGCATCAGTGTGTATGGATCTTTCTCACTGCGCACGTGCTTGAGCGCAGAGAGATTAAGAATGTAGTCGTACAGTCCATCGCTCTTGAAGAAAGCATCATATTCTCTCGAACCTATATCTAGGGCAAACGTCTGGAAGTCTCCGTCGATGTAGCCATAGGAGCTTCGGATGTCTCGTACAAGCTCAACCATGTTATTTTCACTTATGTCAACAATATGAAGTTTTCGGGGGTTCCGTTTGAATATCTCCTTGCTGACAGCTTGCCCGATTGAACCAGCGCCACCCAGTACTAAGAAGGAAGATCGGCTTACAATTTGTCTCAATTGTTCGTCATTTCTGTCAAGATCTTGACGGAACAATGTTTGCGATCTGCCGATTAAATCTAATATGCTCATTTACTTACTTATATCCTGCAATGCGGGTATAGAAAGGATAATTCTTAGCTTGCTCTGCTATAGAACATAGTTTTGACTTATCTTCACCAATAAAGGCCTGAACTTGCTTAAAGAGTCCGGGCTTATATTTCGTTTCAAGATCACAGTCTAAATCGATTCTTTCAGCTATCACCGAGTTTCGTTTAGTTACCACAAGCCCCTCCAAAGGCGCCAATTCAAGCTTGAAGTTCGCAGTGTAGGCAACCACCGCCCATCTTCCAGGTGCATTCCAATCCGCCCTATAATTGAACAAAACGCCTTGTTCAGTAATCCCACTACCAGAAAAGCACGAACCATTAGGGTGCCAATCAAGCTGACCTGACACATAGCTACTAAGTTCAGCCGGACGACCCGCCAAAAAAAAGGCTAGGTCTATAACATGCGTTGAATTACTAAGCACCCACCTCTCTTTAACGCCTGCTCCTTTTATCAGCGGTGCAATGCGGTCAGACCATTCAGAAAAATCGAAAGAGATAGACCTAATTCCGCCATCACCGTCGCTTAGCTCAAGTAGCCTAGAGACCGAGGCATAAAATCTCCGATTATACGCAACATAGACATTTGCATTAATCTGATAAGCTGCTGCGTTTAAGGAATCAATATCCTCGATATACAACCCCACAGGCTTCTCGACTAGAATATTTTTAACACCAAAATTCAAGAGCCGCTCAGTAGTTTCTCTTAGATGCTCTACGCCGACCGCGACAATTGCGTGACTGGGTGTATTTGAACATTTTAAATATTCCTCAAGTCCTCCGTGTATTGGTCGGTGTCCCTTCTCTTTCTCAAACTTAGCTGCGCTACTCGCAGAGCGACAAACAATCTCGAAGTCGATGTCAAGTTTTTGAATGACATCAAAGTATGCTCGAGCCATCCCTCCAGCACCAACGAGTAGTATACTTCTCATAATCAAGTAATCCTCCAATCAGATTGATCATTTGGAGATAGTGTATTGTCATTCATTAGACCAAAGAAAAATGCTTTGTGCTGGTGAATAGACTCAGACAAAGTCGGTAGAAAATTGTCCAAATCGCCCTCTATTATTCGCATCGCCAAATCAGTCGAGAGTTCACTTTGGTACTCAACATACCCCTCCAGAAGCAATTCACCGCCGCAATAAACACCCTTGGATTCAACTAAAAGAAAGCTGTCATTTCCAACATCACAAACAACCTGCGCTTTACTTTCAATACAAGTGTTGTCGATCGTCAGAGTACTTCCGCCTGAATAGTGCGCGATTAACTTCCCATTAAACTCTTCGTACCCCTCGCGTTTCGCGCCATACCAACCTTTGGAGTCGGCTGTAATATCTACTCGCTCAACCGGAGAATCGGACAACCAACTAACGACGTCAATAAAATGGATGCTGTTACAGCCCAATGCGAATCCTGGTACTTGTAAGTTAAATGACAGTGGACCTCTTCCTGCTAAAACAGTCTTGAAAGCCTTGTATAGTGATGTAATCCTTCGTGGTGTATTGACCCAAGCTTTCTGCCCCTTTAAGGCCGCTTCTATTCGATTCAAATCTCTCAAAGATTGCGCCAAAATCTTTTCGAGAACCCAACCGTTTGAAACGATGCGCGCAGCCAGAGATTCAACCAAATCCGCTCTGGGCCTCGAAGATGTCGCCACAACGACCACATCGTATTCAGCATCAACAGTATCAACAGTTTTACGAAAAAGTAGAACAGATGGGAACGCCTTGACCCCCGATACCTCAACGCCCAACTCGAAGGCATAATTATTTGGCTCGACCACGTGAACGACGGTGGTTCCGGGAAGTTTACAGAAACCCTGCAAGTAGCGGCTACCAAGCTGACCAAAGCCAACTATCAAAATTTTCAAGCTAAACCCCATATTTCTGTTAGATTCGATAATAAGTTATTATCAATAGCATTTCGGCGAGTTGCTCTGAGATTGCAGAGCGGTAAGACTCATCCAAATTCACGTCGGTAATACT
>JABXHR010000278.1 GCA_013373515.1 Gammaproteobacteria bacterium | reverse complement strand
GAAATCGACGAGATCAATATTCTGCAAGCGAGCTTTGTCGCGATGCGCCGTGCTTTGGCGGGCATTCGGGTGGAGTGTCGATTGGCGCTGGTGGATGGCAACAAAGACCCTGGACTCAATATGCCCACGCGCTGCATTGTCGGTGGAGATGCGACTGAACCTGCCATTAGCGCAGCATCGATCATTGCCAAGCAGCATCGAGATCGTTTTATGGATGATTTGGCGGTTCAGTATCCGCATTACGGTTTTGAAAAACACGCGGGTTATCCGACCAAAGCGCATATTGAAGCCATCCACCAAGTGGGAATTTGCCCCCAACATCGGCGCAGCTTTGGGCCGGTTAAACGGTATTTAGAGGAACATCATGTCTGAGGCACAATTCGTCCACTTACATCTGCATACTGAGTATTCGTTGGTTGATTCGGTTTTGCGAATCAAGCCAATGGTCGGTGCATTGTCTGCGCACTCGGCCGCGGCAGCATTGACGGATGCCAACAACATGATGGCTGGGGTGAAGTTTTATAAAGCTTGCCTCGGCGCGGGTCTTAAGCCCATTCTCGGGGTGGATCTTACCGTCAGAGAGGCGGACGGCGAGCTCAATCGAGTGGTGATATTGTCGCGGACGACCGAAGGCTACGTGCGCCTGTGCGAGCTGATTACACGGGCCTATACCGACGGACAATCTCAGGGCGTTGTGGCAGTCAATCGTGAGTGGCTAACACCTCAAAGCACCGCTGGCATGATTGCGCTCTCTGCGGCGGCCGCAGGCGATGTGGGCAAACAACTGCTGCGCGGCGATCTCGATGCGGCGGCATCGCTTGTCGAAGGCTGGAAGCAGTTATTTGATGGCCACTATTATCTTGAAATACAGCGTTGCGGCCGCCCTGAAGATGAGCCGCATTTACGTGCGGCGGTGCTGCTGTCCGAGCGCACTGCGACCCCGTTGGTTGCCACCAATGATGTGAGATTTATCAAAGCGGACGATTTTGATGCGCACGAAACCCGCGTATGCATCAACCAGGGTCGAGTGATCGCCGATAATTCGCGTCCAAAAATATACAGCGACGAGCAATATTTGCGTTCACCAGAGGAAATGGTGGCGTTGTTTGCAGACTTGCCAGATGCAATCAGCAACACGGTAGCGATTGCCAAAATGTGCAACGTCACGCTGACGCTCGGCCAACCAGTATTGCCTGCGTTCCCAGTGCCCGAGGGCATGACGGAAGACGATTTTATTCGCACCGAGTCGCACAAAGGGCTGCAGAATCGTTTCGAGCAAATGGATCCGCCGCCGGACGAGGCCACCAAGCAGCTGTATATCGAGCGCCTCGATCGGGAGCTGGGCGTCATTATCCAAATGGGCTTTCCGGGCTATTTCTTGATCGTTGCCGATTTTATTCAATGGGCCAAAGACCATGATATTCCGGTTGGGCCGGGGCGGGGTTCGGGAGCTGGGTCTCTGGTGGCCTATGCCTTGCTGATTACAGATTTGGACCCCATTCCGTACGACTTGCTGTTTGAGCGATTTTTAAATCCAGAACGTGTATCGATGCCGGATTTTGATATCGATTTTTGTATGGACCAGCGCGATCAGGTGATCAATTACGTCGCAGAGCGGTACGGGCGTGAAAAAGTGTCGCAAATTATCACTTACGGCACCATGGCGGCCAAAGCGGTGGTACGTGATGTCGGACGTGTTATGGGCCATGGCTATGGCTTTGTCGATAGCATCTCCAAACTCATACCCTTTGAAGTGGGGATGACGCTGACCAAGGCGCTGGAAGAAGCCCCTGATCTCAAGGCGCGCTACGATAACGAAGAGGAAGTCACCGAACTGATCAACATGGCGCTCAAGCTTGAGGGTGTGGCGCGCAATGTGGGCAAGCACGCGGGCGGGGTGGTGATTGCACCATCGGCACTTACAGATTTTTGCCCGATGTACCTAGAGGAAGGTGCACAGGGCGCCGTAACCCAGTTTGATAAAGACGACGCTGAAGCCGTCGGCTTGGTGAAGTTTGACTTCCTCGGGCTGCGCACGCTGACCATCATCGACAATGCGCTAAAAATCATGCGCGCACGCGGCAGCGAGATCGATATTTCAGCCATCGACATGGATGACAAAGCCGCGTTTGATATTTTGCAAACCGCGCAAACATCGGCGGTCTTCCAACTCGAATCACGCGGCATGAAGGAGCTGATCAAGCGCCTGCAGCCGGACTGTTTTGAAGACATTGTCGCGTTGGTGGCGCTTTTTAGACCTGGCCCGCTGCAGTCTGGCATGGTGGATGACTTTGTCGATCGCAAACACGGGCGCCAAGAAGTCACCTATCCGCATCCAGATTTGGAGCCAGTACTCAAGCCCACTTACGGTGTCATTCTTTACCAAGAGCAAGTGATGCAGATTGCGCAGGTACTGGCCAAATATTCATTGGGCGGTGCCGATATTCTGCGCCGTGCAATGGGTAAGAAAAAGCCAGAGGAGATGGACAAACAGCGCCAGATCTTTACCGAAGGAGCCAAGGGCAACGGTGTCGACGAGGCGCTCGCCACCTACATCTTCGACTTGATGGAGAAGTTTGCGGGTTATGGATTCAACAAATCGCACTCGGCGGCCTATGCACTCTTAAGCTACCAAACGGCATGGCTCAAGGCGCATTTTCCCGCGCCGTTTATGTGTTCGGTGTTGTCGGCAGATAAAGACAACACGGTCAAGGTCGTCGCGCAGATCGAAGAGTGCCAAAGCATGGGCATGGCCGTGCTGCCACCGTGTATTAATCAATCTGAAATCGATTTTTCTGTTCAAGATGACCGCACGCTGCGCTATGGACTCGGGGCCATCAAGGGTGTGGGTGAGGCTGCGCTGCTCGGTATCTTGGAGTCGCGCAAGGCCGACGGACCCTTTAAGTCTGTGACTGACCTACTGAAGCGTATCGGACACGGCAAATTGAATAAACGCATAATGGAGTCGTTGATTCATGCTGGCGCATTCGACTGCTTTGGGCCCAACCGCTACTCGCTGTATTGCGACATAGAAAATGCCCTGAAGCGTGCTGACCGCCATCATCGTGATCAAGCGGCGGGGCAAAATGATTTATTCGGCTTGTTCGATGCGGGCCCCAGCGACGAGCCAGCGGAGGTGGTGCCGGATAAGGGCGAGTACCCCGTGGGCAAGAAACTCTCGCTCGAGCGGCAGTCAGTGGGGTTGTACTTAACAGGACATCCCATCGACCCTTACAGAAAGGAATTAGAGCGAATTACCACTGGCAGGCTGCAACGTTTGTGTGAAATGGCCGCGCCTGCTGAGGGCAAAGAGAAGTTTCGCAAGCGCGATGTTGAAGTGACCGCTGCAGGTATTGTGATTGGCTATCGCACCAAACCGGTCAATGATGGCAAAATCGGCATTATCACGTTGGATGACGGCGGTGGCCGCGTCGAAGTGGTACTGAACAATGACCTCAACGAACAGTTTGGCCCATCGATTGAAGTCGAAATGCTAATGATTTTGAAGGGCGGCATTCGCTACGACGATTTTTCGGGTATGCATCAGATCCGTGCCAAAGAAATGGTCGATCTGTCTGCAGCAAGGGCCATGCGCGGTGCGGCGATTGAACTGACGATTGACTGTCTGTCACATAATGGTCAATTGCCAGTGCCTATGATTGAGTCTTTGACTCAGGCGAGTGCAGATGTCGGATTGCCCATCAAGCTGAAAGTGCTCTGTGAAAAGGGAGAGGGCGCTGTTTGGTTACCAGGAACACGCCGATTTGATGTCAGCAATCAAAATCTCGAGTTTTTCCGTGATCAGCCGTGGGTCAAGGCAGTGTCAGTGCTTTACGCATAGTCAGTTCAGGGGACAAAAAAGCCGGGTAATGCCCGGCTTTTTTGTGTCTAAACCAAGCCACGCTTTAGGGCAGCATAAACCCGCGGATAGCGAAGAACACAAATGCCGCCAGAAACGCAGATGCTGGGACGGTGATTATCCAAGCCGCCGCAATTTTGAACAGTGCAGAGCGCTTGACTAGCTCTTTTTTGTTGAGCTTGCGAAGCGCTTTTCGCTCACTGAAGGTCAATGGCGCGATGTGCTTTGCTTTCTGTTCGCGTTTCATCTCTTTGAGCATCAAACGCTTCTGTGTCATGGACGCAGCTTCAAACTTCTCGAGGAAGGCGTCTGCAACATGCGCTTCTTCGTCCTGATGATGCTCGCGAATTTCCTGCACGATTTTGGCGTAGTTTACTTTGAGGTATTCACGCAGGAATCCCACACCAAATACACCGCCCACTGCGATATGTGTCGAGCTGACGGGCAATCCCAGCTGAGAGGCCACAATGACGGTAATACCGGCTGACATGCCGATACAGAAAGCGCGCATTGGATCGAGCTCGGTGATTTCTGAGCCGACCGTACGAATTAGTTTCGGTCCAAACAATGCGAGCCCAACGACGATACCCAATGCACCGATCAAGCTAACCCACAATGGGATAGGGGCCTTGGTCGTAGAGCCGCCACCGTGTGAAATGGTCTCTGCAATGGCGGCCAATGGGCCAACGGCATTGGCGACGTCATTTGCACCATGGGCAAAACTCAGCAATGCCGCTGCAAAAATCAACGGGATCTTGAACATGCCATTGATGGCTTGCTTGTTGTTTTCCTGGGATTTGGCAAATCGCTCGATCAAGGGCTTGACGATGAAGTAACTCAAAATGGCAATGCCCGCACCAATCAAAACAGCAATCGGTAGCTCAATTTTGATGATCTTCTTCAAGCCTTTGACAATTAGGTATGAGGAAAAGACCCATGTCATCAGCGCTACCATTATCGGCACCATTTTGATGCCTGCGCCTAGAATGTCCTCCTTGTAGGTGATTGAACGTTTGATCCACCAGAGGAACCCTGCTGCAATCAAGCCGCCAAGCACGGGCGAAATCACCCAACTCGCGGCAATTGACGACATGGCACTCCAGTTGGCCACACCCCAGCCCCCAGCTGCAATGCCAGCGCCTAGTACACCGCCGACGATAGAGTGAGTGGTGGAGACCGGTGCGCCGATCGCAGTGGCTAGGTTTAGCCAAATTGCGCCGGCAGTCAATGCGGCAATCATCAGCCAAATAAACGCATTGCTGTCGTTAATCGAGCTGGGATCAATGATGCCGCTCTTAATCGTACCAACCACATTGCCCCCCGCGATCAGTGCGCCTGCGGCTTCAAAAATGCCAGCCAGTAACAAAGCACCGGTCAACGTCACTGCACCGGCACCTACCGAAGGGCCAACGTTATTGGCCACATCGTTCGCACCGATATTGAGCGCCATGTAGCCCCCAACAATGGCTGCCGCAATGAGTTCGGGACTGACGAAACCAGCGTAAAGTGTGTAGCCGTAGACCGCTAGTAGAAAGAGGCCGGCTGCGGCAAGGCTTAGAAAATCGTCTCGGCCATAACGGCCACCCGTGAGAAGTTTCACGGCATCTGTTGTGTCAGTATTCATTATTGGTATGTAACGAAATGTCGATTTCAGAAGGATTGAGGGCGTATTGTTTCGCCTTAAACAGCCGATGGCAATGATTAATCTTGCGCAGTTGGCGAGAGTCAATTCAAAAAATAAGCGCAAGAACAGCGTATTTTTTATGGCCGATTTGGTGAAACCCCTCACTCAGACTTAAGTTTGGCAATTTATCTAGAAAGAGATTACACCGACGTTACGGGTGAAAGTGGCTGTTGAGATTTTTGTAGAAATTGCGTTGTGATCGGCAGTAACTGCCTGTTTGGTTCGTCGTTGAACGCGCAGTGTGCGCGTTCATTGACCTGAGGTCATCAACCGTCCCGATTGATTTTGGCAATCAGTGCTTTGAGTACGGTTTCTGCCTCTTCATTGGCGACCTGGCAGGTGCCCGCGGCATGGTGACCACCGCCACCGTATTGAAGCATTAACTCGCCGACATTTGTTTTGCTGCTGCGATCAAATATCGATTTTCCAGTTGCGAAAACCGTGTTTTGTTGCTTCAAGCCCCACAGTACATGAATTGAGATATTGGCTTGAGGGAAGAGAGCGTAGATCATAAAACGATTGCCAGCCCAGATGGTTTCTTCATTGCGAAGGTCTAACACCACCAAATTGCCATGCACCGTCGCGCAGCGCTGTATCTGTGCTTTGAATTTCTCAGACTGCTCTTGATACAGCTCGATCCGCTCGACAACGTCCTCGTTCTGCATAATCTGCTCAATCGATTGATCTTTACACATGTCGATCAATTCCATCATCAGGCTGTAGTTCGAGATTCTGAAGTCTCTGAATCGGCCGAGCCCAGTGCGTGCATCCATCAAGAAATTGAGCAAATTCCAGTTCTCGGGATCAAGGACTTCCGCTTTGCTGAATTGCGCAGAGTCGCCTTTATCGACCGCGGCCATCATCTCGTCCCACGCGGCAGGAAACGCATCGTGGCCACCGTAGAATGACCAAACCACACGAGCAGCGGAGGGTGCATCCGCATCAATGGTGTGGTTTTCTTTGATTTCACCCGCGCGCTCAAGTTCAGATGCATGATGATCGAACACACGGTGTGCCGCTTCGCAGTAAGGCAGGTTTGTGGTGATATCTCTGTCAGTGATTTCGATCTTGCCATCCTGCATGTCCTTTGGGTGGACGAACAAAATGTCATCGATTAGGTCGAGATGCTTTAGCAGTACGGCACAAACCAGTCCATCAAAATCACTTCGCGTGACTAGGCGGAAGCGTTGCTCACTCATTGAATTCTCTTTCGGTGGTTACATCAGTTGCATATGTCGGCCTAAGCCAAAGGCACTTAAACCCGAATTTGTCGGTCGCATCACCCAATCGTGTTATGGCGGTTTTGTATTAACCGCGTCCGCGGACGCAAGCTAAACCAAGTGCTGCACAATCATAAAAATTCGGTAAACTAGGGCGTTACCTCATCAGACAATCTGACTAGATGAATCCAAATTACCTAGATTTTGAGCAGCCGATCGCTGAAATTTCGGCCAAAATTCAAGAGCTTCACTACGCTGGTGAAAATGCTGGCGAGAGCTTTGAAGACGAGATTGCCACGCTAGAAAAAAAGCTTGCTGAACTGAAGAAAAAAACCTTCGCAAAGTTGACGCCATGGCAAGTATCGCAGATGGCGCGGCACCCTCTCAGACCTTATGCGCTGGATTACATACACCATATTTTCACTGATTTTGAAGAGTTGCACGGCGACCGCGCATTCTCTGATGATGCAGCAATTGTGGGCGGTTTGGCGCGATTGAATGGGCGATCTGTCGTGGTGATCGGTCAGCAAAAAGGCCGAGATACCAAAGAGAAGCTGCGCCGCAATTTTGGTATGCCGCGCCCAGAGGGCTATCGCAAAGCCCTGCGTCTATTTGATATGGCAGAGAAATTCCAGCTGCCAATCATTACCTTGATCGACACTCCGGGCGCTTATCCTGGCATTGATGCCGAAGAGCGCAATCAAAGCGAGGCCATTGCACGCAATTTATTCCGTTTGGCGGAAATTCGTGTCCCAGTGATTTGTACGGTGATTGGTGAAGGCGGGTCGGGTGGCGCGTTGGCCATTGGTGTTGGCGATCGCGTGTATATGCTTGAGTACGCAACCTATTCGGTTATTTCACCGGAAGGCTGCGCGTCAATCTTGTGGAAGAGCGCCGAAAAAGCGTCAGATGCAGCAGAGGCGATGGGAATTACCTCTGGCGCATTGCATGAGCTTGGTTTGATTGACGGCGTCATTGCTGAACCACTTGGCGGTGCACACAATGACGTGGTAAAAACCTGCCAGAACATCTCCGAGCAACTCGAGGCTGCGTTAAACGAACTCGATGCTGTCACCAATCAAGAGCGCTTGGAAATGCGCCGTGAGCGTTTCGCTGAATACGGGCGATTTGTTGACGCCTGATGTTGATTTGAATCTAGATTGGTCGCTGCTCGACGGCCAATCCGTTTGCGTCGCACTCAGTGGCGGCGCCGATTCCCACAGTCTGTTGCATCGTCTTGCGGCCCATCGTCACCGTCTGGCTGACCTTCGCGCTATCCATATTAATCACGGATTGCATCCTGACGCGACGCACTGGTCAGCGCACTGCGCTGCGCTTTGTGCGGATTTCTCTGTTGAATTCCTGACGTTGGCTGTCACGGTTGCAGGGCATGACGGGCCGGAGGCCAATGCGCGTCACGCGCGTTATGCAGCGTTGGAGGCTGACTTACGTGACAACGAGTGCTTGGCGACGGCGCATCATGCCGATGATCAGTTTGAGACCCTATTGTTTCGTCTGTTTACTGGGACGAGCCCTGCAGGGATGTCTGGCATTTTACCGTCGCGAAAGTTTGGTCGCGGCCAACTAATTCGCCCGTTGCTCAATGTTCGCAAAGCTGAAATAGAACTGTACTGCCAAGCGCATAGTCTCCTTTATATTGACGACCCTATGAATGCGGATGACGCATTGGCAAGAGGCTGGCTGAGGCAACAAATCGTGCCGCAAATTGTGTCGCGTTACCCTCAGGCAGTTGAGGCCGCAGGCAGACTGGCTTCAATGTCAGCCGAACTGCGGCGACCTGCAATTGAGTGGCCAGTGTCGCTTGGCGTTTGGCGAGAAATGCCCAGTCACGATCGAACTGGGGTATTAATGCAGATACTTGCCCCTTTGGGCCGCTATTCCAATGCCACAGTGTGTGAGCTTGAACGCAGTCTGTTGACGCTCAGACTGGATCATGACTTTGCGTTTTCGACGCAGACGGCGTGTTTAAAAGTCTATGACGATCAGCTACATTGCGTTGCCAATCGAACGCTAGATCCTGAAACCGTATGGCCGGCTGGATCAGATTTAGAGTGGAACGAAACACTTCTTCGCCGATCACAAGCGGATTGGCTGTCTGAGTGTGATCTTGTGGTTCGTTCTGCCAAGCCTGGGCAAAAGCTTCGGTTTGCCAACCGTCCGCGTAAGCGATTCAAACATTGGTGTCAGGAAAACCGTATTCCACCATGGGAGCGGCCGAAAATTCCATTGATTTATGCAGGCGATCAATTGCTTGGCGTTTATGGTTTTGGCCCAGCGTCCGAGTGATTGTGATTGATTTTTCGGACAATATTTTTAGTTGCAATCATTGTTTGCGAGTGGCAATTTGTTGGGAATATTGCTTTAGTCAGCGCAGTGATTCTGGTATTCTGTGGCGCCATGCTCGTTCGTTCTGAACGTCAACCATCGGATAGATAATGACACGATTTATTTTCGTCACTGGGGGCGTGGTTTCGTCCCTTGGCAAAGGCATTGCAGCGGCTTCACTCGGCGCACTGCTAGAGGCGAGAGGCCTCAAAGTTACCATCCTTAAACTCGACCCATATATTAACGTTGACCCTGGCACGATGAGTCCGTTGCAGCATGGTGAAGTTTTCGTCACCAATGATGGCGCAGAGACCGATCTCGATCTTGGCCACTACGAGCGATTCATTCGTTTTCAGACGTCGAAAAAGAACAATTTTACGGCAGGTCGGGTGTATGAGAATGTATTGCGCGCCGAACGCCGAGGCGATTATCTGGGCAAGACTGTGCAGGTCATTCCGCACATTACCGATGAAATTAAGCGCTTAGTACTGGCAGGCAGCGAAGGCTACGATGTAGCGCTGGTCGAAATTGGCGGCACGGTTGGCGATATTGAGTCACTGCCGTT
>JABXHR010000164.1 GCA_013373515.1 Gammaproteobacteria bacterium | reverse complement strand
GGGGCCGGATGTTGATCCGGTGTTTGGAAATTAATGGCCATTTGTGTCTGCCCTTTCTGTTTTACAACGTGTGTGACTTGCCTTGTTATCGCTCACCCGACCCATCTTTTTTGTGTGGTTATCGGGGTATTCAGTGTAGTTTATTGCCTAAATCTAAAAATTTTGTTTAAACCAATACCCTAATTTGCCAAAAAGACTGTTCGGGTCCGGTCCGTTGTGGAGCGGGCCAAAGGGCCATGCTCCTTGTTTTTCGTGTGCGTACTTTAATAGTCCGACACAGGTGGAAAATTCTGGTCCGCTTGTCGCATCTGCCAAACCGACAAGTTTTTGCGGACGTGCAACGCGGATTTTTTTGTTCAAAATGCGTGCGGCGAGTTCTTGGACGCCGCGCAATTGTGAGGCCCCGCCAGTCAAAACAACTTGGCGTCCGACCGTTTTATCAAAGCCGGATTGTTGCAAACGTTCGCGCACAAGTTCGAATGTTTCTTCAAGACGTGGCTGGATGATGCTAACCAGCATGGAACGTGTTGCGGTTGTCCCTTCGGCGTCATCTTCTTCGCCAAGGACGGGGACATGCAAAATTTCATGGTCATCACTGGGCGCGGCCAAGCAGCTGCCAAATTTTGTTTTCATGCGCTCAGCATGGGCAACAGGGGTGTTCAGCCCGCGTGAAATATCGTTAGTAACTTGTGTGCCGCCAACTGGAATGCTGTCTACATGGACCAGTTCACCTTCAACAAAGACAGCCAGGTCTGTGGTTCCACCACCCATGTCGACGACGCAGACACCGAGGTTGATTTCATCATCAACCAGGCATCCAAGGCCGCTGGCATAAGCGGCAACAACTTCTTCTTCCACATCCAGGTGGCAGCGTTCGAGACAAGTTTTGAGGTTCTGTACCGCACTGGAATTTGCGGAAACCAAATTCATGCGCACGTTCAGGCGATCCCCGGCCATGCCACGCGGATCACGTATGCCGGTTTCGCCGTTGATGGCAAATTCTGTGGGCAAAGTATGCAGCAGAACATGGTCTTTGGGCAATTGGCCCTGTGCGCGGGCTTGTGTGAACAGACGTTGGATATCAGGGTCAGTAATTTGCGCGGTGTGGACGTTGGTTTCTACATCATGCAGGTTGGCTTGCGGGTGTCCGCCAGACAGGCTGACGATAACACGATCAATGGTGTCATCGGCCATTTCTTCTGCCACATGGACGGCGCTGCGGATGGATTTTTCAGCCGCTTCCATATCCACGATGACGCCCCGGCGTAATCCGTTGGCAATTTGGTGGGACAGGCCGATGATTTCCGGATCTTTGCCGGAAACCGCACGCGCAACAAAGCACGACACTTTTGTAGTGCCGATATCCAGAGCCGCAATCAGGCCGTTTCTGGTTTTCTTTGTCACGTTTTGCATGTCCTTTTTAAGTCATTTATGTTCGAAGATATGTCTTCGATCACGTATCTTGCCCTACAAGTGGTTTACGAATGGTTTCCAAATCATCAATTTTCACAAGAATTCGATCCGGGAGTCTTAAATCGATTGATGTGAGCTTTTTCTGAAAAAGTGAGTGTTCTTTGTTATAGCGTGCCAGACGTGCCCATGCTTGAGCGGGGTGTTCTTCCGGCAGGCGCACGGTGAAATCATTGTCCATTACGATATCCCAGCGACGATCTGACACGCGCACGGCAGCTTTGACCTTTTCGTTGAGCTGCGGTTCACTGCCCAAAATAGCCAACATCTGTTGGGCATGTTGTGGTGCCCCTTCACCAACAACCAGCGGCAGATAGGAAAAGACGTTAATTTCGTCCCCGCCCGTCAGGATCACTTCACCATCTTTATTGATGAGGGAGAATGTCCCGTCATGTTGCCACATGGCGGTGGGTTTATGTTCGTTCAGGCTGATGTGGATAATATCGGGCAACTGACGTTCCACACTGGCGCTTGCCACCCATGGCAGGGCTTCGATGCGTTCACGCAGTCTTTGCGGGTCAATTGCTAACGTCGGTTGATCCAGTTCCAGATTGACGACTGCGCGCAAATCTTTCAACGGTGTGTTTTGGCGGCCTTCGACCAAAACGTCATTGAGGGTAAAGCCTGATTTGGCCGTTACGCTCAGCGCTGCATTTTCCATGCGCTGACCTGCTAAATCGGTCAACCCTGTTTTAATGGCATAGGTCAACAGCGCCGCCACAATACCCATCACAGCACTAAAGACAAGTGGTCGAAACGATGCTTTCTTCCAAATCGGTGTTGTGCGTTTGCGTTTATTTTTTGTTGTTGATTGAACGCTTAATTGTCGCATTGCGCTTTCTCCACCATCCATGCCACCAGTTTCGGGAAAGAAATATTTGCAGCTGCCGCTTGTTCCGGCACCAAAGAGGTCGGGGTCATGCCCGGTTGTGTGTTGATTTCCAGAATGTATAGTTTGCCCGTTTTATCGTCGTACCTGAAATCAGCGCGTGATATACCCCGGCATCCCAACGTGTTATGGGCCAGTTCTGCCAGACGCTTGACTTCTTTGGTGATCTCTTCGGGTACATCCGCAGGCACGACATGGTAAGAGCCACCTTCGACATATTTGGCGCTATAATCGTAGAATTTATGATCGGTGCAGATTTCTGTAACACCCAGGGCTCCTTCATCACCCATGACGGCAACGGTCAGTTCACGCCCGGTGATGAATTTTTCGACCATGACTTCATCCCCATAGGGCCAATCATCATGGGTGAAGGGACCTTCATTATCACCTTCAAGGACAATCTTGACACCAACGCTGGAGCCCTCATTGCTGGGTTTGATCACATAAGGGCGCTCCATCACATCACCAGCCAGCACATCTTCGCGTTTGGCCATTATATGGGGTGCGCAGGGAATGCCAGCTTGTTCAAACAGACGTTTGGCCATGGGTTTGTCCATGGCAATGGCAGACGCCATCACACCGGAATGGGTATAAGGGATATTGATGATATTTAAAAAACCCTGCATGCAGCCGTCTTCGCCATAAGGGCCGTGCAGCGCATTGAAGATGACATCGGGTTTGGGATAGAGCCGTGTTAACAAGGTGCCCATATCGCGTTGGATATCAACTGTGGTGACGCTGTAGCCAGCCTGTTGCAAAGCTTTGGCACAAGCGGCCCCGCTGACAAGGGAAACTTCGCGTTCTGAGGACCAGCCACCCATGAGGACGGCAACATGCGTTGTCATGAGGTTTCTCCTTTTTTAATACCGATGCGTTTGATTTCCCAACGTAAGTCCACGCCGCTTGTTTTTTTCACGCGGGTGCGGACTTCTTCACCCAAATCTTCAAGGTCGGCAGCTGAGGCCGTGCCTGTGTTGATCAGGAAGTTGCAATGTTGTTCAGAGATTTGCGCACCGCCACGTTTTAGGCCCCGACATCCGGCTTCATCAATCAATTGCCATGCTTTATGACCTGCAGGGTTGGCAAAGGTTGATCCGCCCGTGCGTTCCCGGATGGGCTGACTGTCGCCGCGTGCTTCTTTAATGCGCTGCATTTCGGCGCTGATGTCTGCAGGATTTGCCTTTTGTGCTTGTAGGTGGGCAGACAAGAAGGTCCAGCCGTCACTTAAATCACTGTGACGATAGCCATAGCCCATGTCTTCAAGACTTAATGTCTTGAGCACACCATTTGGCGAAATTGCGGTGGTTTTGATCAGCACGTCTTTCATCTCCCGGCCATAGGCACCTGCGTTCATACGTAATGCACCGCCTATTGTGCCGGGGATTCCACTAAGAAATTCTAAACCCCCTAAAGAATTTTCCAAGGCGACCTTGGCGACATTGCCGTCAAGGGCACCTGAGCCGGCGATAACCTCTTGGCCTTGCACATGAATTTGGGCAAAATCTCGCCCTAAACGCACCACCACACCGGGGATGCCACCATCACGCACCAGCAAGTTTGACCCCACACCGATAAAGGTAACGGGGACATCTGTGGGTTTATTCTGGATAAAATGCACCAAATCATCTTGATCAGCGGGGCGGAACATGACTTCTGCCGGACCGCCCACGCGGAACCATGTGATCTTATCCAAAGGCGCATTGGCACTCAGGCGACCGCGCACAGGCGGCAACCTTTCCAATAGTCCTTCTTTGAATAAAATCGGCGTGGTCACGATGATTAGCTCCTTTTCACGGCAGAAAGTTGATCGGGCAGGGCATAGGCCCATTGTGAAATGCTACCGGCCCCACAGCAGACCACATAGTCACCGGGGGCTGCGATATCGTTGATCACCCCAGCCAAAGCGTCTTGACTGTCAAGGGAAATAACTTGGCGGTGACCGTGGGAAATCAGACTTTCCACAAGATGATGTTTGTCGATACCTTCAATCGGTTGTTCACCCGCAGGGTAAACATCAGCAACGATCACGCTGTCGGCATCGTTAAAGCAGGTGGAAAATTCTTCAAACAGGTCGCGTAGACGGGAATAGCGGTGTGGTTGGACAACAGCATGGACTTTGCCCCGACCAGCCCCGCGTGCAGCTTTCATGACAGACGAAATTTCCACCGGATGGTGGGCGTAATCATCGATGATGGTAATGCCGTCGACTTCGCCTGTTTTGGTGAAGCGGCGTTTCACCCCGCCAAAGGCCGATAGACCTTTGCGGATGGTGGCATCAGACATACCCAGTTCCAAACCGACACAAATGGCAGCGAGACTGTTTTGTACGTTATGTTGGCCCAACATGGGAAAATGCAGCCCTTCAATGGTGCGTGCATCCCCGCCACTGCGCGGCGTGATGGTCACATCAAAACGTGCGCCATCGGCGTTCATGTCCACATTGGTGGCGCGCACATCGGCTTGCGGGGAAAAACCATAAGTGACGATTTTGCGATCAGATACGCGTGGGATCATGGCCTGAACTTCAGCATGATCGATACACAGGGCGGCAAATCCATAAAATGGGATATTTTGAACGAAAGTATCAAAAGCGTGGCGCAAAGTATCGAAATTGCCGTAATGATCCAGATGTTCCGGGTCAATGTTGGTGACAACGGCGCAAGCTGCAGGCAGCTTGATAAAGGTCCCATCGGATTCATCTGCTTCAGCCACCAACCAATCACCTTCCCCCAAACGGGCGTTGGTGCCATAGGCATTGATGATGCCGCCGTTGATGACGGTCGGGTCCATTTCAGCGGCATCCAGCAAGGTGGCGATAATGGTGGTGGTGGTTGTTTTACCGTGGGTGCCCCCCACCGCGATGGAGGCTTTTAAGCGCATCAGTTCGGCCAGCATTTCTGCACGACGCACGACAGGGATCAATTTATGACGGGCATGGACGACTTCGGGGTTATCGGGTTTAACCGCTGAAGAAATCACCACAACTTGGGCGTCTTTGACGTTTTCGGCACTATGACCGATAAAGACTTCCATGCCCAGCTTGCGCAGGCGTTGAACATTGGCGTTATCGCTTAAATCACTGCCTTGAATTTTATAACCGAGGTTATGGAGGATTTCGGCAATCCCGCTCATGCCAATCCCGCCGATGCCGACGAAGTGGATGGTGCCAATGGAAAGGGGTAGGGATTTCATGTGTTAAACCTCGATTAATTCTTCGACTGCATCGGCAAGGCGCGAGGCAGCATCCGGGCGACCAGCTTTCAGGCTGGCAGCGGCGGCGTTGTTAAGTGTTCTGGGCTCGCTGAAAATCGCCTCTAGGCGATCAGCAAGAATATCCGGGGTGAAAGCTTCTTGTGGCATCAACCATCCGGCGCCGACTTCATCGACCGCATGGGCATTGCGCGATTGGTGGTCATCGGTGGCATAAGGATAGGGCACCAAAATGGATGGACGCCCGACAGTGGTCACTTCTGCCACGGTAGAGGCCCCCGCACGTGCAATCAGCAAATGGGTTTTGGCCAGCAGGTCCGGCACATTATCAAAGAAAGGTTTCAGCGTTGCGTTTAGACCGTTGCGTTTATAGGCCTCAATGGTTTGGTCCAAAACTTCGGGACGGCATTGTTGGGTGACATGCAGACGTTCGCGCAAAGCTGGCGACAGTCTTGCAAAGGCTTCGGGCAACACATCACTAAAGATTTGCGCGCCTTGTGATCCCCCAAGGATTAAAACTTCAATTGGGCTGTGGTCATCAATCGGTTGATAGGGGGTAGCGCGCACATCGATCACGTTGGAACGCACGGGCATACCGGTAAAGGCAACATTATCTGAATTTACTTCGGTGATGAAATCCACTTTTTCAAAAGATGTACAAATGCGTTTGACTTTGGGGGCCAGCAAGCGGTTGGCGCGGCCCAAAACGGCATTTTGTTCGTGGATCATAGACGGATAACCACCAAGGCTTGCGGCAATCATTGTGGGCACAGATGCATACCCGCCAAAGCCGACAACGCAGCGCGGATGCATTCGACCAAGCAGACGTCTGGCTTGGAAGGTCCCCAGCGCAAGGGACAGGGCTGATTTAACCTTGCCAAAAAAGCCGCGCCCGGCGACACCGCCGGCTGAAATGCGTTTGGTTTCCAAATCACCCAACACACCGCTATAGGTGCCGCCGCGTTTATCGGTAAACAGGGCAAGGCGATAGCCGCGCTTTTGTAATTCACTGGCAAGGGATTCCGCTGGGAAGACATGCCCACCCGTGCCGCCTGCTGCTAAAATGACAAGAGGTTTCAAGTCGCTCATAAGTCGCCTCCGGCGCGTCGTCGTGTCAGGGCCAGCAGCATCCCCATACCCAAAGCAAGGGATACAAGGCTGGACCCGCCATAAGAAATAAACGGCAGTGTCATGCCTTTTGTGGGCATCAAATGTGTGGTCGAGGCCATATTGATCACAGCTTGCAGGCCAAACTGGGTGACAAGTCCACCAACGGCCAATAAGACAAACAGGTTGTCTTCACGAAACATACGGGCAAAGCCGCGCAAAACGACGGTGGCAAACAAACCGATAATAATCAAACAGGCGATCAGGCCGAATTCTTCCCCTGCCACGGCAAAGATAAAATCCGTATGGGCATCCGGCAGGACATTCTTAATTTCGCCTTCACCGGGACCTGTGCCAAAAAGCCCGCCGTTTTGAAAGGCCTCAAGAGAACGCGTAATTTGGTAGTTATCCCCACTGGTTGGATCGAGGAAGCGATCTACACGACTTTTGACGTGATCAACAAAGGTATAAGCAACCATGGACCCGGTCAGGAAAACAAAGGCCACCAGGACCACAAAGAAAACGGGGAGCCCGGCAATAAAGAATTGAATTCCCCAAACGGCCGAGATAACAGCCGTCATACCAAAATCCGGTTGGGCGACGAGTAAGCCTGCCACTACAACATACAATCCGACGGCGACAAAATGACCGGGGAAATTTGTGTCTTTGCGCCATTCAGAAAACATCCAGGCGGCCACAACGGCGAAGGTCGGTTTTAAGAATTCTGACGGTTGCAGGGTCAACCCGGCAAAAGAAATCCAGCGTGCAGCCCCTTTGATTTCAGACCCGAGAAAAAGCGTGCTGGCGGTTAAGATTAAAAAGCCGATAAAGGCAACCGTTGCCAGACGGCGTATCATGATGGGACTAAACAAAGAGATGCCAATCATCACAGTTAAAGCCAAGGGCAGATATGAAAATTGACGCAGGGCAAAGTGATAGGTTCCCAAATGCAGACGGGCTGCAACAGGGGGGCTGGCTGCCAAAGTCAAAATAGCGCCAACGGCAATGATCAATAATAACGAGGCCAAAAGCCAGCGATCAACGGTCCACCACCAGCGGCCCAAAATACTTGTATCGACACGAGAGAAGCTGATCATTTTCTAAGCGGCCTCTTCTTCTAAGTGATGAACGATATCTTTAAAGGCCGTACCACGGGCTTCAAAGCTGGTGAACTGGTCCCAAGAGGCACAAGCCGGGGACAACAAGACCACGCCTTGGGTTTTTTTGGCATCGCTGTAAGCTGCCGTGATGGCCTTTTCTAATGTTTGGCAACGGGTGTAGTCCAAAATGCCATCCAATGTTTGGGCAAAGCGGTCTTCGGCCTCTCCAATCAAAAAGGCTTTGGTGACGTTGCCCAGTTTATCTTTTAAATCGTCAATGCCGCCTTCTTTTGCTTGCCCGCCGGCAATCCAGTAAATATTTTCATAAGCGCTCAAGGCTTTTGCAGCTGCATCGGCATTCGTGGCTTTGCTGTCGTTGATAAAACGCACACCGTTTAAGGTGGCGACATTTTCTTGACGGTGTTCAAGACCGGGGAAACTGGCAATGCCGCGCACGATCCATTCCGGTGCGCCGCCAAGGGCCATGGCACAGGCATAGGCGGCAGCGGCATTTTGCTGGTTATGGCGTCCCTGTAAGGTTTTGATGGAAGATAAGTCCATCACTTGCGCACCTTCTGCACTGAAGGCTTCATCAATCAACACATCTTCATCGCTAAAGACACCGTCTTCAACTGGACCTTCTGCTGAAATGGCGATGCGTTTGGCGGCTGTGAGGGCTTGTTCCGTGCAGACGGCTTGACTGTGGGGGTCATCCACACCAATGACGGCAAACTGTTCAGCCGTTTGGTTGGCAAAAATGTTTTTCTTGGCAGCGATATAACCTTCCAATCCGCCATGACGGTCCAGATGATCGGGGCT
>JABXHR010000044.1 GCA_013373515.1 Gammaproteobacteria bacterium | reverse complement strand
GTGCAACGTCCAAAGGTGCTGGAAACCACTGCGACCGGTGCAGCTTGGCTCGCGGGTCATCGTGCTGGCGTCTATCCAGCCCAACGCGAGTTTGCAGAGACATGGGCTGTTGACTCGGGCTTTGCGCCGAACATGCCAAGCAAGGAACGCGGGCAAAAAACGGCACGCTGGGCGGCTGCCGTGGCATCCACCATTGGCGTACAGTTCTAGTGCCGTAGCTTTAGCACAGGGAGATGGAATGGATGATCTTCTGTTACAGCCCGCGCGCCTGATTCAGGGGCGCGGCAGCATTGAGCAGCTCGCTGAATGGGCACAGCCTGGTGAGGTGTTGTTGATCCATTCTAAATCTCTAAATGCAATTGAGCGCTTGGTTCAAGATTGGCCGTTGACCAGCCGCCCGTTGACGATTTGCGCGGTCAGCGGTGAGCCCGAGCTTGAACAATTAGAACAACACCTTGGCGTTTGGCGAAATAAAGCATTTGCATCGGTGATCGCTGTTGGCGGCGGCAGTACTGTCGACTACGGCAAAGCCGTCGCCGCTTTGTTAAACGCCAAAGCACCTATTGCCGATTACCTAGAGGTTGTCGGTCGAGGCACACCGCTCGATCACGACATCGTAGCGTTTATTGCGGTGCCTACAACGGTAGGCACGGGTGCAGAAGCCACCAAAAACGCAGTCATCAAAGTCAAAGATCGCGGTGTGAAGGTCAGCTTGCGCGATCCCAAAATGATCCCCAGTTGCGTCATTTTAGATGCCAATCTCTGCGACGATCTACCTTGGCATATCATCTTCTCAACGGGAATGGATGCTATTACGCAATTGATTGAGTCGTTCTTGTCTTGTAAAGCCACACCGCAAACCGACGCAATCTGTAAAGCGCAAATTCCCATTGCCCTTGAGTCATTGTTCCGCTTATCGCTCGACCGGTTATTAGCGCCGGAACTGGAGCGATTACAGCACGCGGCCTACATGAGTGGGGTGGCATTGGCAAATTCGGGTTTAGGCGTCGTGCATGGCTTTGCATCGGTGATCGGTGGGGCTTATGAATGTGCACACGGTGCAATATGCGCCCAGTTGTTACCCGCAGCGCTTCAGGTTAATCGCCAGGTGATGGCGCAACGTCAACTGTCGCTACAAAAATTTGAACAACTCGACGACATGGTGCAGACAGCCTTTGGTGAAACAGGCACTGTGGATCAATTGCTTGGGCGCTTTGTTTTTACCCATTTAACGAATCGACTTCCCAACGAGGTGTTCTCAGAGCCTGCGGCCAACGCGCTAGTGCAGGGGGCAATGCAGTCATCCTCCTTTAAAGGCAATCCCATTAGCCTAGCGTTCGATGAGACGCTTCAAGTGTTGATAACGTCTAGGCGCTGATGGTTTTACGCGACGCGAGTATGATCTAAAAACAGCCCGTGCGAAAAGCATCCAAATGATCAAACTCTACTACGCCCCAAACAATGCGAGCCTCGCGCCACACTTTCTGCTGCATCATATCGGGGCGCAGTATGAGCTGATTCCCGTCGATAAAGACAACAATGCGCATAAAGCGCCCGACTACCTAAAGCTCAACCCAACCGGGCGCATTCCTGCGCTAGTGATGGATGGCCAGCCGATGTTTGAAAGTGCCGCCATCTGCGTGCACCTGTGTGAGCGGCACCCTGATTGCGGGCTAATGCCAGCGCTGGGCCATCCCGATAGGCCGCTGTTTTTCCAGTGGCTGGCGTTTCTAAACAATACGCTTCAAGCAGATTTATTGGTGTACTACCACCCAGAGCGCTATACCACAGATCCAGGCGGCATTGCCGATGTCCAGTCGGCAATTATTGATCGAATCGCGCAGTCCCTAAACATACTCGATCAGCAGCTTAGAAATGCGACGTATTTGGTTGGTGATCAACTGAGTGCCTGTGATTATTTTCTGTTTATGTTGGCTGGATGGGTGCCTGAGAGTGTTGAGTTTACGCGCTTTGAGAGATTAACTGCCTATCTTCAGCGAATGTCTATGTCTCCGACCATCAAGGCAGTTTATAGGGCCGAAGGGCTAGATTTGGAGGCTTTTGTGGGTCGGCTTTAGGCTTTGGGTGGTTAAATGCGAGGTTTGTGCCGATCTTTCGCAAGCTTTGCTCGCCGGTGATTGAACTGAGATGATGGCACCGTTGTCGCAACACTAAATACGCGATGCTCAATATCAGTCCCAGTCATCAAATCGAAGCCGTCGAGTATCAAAGACACTCCGTAGCTGGATTTCGCCCTCTTGTTCAAATACACGATAAATAAGATTGATGGTTGATCCGGGAATATGGAATTCGCGGAAGCGATCATCTTCTGGCGTGACATGCCCCATATAAGGCATCTCTTCTAATTGAGTAGCAACGGCATGGATGCGGCGTGCGAAACGGTTGACGGTAGAAGGATCTGCACGCTCGCGTAGATAGTCAACGGTAGTGGTAAGATCCTGAACTGCCGAGGGTAGCCAAATCAACTTCATTGATTACTTTGATCGATCAATATCGGCACTTGGCGGCGGGAGCTCATCAGCGTTTCCAATGGACAGCAGCCATTCGTTAACTACTTCTGCTGAGACAAATTGCCCTTGTGCCGCTTCGTTTTCGGAGCTCTGAATACGACGAAGCCTTTCTGCACGCAATGAAACCTCTTCGCGAAGACACTCTGCAGCTATAGAGGAGGCCGATCTATTCATGGCGCTACCCAGAAATTTAAGGTCATTCAGAATCTCGGAGTCGATGCGTGTAGTAAACGGATGAGTTGCCATGGCGTTGCTCATTGGAAAGTGGTTTTCAAGTAATGTACACAGTGTACACACTCTAATAATAAATCAAATCATTTTGCACATTGCCATTCTTTGCTCTCCACCTGAAGCAGCATCATTGTGGTCTCTAATAATCACGATAATTCAATGCTTGTAGTCCTCAGAGCACTCTGTGCGACCGTTGGAGGTCGCGCGATTGCGGCCAGTAGCAAAAGTTATCTGTACACAAGCAAGCGCGACTGACGCACCGACACATTACCGTGAGCAACGGTTGCTGAGAGTGCGTGGCGTGTTCCAGATTGATAATGTCTGCACATGGTTGAGTCATAAGCGCAGTTTGCAAGATATCTGCGAGCATCGCGCCGACAAGACGGTTGCAAAGTAACCATTTTGTTAAGATGGGACGTTCGTAGGTGGGTTTTTGACGCCGTTTGGTCTTACGCCACAACTTGAATCTTGATACCAAGCGCCTTAAAGATTTTATGCACGGTATCCCACCGAGGCTGGCGAATCGGCTCTCGTGTCAATTTATAAAGGCTCTCTCGGTTTAACCCGGATGCTCTAGCAATGTTCGCGACACCTTTGTGCTTAATGACATTGCCTAGCGCGACGACAAACCGATTTGGGTCATCATCCGAAGCGGCATCAAGCAGATATTGTGGGATATCTGACTCACTTAGTAATTCATCGAATGGATTGTATTCGAAAGTTTCGATTGCCATGTCCTACTCCTGATTGTCGTCAAGCTGACGGTTAAGTTCTTTAGCTAATGAGATGTCTCTTGCCTGGCTGCCTTTGTGCCCACCACAAAGCAAGAACACAATCGTTTGCTTTCTGACAGTTAAATAAACACGATAGCCTTTACCAACGAAAATTCTCAGCTCACTCACACCTTCGCAAACGGGCGAGCAATCGCCAAAATTTCCGATCTGAACTCGATCAAGACGCTGTGCGATCGAATGCTTTGCACGCTGATCTCGAATGGATCTGAGCCAGTCTTTAAATATCTTAGTTGAGCGTAAAGTGTAGTGCATCATTGTAGCCCAATGGCTACAATTTGCAAATTGTTACACGGTGTGATCACTGGGCTGTCCCGGGTGGATGTCGCAGCGGCACGTGACCGGGGGCAACCGTTGCTGGTAGTGCGTGGCGTGTTCGAGATTGACGATGTCTGTGCGAGGTCGGGTCATATGGCTAAGTTTGCACGATAGCTTTAATCGTCGCGCTGACAAAGGGGGTGGAAAGTAACCAATTTGTTAAAATGAGGCTGTCCCAAGGGTACAGTACCTTTTGTTAAGATGGGGCTGTCCCGTGTTGCCCGCATTCAACGTGGAGGAAGTCCGGAACATTGGGAGATAATCTAGGTGATTCAATCAACATAATGAATGGCTGGGATTACTATAATTCGAATTATTAGGCAAAATATAATGATTAGACTATTTCCAGTGTTTTTTGTATTTTTTTTGATAATTTCCTGCTCTAATTCTGAAAATGCGCCGACGATGCCATCGCTAATAGATAATTTCTATGACCGAAAGCAGATATTAGTGAGTCTGAGTGATTACTGCTCAATGGAGAGTTCGATTCGTTCAATAGGTGTAAGTGGAGAGGTTAAATATTTTAAAGACTCGTCAACTAAGGTTACGGATGGAATAAGAGAGAAAGCGAGTAGGTTGCTCGCAGGCATTGACGGCGAAAAACTGACTTGTTTCCGCACTGGGTCTTTATCTCAGGGAGAGCTAACCAGTGTTAGAATTTCGGTTTATTCTTCTGGCCTAGGCGTATCTGGAGTATTGATGGGCTATGGGCTTGATTATGTCAATGGGCCATTTACCGACATACTTTTTTCTTCGGGTGAAAGAGTTCTAATTGATTCGGATGAAAAATGGTATGTTTTTAAAATTGAATAAGGCAACCCCCCCCCGGGGACAGCCCCATCTTAACAAATCGGTTACTTTCCAACCATTTTGTCAGCGCGATGTTTTGTGTCCTACGATGCCAGACACGCTCGTGCCCGCACCATGCAAATCAAGTGCAGCGGGGCAAAAGGAAGTGTGGCACGTGGGTGGGGCACTTCGAGTATCAAGAGCTGACCAAAGACGCAACAAAGGACACCACTTTCTGAATGCGACAGGGTAGATACTGCTTCATCGAAGATTACTTTTTTGGTTTATTGCTAGATTTGGTCGTTTATTTGGAAGTTACGGTTAGATGGCTACAAATATCGAGAATTCTGGCTGAAACTGACCATGGCGGCCAGTTAATCCGCTAGAAACTCAAGAAATTGCAGTGATCTTGCCAATACCTTTAACAAATCGCTGCGCTCTGGCAAGTGCGATTTCCTGCAACGGATTGGGTTGACCAATCCAGTTCCGGATGTGATTCGGAAATATCCGGTAATTTTTATTCTCCATCGTGCGGGCCAGCTCAAGCTGTTCAAGCTCTCGAAACCCTCTAGGCCAACGCACTAATCATGCGCTCCATCGGCACTAACGCAACGACAAAGCCGTCCGCAAGCGTTCTAAACTCGGCAGACACCTCCTCAGTACCCGCCAACTGCTGCCAAAATTGCATTGCCACCGGATAGGCGGCTTGCCAATCTTGTCGTGTTGCAAAGGCCCACTGGGGATTTAAATTGAAGTGCTCAGGAATGTGTCCGGAGGGGCGCGGCATAAGGGCCATCGGCATCATATCGTAGACGGGGGCCATGGATAGTGGCCCTGAGCCGGTAAGCACAAAGCTTAGATTGCCGTTGTGCATATCGGTGTTGGCCGTGAGCTGGCCAAAACACCAAAGCCTTGTCATCATGCTGGCGGTTTCGGGCAGTATTCGCTGTTTGCTGGCCAGAGATTTGGCCGATTCTGGCCAGGGTCGATCAAGATTGCCTACAAATTGGGCCAGCACCGATTCCAAGGAAATAATGCCTCTGCGTCCGCCCTCTGGCAGGCGATCAAAGCGCTTTACGACCAGAAATCGTTGCGCCTCAATGATCCGAGTATCGCTATCGCTGCAATCAAAATGCGCTTCGCTCAGCAGCTTGAGCGCTAGATGCTCGGCATATAGGCCGTCCGCCCAACGAACGCCCGCCGCCTGATCCAACATGGGGCTAAATTTTACGAGGGTTTCTACGCCGTCTAGTCGAGCGGTGAGCTTGGGCTGTTCGCCGGCTGCAGAGGAGCCCACACTTTCGCCTGCTAACGCCGATTTGGCCATGGCGGGCAATTGCGCCCAGCTGACATTTGTGGAGCTGGGGGCGGTTAGCCAGCGCTGATAGCTCTCGCGGCCAATTAATAGGTTGCCGATTGGGTCTGAATTTTCGCGATTGAGCCACTCTAATAGGCTGTCATCGCTCCAATAGCTGGCGTCTGGGTGTAGGCCCAGTGTGTTGTGCCGCGCATTGATGCGCCCCAAAAAGCCTCGAGGTCGCATGTCTTGCATCCACCACGGTAAGCCTTCGAAAAACTCGGCTTCGCGATAGGTGTAATTGACCCAAAACGCTGCAGGTTCGATGGCGGTAATCGTGGCAAATTTCTCGGCACGGCCATCTTCGAGTACGCGATAAATGGGTAGTTCATCGGCGCCAGCGCGTTTCAAGGCATACTGCCGACTGCGTCCGTTACCGATGGCCAATAGGCGGTCTTCGATTTGTTTGAGGAATCTCGACACAGTCGGTTGGCTGACGCCGCACTCGCGTGAGATCGCCGAGCCGCTGGCTGGGCCGCGCCGCAAAAAGCGAAGAATGGCATCGGTGTGCGATTTCATGAATAGATTCTTGTGGCCAATAAATTCATATAAATCATAGTACATGATCTTCCATGAATACAAAAATGAATAGATTATTGAATGAATTTCTGACGGCTGCGGGCGGGCTTGAATACAACGCTGTGCGTGCGTCGAGTGAAGAGATTTGGGCGACTCCCACCGAGTGTGGGAGTGCAACAGTACTCGCGGTGTCAGGTACGTTTATTCAAACTCGATAATCACCTGATCAACCGACAAGCTCTGTCCTTCAGAGGCTTCAATGGCCTTCACCACGCCGTCTTTCTCGGCGCGCATGGAGTTTTCCATTTTCATCGCTTCGATGACGGCGAGTTCTTGGCCTTGCTGTACTTTGTCGCCAACGGCAACAGACAGTTTCACCAACAGGCCGGGCATTGGCGACAGCAAGAATTTCGACAAATCGGGCGGGATCTTGTCGATCATATGTTGGTTGAGATGCGCGGTCGCGGCCGGGAGGGTGAGTACTTTTAACTCTGCGCCGCGGTGGATGATGCTGAGTGACGCGCCCTGACGCTCAACCTGAAAGCCTAGTTCCACGCCGTTGATCGATGCCTCCATCACCGCTTGGCCGCGCTGCCAATCGGTGGTCACAATATGGCGTTCGTCGTTGATGGTGACGGTGATCGCATCCTCATCGCTGCTGATGTGGGTGCGATACTCTGCGCCGCCTGCCACCATCACCCAATCGCTGGGGGCTTGGTAATGCAAACCACGCGTTGGATCGAATAGCAAGGCAGAGCGATCGCGGTAGCTTTGGTTGACCACCGCCGCGGCGACCAGCATGGGGATGGGGTCCTTGGGCACCATATGCTCGGCTGAAAAGCCGTCGCCAAACTCTTCGGCGATAAAATTGGTGGTCAGACGGCCTTCGATAAAACGAGTGTGGCTCATCAGGGCATTCAAAAAGGGAATGTTATGGTCCAAGCCCTTGATGTGATAGCGGTCTAGCGCGCCGATCATATTGTCGATGGCGGTATTGCGATCTTCACCGTAGGTGATCAGCTTGGCGATCATCGGGTCGTAGAACATTGACACTTCTCCGCCTGCGTACACGCCGGTATCTACGCGCACGGTATCGCTTTCAGTTGGGGGCTGGTAGGCGGTCAACCGGCCCGTCGAGGGCAAGAAGCCGCGAAGCGGGTTCTCAGCATAGACGCGCGATTCCATTGCCCAGCCGTTGAGTTGGATGTCGGCTTGGGTGATGGGTAGTTTCTCACCTGCCGCCACGCGAATCATTAGCTCGACCAAATCATAACCGGTGACCAGTTCGGTCACAGGATGCTCTACCTGCAAACGCGTGTTCATCTCTAGGAAGTAGAAATTGCGATCACCATCGACGATAAATTCAACTGTACCTGCAGAGCAGTAGTCCACTGCTGCAGCCAACGCCAAGGACTGCTCGCCCATGGCTTTGCGGGTGGCCTCATCGATAAACGGCGACGGCGCTTCTTCGATCACTTTTTGGTGGCGGCGTTGGATCGAGCACTCGCGCTCGCCCAAATAAACACCGTTGCCAAATTGATCGACCATCACTTGAATTTCGATATGGCGCGGCTCGGTGACGAATTTCTCGATAAACACGCGGTCATCGCCAAAGCTAGAGCGCGCTTCGTTGGTGGCGCGCTCGAAGCCATCGCGGCACTCGGCTTCGTTGTACGCCACGCGCATGCCTTTGCCGCCACCACCAGCGGAGGCTTTGAGCATAACGGGATAGCCGATCTCTGCGGCGATTTCGAGTGCATGCTCGGTGCCGCTGACCACGCCGGTATAGCCCGGCACGGTACTCACGCCCGCTTGTTCGGCGATTTTCTTGGAGGTGATTTT
>JABXHR010000272.1 GCA_013373515.1 Gammaproteobacteria bacterium | reverse complement strand
TCAACCTTGAGCACACTGTTCCAGCGTTGAATGATGCAAATAACTTCCTCGGCAAAATCGCAGCGAAAAACGGCAGGGTGCTGTTCGTTGGCACCAAGCGTTCTGCGCGCGAGGCGATTGCTGAAGCAGCATTGTCTTGTGGTATGCCCTTTGTCAACAAGCGTTGGTTGGGCGGCATGATGACTAACTTCCGTACTGTAAAACAGTCGGTTCGTCGCATGAAAGACATCCAGAAATCCTTCGAGGAAGGTGTTGAAGAGCGTCTTTCAAAGAAAGAATCGTTGATGCTCCGTCGTGAACTTGAAAAATTGGAAGGTTCTCTTGGCGGTATCGCTAACCTAGAGCGCCTCCCAGATGCGATTTTCGTAATCGACGTTGGTCACGAAAAAATCGCGATTGCTGAAGCGCGTAAACTCGGTATTCCAGTCGTCGGCATCGTTGACTCTAACAACGATCCAGACGGCGTTGATTATGTTATTCCTGGCAATGATGACTCGTTGCGTGCGATTCAGTTGTTTGCGGGCTCTGTTGCAGATTCGATCATCGAAGCGAAAACGGCAGCTGCTGGCGTTGCACCTCGTGAAGAGGCGCCTGCTGAAGAAGCGGCGTCTGCTGAGTAATCGCAGTCCCAATATTTAATTTTTTGGGGCGTTTACGCCCCACACTTTTTTTGAGGAACCACATCATGGCTATTACAGCTGCAATGGTTAAAGAACTCCGCGAGCGCACAGGCGCGGGCATGATGGAATGTAAAAAGGCATTGGTTGAAGCAGAGGGCAATCTTGAAGCCGCTGTTGAAGCGATGCGTATTTCAGGCCTAGCGAAAGCTGATAAGAAGGCCGGTCGTGTCGCAGCAGAGGGCGTTGTAGCCTTGGCTGTTGACGGTACAAAAGCGGCGATGGTTGAAGTCAACTGCGAAACCGATTTCGTCTCTAAAGGTGACGACTTCGCCGCATTTGCACAAGCTGTTGCTGACTTAGCTCTGGCGTCGGGCGAAACTGACGTTGCAGCGTTGTCTGCGATGGAATCTGCTGCATACGAAGGTAAAACCATCGAATTGACCCGTCAAGAAATGATCGCTCGTATTGGTGAGAACATCCAAGTGCGTCGTGCATTCGTAATTGAATCAGCCAGCGGCGCCATTGGTCAGTACAGCCACGGTGGTCGTATTGGCGTGTTGGTTGCGGTTGAAAACGGCGATGCAGATTTGGGTAAAGATCTGGCTATGCACATTGCTGCGAGTCGCCCAAGCTTTGTGAACAACGAAGATGTTGACGCAGAGACTGTCGAGCGCGAACGCCGCATTCTGATGGCCGAAGCGGCAGACAGTGGCAAGCCACAAGAAATCATCGAAAAAATGGTCGATGGCCGTATTCGCAAATTCTTTGCAGAAATCACACTGGTCGGTCAGCCATTCGTTAAAGACCCTGAAATCACAGTGGCCAAGCTGCTCGGCGACAAAGGCGCAAGCGTTTCTGGTTTTATGCGCTTTGAAGTCGGTGAAGGCATCGAGAAAGAGGAAGTTGATTTTGCGACTGAAGTTATGCAGCAAGCTGCAGCTTCATCGAAGTCTTAATCATCTAGACTCTTTAAAAAGGCGCCTTATGCGCCTTTTTTTATGCCCGATAATGCGCTGTGGTTCTTTTTATTAAGCGCTAATCAGGCTAGAATGATGCGGTTTATCTAATGAGGTTACCCTATGACTCCCATCTACAAACGCATACTACTAAAGCTAAGTGGCGAGGCGTTGATGGGGGATGAAGATTTTGGGATTGATCCCAAATTTATAGGGCGCGTAGCAGACGAAATCCGCACGTTGAATGAATTAGGCGTTGAGGTGGCCGTCGTTATCGGAGGTGGAAATATCTTCCGCGGAGCAGGTCTGGCGCAAGGCGGTATGGACCGTGTCACTGGCGATCATATCGGTATGCTGGCCACGGTCATTAATTCTCTTGCCATGCAGGACGCCCTTGAACGTGTCGGCGTGTATGCGCGCGTGATGTCGGCCGTAAAAATCAATCAAGTCTGTGAGGACTACATTCGCCGTCGTGCCGTTCGGCACTTACAAAAGCGTCGCATCGTGATTTTTGCCGCAGGCACTGGCAACCCGTTCTTCACCACCGACACGGCTGCAACCCTCAGAGCCGTCGAAGTGGGCGCTGATGTCATGCTCAAGGCGACCAAGGTCGACGGTGTTTACGACAAGGACCCAATGAAATTTGACGACGCGGTGCGTTACGACTCGTTGCGGATTTCAGACGCTATTGACCAGCGTCTCGGTGTGATGGACGCCACCGCGATGGTGATGTGCCGTGAGAATAACCTCGATTTGCAAGTCTTTAATTTAAATAATCCAGGAGATCTCATTCGTGTGGTGTGCGGTGAGTCCGTTGGCACTCGAGTGAACTGTTAATATGATCGAAGATACAAAAAAAGATGTTCAAGCGCGTATGGAAAAAACCATTGCGGCGTTTGAAGTAGAGTTGAGCCGTGTCCGCACAGGCCGTGCGCACCCATCGCTGCTAGAGCAGGTGATGGTCGAGTATTACGGCAGCGAAGTTCCAGTTTCACAGGTGGCGAATGTGTCGGTTGAAGACGCACGTACATTGGTTGTGGCCCCATGGGAGCAATCGATGGTGGGCAAGGTCGAGAAAGCGATTATCAATTCTGATTTGGGTCTGAACCCGTCAACTGCCGGCACCTCTATTCGTGTGCCATTGCCACCTCTGACCGAAGAGCGTCGTAAGGCGCTTGCGAAAGTGTGCCGTGGCGAAGCAGAGAATGCACGTGTGGCCATTCGCAATATCCGTCGCGATGGCATCAATACTTTAAAAGCCGCTCAAAAAGACAAACTCATCACTGAAGATGATGAACGTCGTGGTGGCGACGAGCTTCAAAAAGTCACTGACAAATTCGTTGCCACGGTCGACGAAATGCTCGCCAAGAAAGAAACGGACTTGATGGAAGTCTAATGTCCGATTTGGCGCCGCCAAAACACATTGCCATCATTATGGATGGCAATGGACGCTGGGCAAAAGCGAAGAAGCAGCGGCGTACACAGGGGCACGTGGCGGGCGCCAAAGCAGTGCGCGCGACCATCGAAAATTGTGCTCGGCGCGGTGTTCAATATCTGACTCTATATGCGTTTTCCAGTGAAAACTGGTCGCGTTCTGACGGCGAAATCAATACATTGATGCAGCTGTTTATGCGGGCAATCGCCTCAGAAATGCCCGACCTAATCGCCGCCAATATCCGAGTGAGATTTATTGGCCAGCGCGATAAATTCTCCAGCTCAATGCAGCAAGCGATGGCCAAAGCGGAAGCAGATTCGGCTGCAGGCACCGCTATGACCGTCAACGTGGCGCTCAATTATGGTGGCCGCGATGAGCTTGTTTACGCGACACGTGCGCTTGCGGCAAAGGTGGCTGCCGGTCAGCTCAATCCCGATGGGATAGCAGAGGCCGATATTGGTGCGAAGCTTTACACGGCGGGACAGCCTGACCCAGATCTGTTAATCAGAACCTCAGGCGAGCACCGTATTTCAAATTTCTTGCTGTGGCAGCTCGCTTACAGCGAACTGTATTTCACCGACGTTTACTGGCCTGATTTTGATGCCCAGGAACTCGATAAGGCCATCGCAAGTTACCACAACCGAGACAGACGCTTTGGCAAGGAGGAGGCTGAGTGAAAGAGCGCATTATTACCGCGATTGTGATGTTGGCGGTGTTTCTAGCAACATTTTTACTACCCACCTCCGCTTGGGCTGTCGTGGTGTGTTTGCTGGCGATTCCGATGGCCACCGAGTGGCAGCGGATCTCACTCACCTCTGCGTCGAGTGCGGGGCTGGTGCTATCGATTTGGGTACTCACGGTGCTCGGTTTGATTTCGATCTGGCTATTTAGCGTGCTTTTATTGGCTCAGCTCGCGGTCATGGTATTTGCCTCTACATTACTGATACGCGGTCAAATTTTTGGATTTATCCGCAATGGCATGACAGTGAGTGCAGATATCGGCTTGGTGTTGAGTGCGGCGACGACACTGGCCGCGCTGATCCGTATGCCGGTCGACTATTACGTGCCGCGTTTTGAATTTGTGATTTTTGCCTTGGGGATTGTATGGCTGGCTGACTCTGGGGCATATTTTGCCGGCAGAGCGTTTGGCAAGCACAAACTCGCCCCCGAAGTCAGCCCAAAGAAAACCTGGGAAGGCATGATTGGCGGCATGATAGCGGCTTTGATATGGGCCGCTTTTTGGTCGCCTTGGCTATATGGTCACGGCCTGAACAAGTTTTCAATTTATGTCGCTGCCATCGTGGGCAGCAGCTTGTCAGTCGCTGGGGATTTGGCAGAGAGCGCTTTCAAACGTGTGAGCAATCAAAAAGACAGTGGTACGTTACTCCCAGGACATGGTGGGGTGCTCGATCGTCTCGATGGGGTCGTCTTCGGTATTCCGGCAATCGCCACAGCGCTGTATTTGTTGAATAACTAATGCAGCATATCGTATTGCTCGGGGCCACCGGCTCGATCGGTGCCAGTACGCTCGATGTGATGGCGAGAAATCCAGATGCCTATCAGCTCGACGGCTTTGTATTTTCGAAGAATGTCGCTAGAGCCATTCAAATTTGCCAAACCTTCAAACCCCGCTGGGCGTACTCGCCCGATCTAGACGCACGCGCTCAGCTCGAAGCGCTAGGGATCGTCGAGGTCATCGACGTAACCGAGGTTGGGGAGCGGGTGAGTCGATCGCATGTTGACCGCGTTGTGGCAGCGATCACTGGCTTTGCTGGATTAAATACCTTGATCGATGCTATCAAGGCGGGAAAAACCATTCTATTGGCCAATAAAGAATCGCTCGTGTCTGCAGGTGCTTTGGTGATGCCGTTGGTTAAACGTTACGGCGCGACGCTTTTACCGATCGATTCCGAGCATAATGCGTTGTTTCAATGTGCAGATGGTCAGCGCGGTATTGAGTCGATGTCCTTAACTGCATCAGGCGGTGCGCTTCGTGATTGGCCCTTGGCGGAAATTCCAAATGCAACGGTGAAGCAGGCGCTAGCGCATCCGAATTGGTCGATGGGTGCCAAGGTAACGATCGACAGCGCAACCATGATGAATAAGGGGCTTGAGCTCGTTGAGGCCAAATGGTTGTTTAACCTTGCGCCTGATCAGCTGGATGTCTTAATTCACCCACAGAGCGTGATTCACTCCTTGGTTAATTTTGTTGACGGCACCAGTTTGGCGCAGCTCGGGCATCCCGATATGCGCGTGCCGATTGCCCATGCTTTGGCCTACCCTGAGCGCGTGGCCTCGGGTGTCGCTCGATTTGATCTGACCAGTGGATCGCTTGAGTTTCGTGAAATGGATCACTTGCGTTATCCAATCATGTCATTGGCGTGGGCGGCGCTGGCCTCTAATGGCACATTGCCGACGGTCATGAATGCGGCCAATGAAGTGGCTGTCGATGCGTTTATCGCAGGCAGAATTCGCTTTGGTGATATCTGTCGCGTTGTGGAGCAAACCATGGGTTCCCATCAAGACATTGCAATCGAGTCACTTGACCACATCAATGAAGTGGATCAATGGGCGCGTGGCCAAGCGCAGTTGGAGATTTGATATGCTAGATCTAATTTGGAACGTGGTGGCATTTTTGGGCGTTATCGGTGTGCTGGTGACCTTCCACGAGGCAGGGCATTTCTGGGTGGCCCGTTGGCTCGGCGTCGGCGTTGAGCAGTTCTCTATTGGGTTTGGGCCGGCGATTTTTAAGCGTGTTGGCAAAGAAAATATCACCTACCAGTGGGCGGCGATTCCACTGGGTGGCTACGTCAAAATGTATGACCGTCGGAACGAAAATGTTCCCAAGGGGCAGGAGCACAAGGCGTTTGACACCAAGCCGCTTTGGGTTCGCAGCGCAGTGGTTGCTGCGGGGCCGCTTGCTAACTTTATATTGGCAGTGGTGATCTATGCCTTGGCTGGCATGGTGGGGGTGCGTGGCGTCGCGCCAATTGTGGAAGCGCCCGCCGCAGATTCAGCGCTCGCGGGCTACAGCATTGAGGCGCAAGATCGGATTGTTCAAGTCAACGATGAACCGGTAAATACTTGGACCGATGTTCGGATTGCCTTGATCGATCTCGCGCTTGATGACCAGACTGAAGTGGACGTTGCACTGCGAAGCAGTGATGGCGGCCAGTACCAGATCACATTGCCCCTTAGCCCCGCGTTGTTGGAAAGTACTGATAATGACCCAATTGAGCAGCTTGGGTTTACGCCATGGGCGCCAAAATTAGCGCCCATGATTGGTGGGCTGGCACCGGGCGGAGCTGCAGAGATGGCAGGCCTAAAAGCTAACGACCTAGTCCTGTCACTTGATGATCAGCCCATTGAGAGTTGGTCTGACATTGTGGCGTTTTTACAGGCGAGCGAAGGTGCAGTGTTGAAAGTTGTGGTGGAGCGCGACGGACAATCGCAACAATTTGACGTCAAACCCGCTGTGGTCGATGGCCGCTATATGCTAGGGATTCAAGCTAGGCCAGACCCATCACTATATGATTCGCTGCAAGCCAAAACCACTTATCGCGGGTTTGATGCACTGAACTACGGCGTGGACAAGACCATTGATATGACCGTGCTGACGCTAGGCATGATTAAAAAGTTAATTGTGGGTGAGGCGTCGGTCAAAAATATTTCTGGCCCAGTCACCATTGCGCAGGTCGCGGGACAGTCTGCGGAAATGGGGCTCGATTATTACCTTGGCTTCATGGCACTTCTGAGCGTGAGCCTAGCGGTATTCAATTTAATGCCAGTGCCGGTACTTGATGGTGGTCACTTGCTGGGTTATCTCGTGGAGGCCATTCGTGGGCGCCCATTGTCTGAGCGCACGCAGGGCTATGTTCAACAACTTGGGTTGGTTGTGATTATGATGCTCACATTCTTGGCGTTGTTTAACGACTTTACTCGATTTGCTGGTTAGCTTTTGCCGATTGACGCCCCAGCACAACATTCTGTAGCTAGCGGCTAAATTCTTTCACTAAGGGTATTCTGATTGCCCCTGCGACAGCTCCGGACCTACGATCACAAGCGCCTAGACTAAATAATCTGTGATTCAGTTAGCGTTCTCTGGTCACGCTGGCTCCGTATCGGTAGAATTAAGGGATCACGAAAAGGATAAGTTGATGTCTACACGTTTCTCACACAGTGCATTGTTCACGGCCATGATGCTGGCCGCTTCCTCCGCTTTCGCCGCGCCCTTTGTTGTAGACAAAGTGGTGGTTCAGGGCGCTGAAAAAGTTGGCGTAGATACGGTTTTATCCTATGTGCCGGTGCGGGCAGGGCAATCAATTGATCTTGAGGCTCAGGGCGAGGCGCTGGTTAAAAGCGTCTATGGGTCTGGTTTATTTGAGGACGTCGAAATCGGACGCGCTGGAGATAGCTTGGTGGTTCGTGTGGTTCAACGCGCCATTATCAGCAGTGTTGATGTCACGGGCTACCGTCGCATCGGCAAAGACGTTATTGATGCCACGCTTGCTGAAATCGATATGCAAGGTGGTCGCCCGCTTAATCGGGCAATATTAGACAAACTTCGCAAGCGCATTTCTGAGATTTACGCACAAGCGGGTTACTACCAAACCGATGTCAAGGTCTCAACAGTTGCGCTAGATGACGACCGTGTCGATGTGACCATCGCCATTGAAGAAGGCGACCGAGCGCAGATCAAAACCTTAGCGTTTACGGGCAACACTGCATTTGATGATGAAACCCTTAGTGGCATCATGGGCTCCGGCCCGACGTCAAATCCATTCTCCAGTCGTGACGTCTTTATTCGTGAAAAACTCAAATCTGATCTTCGTCAGCTCCTAGAGCACTATCGTGAAAATGGCTACGCGGCTGTTGAAATTGTCAGTGCCGATGTGTCGCTCAACGATGCCAAAGATGAGGTGTACATCAACATCAGCCTGAATGAGGGCAATGTATTCCAGTTCGGCAATGTAGCACTCAATGCACTAGGCTTAGATCCAGCCATCGCCCAGCAAGTGGCGGCTTTGAGCAACGCCGGACAATTCCAGCAGAGCCGCGTTTTGGCCGCTCGCGATATGATTTCCGATTGGTACGGCGACCAAGGCTATGCATTTGCCAAAATCGATATCGTGCCTCAAGTCAACCCAGCGGGCACCGTGGATCTTGCATTTAACGTCGACAGTGGCACGCAAGTGAAAGTGCGCTTTATTGAGTTTGCAGGTAATCACAGCACCAACGACAGAACGCTTCGTTTGGAAATGCGTCAGAACGAGGGCGAGCTATTCAATCCGGCCAAGCTGCGATTGTCACAAAAGCGCATTGGCCGCCTGAGCTACATCAATGATGTTGGCATTGATTTGGTGCCTGTAGAGGGTGCCCCCGGCTTGGTTGACTTACGCGTCATCGTCAATGAGGGGCTTAGTGGTGACTTTATGTTGTCGGGTGGCTATGGCTCTGATGGTTGGGTACTGGGTGGCTCGATCAAGCGCAATAACCTGTTTGGTACGGGACAGTCGCTCGGTGCGAAAATCGACATCTCCGAGTCGACGCAGCGTTTGTCGATCACGCATTATGATCCTTACTTCACAGACTCGGGCGTTAGTCAGTCGATTTCGATGAATGTCTTTAAGAACGATACCTCTAAAACCGAGTCATCGGCAGACTGGATTCAGAACCTCGCTGAAATCGAATTGCGCTACGGCATGCCGGTGGGTGAATTTGGTCGCCTTTCAGGCGGTTTGGAAGTGGGTCAAACCGATTTCACCAAAACCACCAATACGCCGCAAAGTGTGTCTGATGAATTGGACCAATTTGGCACCGATTTCACCTATGTGCGCGGTAGCGTGACCGCCTCTTATGATGATCGAGACAACATCATTTTCCCAACTGAAGGCCAAGATCACAGCCTAACTTTGGAAGTAACCCAAGGCGAAAACGTTGAGTACAATAAGGTTCGCTATGAGGGGGCTACGCACGTTGCGCTCAATGATACCTTCGTGGCTTCAGGAAAAGTGGGTGTCGCAACCGGCTCAGGCATGGGTGATCGTGAAAAACTCCCATTCTTTGATCGTTACTATGCAGGTGGGATTCGCTCAGTTCGTGGCTTCAAAACCAATTCGCTAGGACCACGTTATGCCAACTCGATTCAAGCGCGTGGTGGCGACTTTAGCGTCAATGCCAGTATGGCATTGAGCATGCAGGCCCCGTCTGAATCGCTAAAAGATAGTGTTCGTCTGAGTGCCTTTGTTGATACCGGCAACGTGTTTGATACTCGTTCAGACTTCGACAGCGGTGAGCTTCGTTCCTCAGCGGGCATCGGGGTAGTCTGGATAACACCGGTTGGCCCACTTACGTTTAGCTACGCAAAGCCACTTGAAACTAACGATGATGATAGACTTCAGTCTTTCCAATTTACCATCGGTAGTGCGTTTTGATTCGAAGCCTTTTACTGGCGCTCTGTTTGCTTCCCAGCGTGTTGCATGCAGAGCTGTCAGTTGCCTTTGTTGATATCAACAAATTATTGGATTTATCAAAGCCTGCGGTTGAGGCCAGCCGACAATTAGAGTCGGCGTTTAGTGGTCGCGAGGCAGAGCTTGCGGCAATGCAAGCTAAGCTGGCACAGCTAGAGCGAGATATCGCAGCAGCGGACAATGAAGATGTTAAGCAGCTGGCGACCCATGAGTCTGCCGCTTTGTCTCGCGAATTTAAACGCGCCGAACAAAGTTTCAAGCGAGATCTGGCGGTACAAAAGAATGCAGAGTACCGTCGCGTGCGCCAACTGATCGAAGGCGTGATTCGCGAATATGCCGAAAAAAATCGCATCGGAATTGTCTTGTCTGAGGGAGTGATCTTCGCAGACGACAACCATGATGTGACCGACGAAATTCTACTGATTGTTGGGGCTGCCGACGATGGCTCATAAGCTCGGCGATATTTGTCTATCGCTTGGGCTAGAGTTTGTAGGAGATCCAGAGACGATCGTCACAGGGCTTGGCGAATGGCATGCTGCTGGCCCAGATAAAATCGGTTTTTTAGCCAAAGCGGACGCCCAACTGCTCTCAAAAGCGAAAGTTGGGGTTTTGGTCGTCCCAAGTGCGCTCGTTGGGCAAACATTTGCCGCCGCTGAAATCGCATCTGATAAACCCTATCTGACCTTCGCAAAGATCAGCCAATGGCTATATCGAGCCAATTTGCCCGCCCCCGAGATTGCAGGCTCTGCGGTGATTGATGCGTCTGCGCTAATCCATGGCGAAGTCGAAATCGGGCATTTCAGTCATATTGGGCGAGCGGTGCTGGGCGGTGGTTGTCGTATTGGACACCAAGTGCATATTGGGAATGATGTTGTTCTTGGTGCGCGATGCGTCATCGAATCTGGTGCCAAACTTGAAAATTGCACATTGGGTGATGATTGTTGGATTGGGCCGAATGTGGTGATTGGGGCCGAGGGCTTTGGCAATATCGAGACCGATCGGGGGTGGCAGCACATATATCATGTGGGCCGAGTTCAAATTGGCGATGCCGTACACATTGGCGCGAACAGTACAATTGACCGGGGCACGCTTGGGGATACGGTATTGGCTGACGGTGTGCGCATCGATAATCTAGTGCAAATTGGCCACAATGCCCATATTGGTCAGCACACCGCGATCGCAGCAGGGGCATCGATTGCTGGCAGTGCACGGATCGGCAAGCGGTGTAAAATAGGGGGTGCCTCTGCAATTGGGGGGCATTTTGAAATCGTCGACGATACGATGATCGCGGGGGGCAGTGTTGTGACTTCTGCCATTGAGCAGCCGGGTGTGTATAAGTCGGGTACGCCTGTTGTGCCGTTGATGCAATGGAACCGAATAGCGGTGCACTGGCGCCGATTAATAAACAAAAACAAGTGAGCGCATTGGAGAGAATGTGGACGATTTTGATATTTATGAAATTCTGAAGTTACTGCCACACCGCTACCCATTTTTATTGGTAGATCGTGTGGTTGAGTATGAAGAGTTTAAATGGGTAAAGGCTTACAAGAATGTAACGGTTAACGAGCCTTGTTTTACTGGCCATTTTCCAGAGTATCCAGTCTTTCCTGGTGTTTTAATTCTAGAGGCCATGGCACAGACCACAGGTCTTCTGGCGTTTAAATCAGATCCAAGCCTTAGCGGCAGTGACAAGCTCTATTTGTTTGCAGGTGTCGATGATGCGCGCTTCAAGCGTCAGGTTATCCCAGGCGATCGACTCGATTTTGAAACTCACCTAATCAAAGGTCGCCGTGGTATTTACAAATTCGACTGCAAGGCGTTTGTAGATGGCGAGCTTGCTTGCTCGGCGGTCATTATGGCTGCGAGTCAGGACAAGCCTAAGTGATTCATCCAAGTGCGATTGTTCACCCTGGCGCCAACCTAGACTCGTCAGTCGAAGTTGGTGCTTTTGCGGTCATTGGTGAGGGCGTCAACATTGATGCAGGGACTAAGGTTGGAACGCATTGCAACGTTAGTGGCCCCTGCGATATTGGCCGCGACAATGTGATTTTTCAATTCGCCTCAATTGGCGAAGCGCCGCAGGATCTTTCCTATGACGGTGAGCCGACGCGTTTAGTGCTTGGCGATCGCAATACGATTCGTGAATTTGTAACCCTAAATCGTGGTACGGAAAAGGGGGGGGGCGAGACGCGCATTGGTAACGACAATCTCATTATGGCGTATTGCCATGTGGCACATGACTGTGTTGTGGGAAATAAAACAGTGTTTTCCAATGCTGCTTCACTGGCGGGTCATGTGGTGGTTGGGGATCATGCCATTCTTGGCGGGTTTACTGGGGTACACCAATTCGTTCATATCGGCGAATTCGCATTCACCGGCTTCCATTCCGCAGTCTCTCAAGATGTACCGCCGTTTTGTTTGGCATCTGGCAACTTGGCGTCGGTGCGAGGCATCAATCGCATAGGATTAAAACGCCACGGCTTCGACGATGCTGACATCAAAGGCCTTCAAAAAATTCTGTTTGGGTTCAGAAATGCGAAAATCCGCCAAGAGTATCTGCTCAATTTGGCTGAGACTTCATTGAGCCCGTCCCAGAGGCGGTTGGTGGACTTTATCAAGCACTCCACCAGAGGCGTATCGTTAAAGGACTAGGAAAACCGGCGATAGCCGGTTTTTTGGGGATTACTTTTTGCGCCGGATTCCGACCGACGCAATGCCAGCGATAAAACTTAATCCAAGCAGTCCCAGTGCACCGCCACCTGCGCCGCTGTCGCCCGAAAACCCAGTTGCTGCAGATGTCGATGGTGTGCTGTAGGTGCCACTGGTTTGAACGTTTATATCTGAGGCGTAAACGGTGTTGGCAAAATAGACCTTATAGGCTTGGCTGGTATTTTCAGTATCTTCAAGCGCTACTTCTAGGTAGTTGTTTGCACCGATCATTTTTTCGACCAGACTCGCGTCTTTGACAAAAACCTGGCCAGTGCTCGGCGAGACTCCAATCGCACTGGTGATGTTGCCGCCGACCACTCTGAAACTCACCACGTCACCGTCAGGGTCATTGGCACCTAGAGTTGAGAGGATTTGGCCGTTGTAAGGTGAGCCTGAAATTGTGATCGCTCCAGTCGACACTAGGATTGGAGCTGAGTTTGACTTGGTATTGTCGAGGCTCGGTAGTTCAATAGCCGCTTGATTATCATTAGGGTTTAGGTCGTTATTTGCCGAGTCAATTGTCACACTTAGTTGGCCAGCGGCATGACTGGGATCGAAGAAAATCTCTAGTTCGCTGGTGCGCTCACCTAACAGAGAGCTTCTGTTGCAGGTGTTGTCACTATCGCACGTCCAGCCAGCGCCCTGAATACTCGAAATCGGCGTATGGCCGGTGAAGGACAACACTAAATCGTTTGAGCCGAAGGTATCTTGGTTGGTGACCGCCACGGTCATTTTCCGTAGGTCTGGTTTGTAGTTCACCGAAACTCCAAGGTCAGTGGCGTAAAGACTGTTGATCGTATTGATGTCACCTTGACTTAAGCGAGACCGTTGGCCGAGCAAGCTGTTTTTCGAGCTATCCAATGCGGTGATCGTCGGTGAGCCATTGGCTGAGAATGCGTATCGGCCATAGTGCATGATCGATTCGTAGTCGTAACCACCAACATTGCCAACGGAGCTGTACCAAACTTTTTCGAAGTTTGGCTCATAGCCGCTTTTAACCGCTGAATAATTGATGTCGATGTATTTGTCGCGATCCGTGCGAGTGTGTTCGTGGAAAAGCCCTAAAGCATGGCCGGTTTCATGGATCGCGTTGCCGACAGAGCACTGTGGACTCAGCATCAGCAACTGTGAACCACCGGTTCGACCCACGTGTGCTGCGCATCCAGATCCGTCTTTTACCAGTACATAGTCTGGGTGCTGCGCTGCATTTTCAGCAGTGATTTCGACGAAGCGAATCGACGTGCTAGCTTCCCATACGGCGAATCCTGCCAAAACTCGCTGCTTTGCAGTTGGAGTTAGTGAGCTGTCAACGCGGTAGGGCACGACGCCGTCGATCCAGAGCTTGCCGACTGAATTATAGGCGACGCCCTGGCCGGTAAAACTGACTTCATCTTGTGCAGTGATTCGGCCCATGATCATGTCGGCCTCTACGATGGCGAGGCCCTCCTGGTCCACATAGGTGACAGAGGTGTGAGCGCCATTTCTGAGTTTGATATCGAGCTTTCCTGTTCTCGAAATCGGATCGTGCAGCGCTTCAACGTCGTCAGCGGTGACGCTTGCGCCTGTGCCTATCAATGCAATTGCGGTCAACTTTGCAAGGGTTTTCAATTTCATTTGTAGTGTCCTGCAGCCGGGGGCCTGTTTCCACAACAGGCGGCTATTAAATTTTCCCGATACCCTGTCTAGCGACCGAACAGCTACTTCCTTAAAAAGAGTCTCCAAATCTTCCTTGATTTTTAGACAACTTGTGCTTTTGGGGTCCAATAGCGGAAGTTTTTGTTAACTAATGAATCCGATTAATTTGAGAATTCATTAGTTAAATGTCAATAAACAGTGTGCCTGACAGGGATTAGTCAAAGACCGTGCCAATAATGAATTAAAGATTTTAAGGTTTTGAAATTTAAGAAGATTGGTGTCCTCGGCGAGATTCGAACTCACG
>JABXHR010000005.1 GCA_013373515.1 Gammaproteobacteria bacterium | reverse complement strand
TCGGTCTTGTTTCTCGCGAAATGCTGCGCCTCGACGATGCCTCAGCTTACGAAGTTAACTTTGTCGGTTCCAACCCATCTGGTTACGCTTGTATGCTTCCCAAAGGTGACGCCGGCTTGAAAAAAATTGCTGACGAAACGATCGCAAGTATGATGGCTAGCGGCGAGATGGAAGAGCTGTTTAACACCTGGTTCAACGGCCCAATTCCACCTTACGCTCGCAGTGCAAACGTGCAGATAGATGACCTAAATAAAGCGCTGTACGCCAACCCTAACGATACGGCTTACGAGTAAGATCGATCGATTAACTCCCCTGCTGACTTGGCTCTATAAGCAGGGGAGACCTCTTTCCCGCGGGTTTCTCTCCGCGAAATTTGAAACCTTTACGTCAACCAATCTTCCTACCTATTTATCTAACGCTTTTTTGATTCATCTCATTCTTTTGTCTAAACCCTATCGAAGTGAAAGCTTTTGAAAGGATTCTGAAATACTGCTGTGCTAACGTTTACAGTCGCCAAGTAGTGCGCGCTTTCTGCGGTGTTTGGTGCAAGACAGAATTAACGAAGCTTTCCGGAATATATATACATGGCTATCGAACAGATCTTAGTAACAGTTAACGGTGAATTTCTAACATTGGATGCGCAGCAGCTGCGAGAAATCCTTCAAGGAAGTTCGGGGGAGTTGATTGATGGACAGGGGTTGGTTCTGGTTTCTGCCGATGGAAGGCAGGTCACTATTTCGTTGGAACAACTTTCAACGGATCTAGTTGATCTTCTTCAAGAGCTGCAACTCGATACAGCAAACGAAGTCGCGAATATCCTGCAGGCTAGTCCGGAAGCGCCTGTGGAAAGTTTCGTTTCGGATGTTGAGGTCAAGTCAGTTCAGTCAGGTGAAGCACGCGCAGATGGTGTAGTCGTTGCATCTGGAACCAAATTAGCTAGTGCGCAAGTTATTACTGCTGGTGATGAAGGCGCTGAAGTGGTTGTTGTTGCTGGTGATCGCGAAACTTCTATTAAGCTGGCTCCTGGTGCTCAGTTAAGCTTTTCCCTCGATGTGGGTGAGGCTTCGTCACTAACTGTGGGTGTCCTGGAAGGTTCGATTGCAGTTACTTCCAGTGTTGGACAGACAACCACGCTTATATTCAGTACCAGTGCTGGTGAGTTCTCTATTGATGGTGATGCAGCAGGCGTCAAATATGATCCTGAGACGCAAATTACGACAGTGGTTCCCCTGTCTGACGCTGGACCTGAGGCTCGGGTCGTAATTCGGAGCTCTGAACAGTCCATAGCGTTGGTTGATGAAGGCGTTGAGCTGCTTCCGTCGACTGACGGTGCAGGGGAAGTTGTAGTTTCGACAACTGAACAAACCTTGCAGGCGAGTGCGGATGAAATAAGATCACTTGTATCCGAAGCCGGTGCTGGAACTGAGGTAGTAGACTCAACGACAACTGCAGTTGAATCGGGCACACCAAACTCTTCTACTGAGAGCGGCGTAACGGGTGTCTTTTCAGGCCTCTCCTCGTCTAATGAAGTTGATTTGACGGTTTCAAGTGAGCTCTCTAATAGTGAGAGCGCGAATGAGACTCTAGTCCAGACAAGTTTCACTGAAGTAGGTGGCGTCACTGGAGGGTCAGTACCGGTGGAGGAGCCGGTGCCGGTTCAAGAAACGACATCATTTATGCAGGACACGTCCGTAGGTGGTTCTGGTTCTGACGTCATCGAGGGGAAAGAAAAGGACGACTTTATTCGAGGTCGCGGTGGTGATGACTCGATTGGCGGTGGATCAGGCTCTGATACGCTTGACGGTGGGGTTGGCGGCGACACGCTTGACGGGGCTGAGGGGAACGACTCTCTATTCGGCGGTGATGGCGCAGACTCATTGCTAGGCGGAAGCGGTAATGACACGCTGACTGGCGGTGTTGGGATCGATGACAAAGGAAATCCATTGTCAGATTTCGATACAAGCAACGATACGTTAGATGGTGGTGCAGGTAACGACTCCGTATCGGGCGGTAAAGGGAACGATACGGTACTGGGTGGTGACGGTAATGATGTCACTGACGGTGGCGAGGGTAATGACTTGGTTGACGGTGGTGCCGGAGACGACACCGTTACTGGTGGTGATGCTAACGACACCGGTAGTGATACGTTAGCTGGTGGCGAAGGAAATGACTCAGTATCAGGTGGCAAAGGTGATGATGTTGCTGATGGTGGTGTAGGCGATGATTCTGCTGATGGTGGTGAAGGTAATGACACCGTAACAGGTGGCGAAGGTAGCGATACGGTTCTGGGTGGCGAAGGAAACGACGTCACTGATGGTGGCGAGGGTAATGACTCCGTCGATGGTGGTGCCGGAGATGACACGGTTACCGGTGGTGATGCTAACGACACAGGTAGTGATACGTTAACAGGTGGCGAAGGTAATGACTCAGTATCAGGCGGCAAAGGTAATGATGTTGCGGATGGTGGTACGGGTGATGATGCCACCGATGGTGGCGAAGGTGATGACACCGTAACGGGTGGCGAAGGTAACGATACGGTCCTAGGTGGCGACGGTAATGATGTCGCCGACGGTGGCGAGGGTAATGACTCCGTTGACGGCGGTGCCGGAGACGACACGGTCACTGGCGGTGATGCCAACGACACCGGTAGTGACACGTTAGCTGGTGGTGAAGGCAATGACTCAGTATCAGGTGGCAAAGGTGATGATGTTGCTGATGGTGGTGCCGGCGATGATTCTGCTGATGGTGGTGAAGGTGATGACACCGTAACGGGTGGCGAAGGTAACGATACGGTCCTG
>JABXHR010000085.1 GCA_013373515.1 Gammaproteobacteria bacterium | reverse complement strand
TCAGGTGCGGGAACAGGTTGAAGTGCTGAAACACCATGCCGACATCACGGCGGATGGCGTCGATATTTTTGAGGTCATTCGACAGTTCTGTGCCATTGACTTCAATGAGGCCGTCTTGGTGTTCTTCTAAGCGGTTTACACAGCGAATCATTGTCGATTTGCCAGAGCCCGATGGGCCGGCAACAACAATGCGCTCACCTTTTTTGACTTCAAGGTTGATGTCTCGCAGCACGTGAAATTGGCCGTACCACTTGTTCATGTTTTCAATGCGGATGACTGTCTCATTGGAGACTGCCATGTTTGGCGACTGGTTTGTCATAGTTCTCAGCTCCTTAAGACTTGTGGCCAGTGTCGAGTTTGTGTTCTAGGTAGACCGAATAACGAGACATCCCAAAACAAAATACGAAGAAAATCAGGGCGCAGACCAAATAACCGGTCGCATTAGTGGTTGGCGTTGCCCAGCTTGAATCTGTAAACGAGCTTTGAATGGCGCCAAGTAAATCGAATATACCGATAATCAATACGAGAGTCGTATCTTTAAATAGTCCGATAAACGTATTCACAATCCCCGGTATAACGATTTTCAATGCCTGAGGCAGAACAATGAGTTGGGTCATTTGGCCGTAGGATAACCCTAGTGCCATCGCCCCTTCGTACTGTCCCTTTGGAATGGCTTGCAGGCCCCCACGAATCACTTCAGCCATATACGCTGCCGAGAACAACGCGACGCCGATCAGCGCACGCAGAAGTTTGTCAAAATCCCAGCCTTCCGAGAGGATGACGGGCTTGCCTTCGGCATCGAGCACAGTTTGGCCTAGTTCATCAACTTGATATTCAGTACCTGGCAAAAACATGGGCAGCATGACCGATGACATAAATAGCACCGTAATCAATGGCACGCCACGCCAAAATTCGATAAATCCAACAGAGAGATAACGAATGAGAGGCATTTCCGAACGGCGACCGAGTGCGAACAGCACGCCAAGCGGTAGCGATGCGGCGATGCCGGTCAGCGCGACGACAAGCGTCACCAGCAGTCCGCCCCACAAAGAGGTTTCTACTTCTACCAAGCCAAAGTCGATCGATGTGGCAAACGCAGCGACCAACAGTGCAAGTGATGTCACTCCAGCTAGCAAGAACATCGCAGAGAAGGCTTCAATAAATGCACCAAGGCCACCATTTCTACCTAACACCCACAGTGCAACGCCACCCAAGCCAACGATGGCCATTATCACAAAGGTTTGTGCTTCGATTTCAAAGTGCCCACCGGTCAGTAGAATCAGCGCAATGACGGGGAATACAGTCAACATGCTGATGCCAACAAGCTTGCGTCCGGGCGTGTTTTCGAGCACTAGCCAGACGATGCCAACGGCTAGCAAAGCAAAGACAATGTCCACTCGCCAGAGCTCTTCGGTTGGGTATGCACCATAGACGATGGTTTTGAACTTCGCGCCTACATATGGCCAGCAAGCGCCGACCTGTGATGTGGCAATACCACCTTGATCGACGGTTGTGCATACACCGCGTTTTAAGCCGTCCGGATCGCTCCACACTGCGTCGATAAATGCAAACTGCACAAGACTTACAATGGTGTTAAACCCTGCGTACGCCAGCACCACCGTCAACGCAATCATCAGCAATGATCTGATGGCTGCGCCGACATTATGGAATTGAACCATAGACGAGAACATGTTCTGCCACAGCCAGCCCATAATGCCGCTTTGGGTTGCTGGTGGCGGCAGAATCGGCGCTTCTTCGGTTCTGAGATATTGATAATTGGTTTTCATGTCTATCGCTCCACCAACTTAATTCTGCCGTTAAACCAGTTCATAAAGATTGAGGTTGATAAGCTGACGGTGAGATACACCATCATCATCATAAAGACCATTTCAATCTCTTGCCCTACTTGGTTGAGTGCGGTACCTGCGAACACTGACACCACGTCTGGATATGCAATCGCCACAGAGAGTGAGGAGTTTTTGGTGAGGTTGAGATACTGCGAAGTGAGTGGCGGTACGATGACCCGCATTGCCTGTGGGATGATGACCATTCGCAAGGCAACATTAGGCTTTAATCCAAGTGCAGACGAGGCTTCGGACTGACCTTTTGGAACAGCCATAATGCCGGCTCGGACAATCTCTGCAATAAACGATGCAGTGTAAAGTGACAGCGCTAGCCACACCGCAATCATTTCTGGGATTAGGACTAAGCCCGTGTCTCCAAAGCCACGTTTGAAAATTGGGCCGGTTTCGTTAAATGTGGGGTATTCCCACTCCAACGGGCTGCCCATGACCCAGTAAGTGATAAGCGGGAGGCCGATGATCAAGCCAACTTGTGTCCAAAGCACAGGGAGCTGCTTACCGGTTTCCGCTTGTAGCTTCTTGGCGTAGTTGCTAAACAAGATGCCACCGACAACGGCCACAGCAAGTGCCAGCCAGACCCAGCCAAATCCTTCTTGAGGTTGTGGCGCAGGTGCATAAAGACCTGTGATATTGATGCCGACTTCTTCTCCCCAGAGTTGAATTCGGCTTCGTGCGTCAGGCATTGCACGCAGCACGAAGAAGTACCAGAAGAACAATTGAAGGAGCAGCGGTACATTGCGCAAAACTTCAACGTAAACCGTTGAAAAACCTTTGAGTATTGCGTTGTTAGACAATCGGAAAATGCCCATTACAAAACCGATCGCAGTCGCCGCGATGACCCCGAGAAATGCGACGACTAAGGTATTGGCGACACCAGTGACGAAGACGTCCCAGTAGGTCGATACGCCGGGCGTGTAGTCGGTAATTGCTGTACCGAGAGTGTTGAGGATTTGGAAGCCAGCTGTGTCTTCAAGGAAGCCAAAGCCCTTCTTTTTTTCCTGCGCGTCAATGTTGCTGAGGGTGTTGTCTGCAATCCAGGCAACAAAAGCAATCAGCGCGACGGCGACAAGGACTTGGAAAAATATACTGCGGAATTTTTGGTCATAGATCAATCGACCGATGCCCGCATTGTTGCGATTCGCCATATTGCGTCATCCAGGGGTTATAGTTGGAATGATCCCCATTAGAAACACGGTCCAATTGTGGCAAAAATTGGGTCGTATTCCCTTAGGATGTGAGACCGCGGGATGCGGTCTCACAGGCTAGTGAGCCAAATTCGAATTAACGAATTGGTGGCGCATACATCAAGCCGCCATCGGTCCACAATGCGTTTGCACCGCGTGCCAATTTGAGTGGCGTGTTTGGACCAACATTGCGCTCATAAGATTCGCCGTAGTTGCCAACTTGTTTGATCGCTTGCATCGCCCAATCTGCAGACAGGCCGAGAGACTCACCGAAGTTGCCTTCAGTGCCCAGCAAACGTTTGATGTTCGGATTGTCAGAGCCCGCCATTTCTTCAGCATTGGCGCTGGTCACACCCATTTCTTCAGCATTTACCATCGCGTTGTGAACCCACTTTACGATGTTGAACCACTGGTCGTCGCCTTGGCGAACAACTGGGCCGAGTGGCTCTTTAGAGATGATTTCTGGCAGTACAGTGTGGCCATCTGGGTTTTCGAGCTTCAAACGCTGAGCCGCTAGACCTGAACGGTCAGTGGTGTAAACGTCGCAACGACCAGTGTTGTAAGCCGCGACAACTTCGTCCGCTTTTTCGAATGCAACGAGTTGGAAAGACATGTCGTTTGCACGGAAGTAGTCAGTGATGTTGAGCTCGGTGGTGGTACCGGTGTTGGTACAAATGTTTGCGCCATCGAGTTCTTTCGCAGAGGTAACACCCAAGCTAGATGGAACCATCATGCCTTGACCGTCGTAGTAGTTCACGCCAGCAAAGTTCAGGCCGAGCTGGGTGTCACGTGTCATCGTCCATGTCGTATTGCGAGAGAGAATATCGATTTCGCCAGAGCTCAGAGCAGTGAAGCGCTCTTTAGCAGACAAGGGGCTGAATTTTACTGCAGATGCATCGCCGAGTGCGGCGGCCGCCACTGCGCGGCACAAATCTACGTCGAGACCAGTCCAATTTCCATCGTCATCTTGGTTTGAGAAACCTGGGAGACCTTGGCTTACGCCGCACTGTACGTGACCTTTGGCTTTCACGTCGTCGAGGGTACCTGCCTGGGCGTTAGCGCCGAGGGCAAATGTTGCGGTGACTGCTGCAGCGACCAATGTTTTGTTTAGTTTCATTTTAATTAGGCTCCAATTTGGGTTTTTGTTCGATTCGTGCACAAAACGTGCACGGTCGGGACACTCTGAAAATTAACACCAATTTAAAGGATTAGCAAACAGGTTATTTGGTCTTTAAATTTTGTAGAACTGGTGGTTTGTTAGTGAAATCGTCTGAAACTTAGCGCAAAATCGCCACTCCGACCGTGGGTCATAGATGGATGGCGTAGTCTCGTGGAATTGTTTGCTTTTGCAGCTGCGCTCAGTTGGGCGACGGCGAGTTTGTTCGCCTCTGCGCCCGCGCGGCACTTGGGTGGTTTTCATTTCAGCCGCTTGCGCATGAGTTTAATGGGGGTGGCGATGCTGCCGATTGTCGGGCTGTCATCGTCATTGTCTGATATCGAGCCATGGGTAGGGCTGGTGTTGCTGTCTGCCTTTGTTGGGATTGTGTTGGGTGATGTGTCCATGTTTGCTTGCATGGCGAGATTGGGCCCAAGGCGCACCGGTGTCCTGTTTGCCGCCAACGCCCCACTCACCGCGGCACTGAACGTCGTGGTGTTTGATATTTCTTATGGTGTTGTGGTTATTCTGGGCGCTGCAATGGTATCGGTGGGTGTTGTAATTGCGATCTGGTTTGGACGTAAGCCAAGTGGCGCATTTAATCCAGATGAAGCGACTACTGGCACTTTACTGATTGGCGTGAGTCTGGGGTTGCTGGCAGCCCTTGGGCAGGCGAGTGGCGCATTGTTAATTAAGCCAGTTGTTGATGCAGGTATCGATCCATGGTTAATCAGTGCGCTTCGCGTCGCCGCTTCGGCCGTTATGATGCAGTTGATTTATGCGGTGTTTCGTAGTCGATTTCCCATGACGACTCAACCGATGAATTCGCAGCTTTGGCTCGGGTTGGCGATGAGCGGTTTGCTCGGCATGACACTGGGTATGTCGTTTTTATTGGTGGCGTTTTCCAAGGGGGATGTCGGGGTGGCGTCTATTTTGTCCGCAACGACACCGGTCGTTATTCTGCCGCTGCTTTGGTTAAAGAATCGCGAGCGTCCAGCGTTGATGGCTTGGGTGGGCGCTGCACTGTGTGTGCTCGGGTCCGCCTTAATTATTGGTTGATGATGGGCTCTGGCAACATGTCGATAAATTCACCGGTGTTCTGATCTACGACGCCGTAGCCAAATTTAAATCCTGTGCCCACGTTGATCAGTCGGAGCTTGCGCTCGGGATGTTCTTGTTTGAGCGCTGATAGAAATGCAGTTTGGTTGTCGCTGAGTGGTGTTCCGTCGACATAGAGCGTTTCGAGAACCGGCGCTTCGGCACTGTATTGGCGGTATAAATTCGACCACTGATGCGCCTCTGGCATGCCGTCCTCAAAGGCAGTTTCATCGATATCGAGTGAATTGGCCGCGTCGATATCGGCAATGATGACAGCAGGTCTTTGCCCGTCAAAACGGCTGAGGGGTTGGGTTTCAAAACCAGCGGCCTCGAGTTTGCGATTGGCCTCAGACATGGCTTTGTTGTTAACCACCATCAATGCATGGTGGTTGTAAACCAATGCAACAGGGCGAGCCAAATTAGACGAGTACAAACCATAGCCCAATGCCACAATTTGCAGTCCTGCGATCACGGAAAAATCTCGCCAAAAACCGGGTTTGCCGGGCTTGCACACGAGCAACGTCAGAACGGGCCCCAAGACCACATCGACCATCGCGATCAGCTTTAGTCCGTCATAGCCACCAGCGTTTTTGAGCAATCCGCCGGGGAACCAGTAGATAAACAACAGAATGACAGCCGCGAATACCAGCAGGCTGCCGGCAAAATGAATCAGAGCGGCTTTGGCGCGGACTTTTAGGTCGATCATGGTCTCTTTAGGTTAGCAATAATTCCAACAGGGCTTTTTGAGCGTGTAAGCGATTGCCAGCTTGTTGCCAGACCACGCTTTGCTCGCCGTCGATGACCGATGCTGAAACTTCTTCGCCACGATGCGCGGGCAAACAGTGCAAGAAGATCGCATCTGGGTGTGCGCCCTTCATCAGCCTGTCGTCCACACAGTAGCCGTTGAAGGCTTTCATGCGGGCTTGTGCCTCGGATTCTTGGCCCATGCTGGCCCAGACATCGGTCATCACAACATCGGCATTTTTGGCCGCGTCTTCAGGGTTGCGTACGATTTGGATCTTGCCCGGTGCGAGTTCCTGTGCAGTGGTTAATATTTTTGCGTTCGGGTCGTAACCTTCAGGGCAGGCGATGGTCAATTCACAGCCCATTTTGGCGGCGATCTTGATCCAAGAGTTGCACATGTTGCAACCATCGCCAATCCAAGCCACCTTTGCGCCGTCTATGGCGCCGCGAAGCTCGATGATGGTTTGGACATCTGCCAGCATTTGACAAGGGTGCAGAAGATCGGAGAGCCCATTGATGACCGGCACGCTTGCATTGTCGGCGAATGCGATCTGGTCCGTTTGGCTGTCGTTGCGAATCATCACCGCATCGACCATCTCAGATAGCACTTTCGCAGTGTCGGTCAAGGGTTCGCCGCGTCCCAGCTGCGTGTCGTTTGGTGTGAGGTTGATGGCATGGCCGCCCATTTGCGCCATACCGGCTTCAAACGAAGTACGGGTGCGCGTGGAGGCTTTGCTGAAAATCATACCCAGCACTCTGTTTTTTAAGATGTCGGGACGTTTGCCCTGTCGCAGTTCGGATTTCAGTTCGACAGAGCGCTCGATGAGCGTGAGTAATTCGCTGCGGCTTAAATCGTCGTCGTCAAGAAAGTGGCGCATCATGCTGCCTCCTTTAGGTCATGCATGGCCTTTGTCATGCGTTCGATGATGTCTTGGATTTCGGCTTCGCTGATGGTGTAGGCAGGCAACAAGCGCACTGTGTTGTTGGCCGCTTTGACCACGAGCAATTTATGGGCTTTACAGGCTGTGACAAAGTCGGAGGGATCAGTCGGTAGCTCAATGCCAATCATAAGCCCCCGACCGCGCACTTCGACAATACTGTCACCAAGCGCTTCGCGCAGCCCTTGCATGATGACGTCGCCTTTTTGTAGGTTGGACGCCAACAGTGCTTCGGTTTGAATGACCGAAATCACCTCCAGCGCCACACGTGCCGCCATTGGATTACCGCCGTAAGTGGTGCCGTGGGTGCCCGGTTGAATGAGATCTGCAGCCTCTGCCCAGCTCAGACATGCGCCGATGGGGAAGCCGTTGCCGAGCGATTTTGCGAGCGTGGTGACATCGGGTTGCACACCATAATGCTGGTAGCTAAACCAATGGCCAGTACGTCCCATGCCACATTGAATCTCGTCGCAAATCATCAGTGCATCGTGCTCGGTGCAGAGCGCGCGCACTGCGTTGGCGAAGGCTTGAGTTGCAGGGCGAATGCCGCCTTCGCCTTGAATCAGCTCGACCATCACACCCACGATATTGTCGTGTTTTTCAAAGGCTTGCTCTAACGCCGCCACATCGTTGTAAGGCAGGTGTACAAACGTGCCAACCAATGGTTCAAAGCCCTTTTTCACCGATGCGTTGCCTGTGGCTGACAGTGTGGCCATGGTACGGCCATGAAAACTGTGCTCAAAAGTAATGACGACGGGGTTACTAATGCCACGCTTGGTTGCGTGTAGCCGTGTGTGCTTAATTGCTGCCTCGTTGGCCTCGGCGCCAGAATTGCAAAAGAATACTCGATCCATATTTGCCAGCTCGCACAGCGTTTGGGCTGCTTTGATTTGCTGTTGATTGACGAAGATGTTCGAGCAATGGTTGATGCGGGTGGCTTGGTCTGCAATGGCGGCAGCGATCGCGGGGTGCGCATGGCCTAGGCAATTGACAGCGATGCCCCCAAAGCCGTCGAGGTACTGTTCACCATTTTCGTCGAAAAGCCAAACGCCTTTGCCGTGGCTAACCACCAAAGAGGGGGGCGCGTATGCACGCATTAGGTTGTTCATGGGATCCGTTACAAGACATGATTTTTGACGTGGACTATAGCACGGCCAAACTGGCTTTGGGCTGATGTCGATGGCGTTGTCGAAACTTTTGCAACAAACTTTTTCCCCGGGGCTCTATTGAAAATTGCACCGCTCGCCCTAAACCACTTACACTTGACACTTAAACCAATAAATTCTTTGCATTTGAGGGGTACCCCATGGCTTTTGAGTTTCCAGATCTTCCTTACGACTTCAACGCGCTAGAGCCATCGATCGATGCTCAGACGATGGAAATCCACTACGACCGTCACCATCGCACTTACTTCAACAATTTTGTTGCAGCAGTCGACGGTACTCCTGCGGCAGATCAGTCCCTAGAGCAAATATTGGCCAATGTGTCGTCACAAAGCGCTGCGGTTCGCAACAACGGTGGGGGCTTATATAACCATATTCTTTACTGGAACAGCATGTGCGCCGGTGGTAGCTCCGCAAGCGCAGAGCTCGAATCAGCGATTAACAGCACCTTCGGATCGACAGATGCACTGACCGAAAAAATGACCCAAGCGGGCTTGACTCGTTTTGGTTCTGGTTTCGCTTGGTTGATCGTTAAAGACGGCGAGCTTCACGTGACATCAACCCCGAATCAAGACAACCCACTGATGGATGTTGCAGAGGTTCAGGGCACGCCAATTTTGGCGCTGGATGTTTGGGAGCACGCCTACTATTTGAAGTATCAAAACAAGCGTCCTGACTACATCAAGGCTTGGTTCGACGTCGTTGACTGGGCAAAGGTTTCTGCGCGCTTTGACGCTGCAAAATAAGAGGTCACCATGTCAGATGTACTCGAGCGTATTAAATCTCAGGTAGAGTCAAATCCTGTTTTGCTTTACATGAAGGGCACGCCACAGATGCCGATGTGCGGTTTTTCAGCGCGCACTGTAGAGGTTCTCAAAGGTTACGGTAAAGAGTTTGCCTTTGTGAATGTGCTTGCCGATCCAGAAATTCGCGCCAATCTGCCTCAGTTTTCTGAGTGGCCGACCTTTCCTCAGTTGTTCATCAACGGCGAGTTGGTTGGCGGTTGCGATATCGTGATGGAAATGAACGAAAGTGGTGAATTGCAACCAATGGTAGAGGCTGCAGCAGCAGGCTAATGCCAATCAAATAAAGACCCCAACGCGATTCATGGTCGGTTGGGGTTTTTTTATGTCTACGCTTCGGCAATCTTCTCGCTGACGATGCGAGTGGCGTTGGCATAGGCAGCCGCAGAATTGCCGCTGTTGTCTGAAATGGGTTTAGGGGCGCTCAGCTCTTCGGCACGGCGCATCGACCAAGTGGCGGAATTAAATGTGGTAGAGGTTTGACTATGGCCTGCTGCATTGACAGAGGCGGTTTGTCCAGCGGCAGTGCCAGATGAGATGGCATAGCGAACATCTGGCTTTTGTGCCACTAGGTTTGTGGAATTGCTAGGAAAGCTCAACATAAGCGAAATCCGGTGTAACCTGCCTGCCAATATAATAAAACCTTTCCAAATGGTAAAGTTTTATAGCGTCGTTGCCGAAGCGACGGGGCTAGTCTGCGCCTGAATAACAATTACTCGGCTTGGCACTGCCGGCGATTTCAAAGTCGCTGCAGTGTAGTAAGTAATCGTTGTTTTGACCTGCCAGCCAACCGATGGCCCCAATGCACAAGGCAATTGCAATCACACCCCACTTGAGGCGCCGCGCTTTGATGTCGGCAAAGCCCGGCACGATGAGCTTCAACATAAGGTACATGATAAAAGGCAGCGCGATACCAAGATTGAGTATGGCGACCGCAGTTTGCAGCCAGAGACCTAAGTCTGTTGGGCGATTGAGTAAAACCACATCCACGACGACCCAAAGGGTGGGCAAGCACAGTATTGGAATGTCAAATAATCCAGTGCCGAGATTGGGCCGTGTTCGAAGGTAAACAACGGCCATGAGAAGCGCAAGTGAGATCGCCCAGATGGCAAATTGGTGCTCATAGAAGACTGCGTGGTAAGCGCCGAGATTGAAACCCAATGTCCAACTGATTGGCGCGCAGGCCGCGGCAGCGATGATAAACGCAGTGTTTGGCGCAGAGGTGTCCATGTGGGCTAATTATTGAGCGTTTCCCAGCGGTTGACCATCATGCAAAACAACTCTGCGGTCTTTCGCGTGTCATACAGGGCGCTGTGGGCTTCATTGCCATCAAATTCAATTCCCGCTTCTTTGAGTGCCCGCGCCAGTACGGTTTGGCCATAAACAAAGCCGCCTAGTGTAGCGGTGTCGAAGCTGGTAAATGGGTGGAATGGATTGCGCTTATGGGCGGTGCGCTCGACGGCAGCATTGACAAATCCCAGGTCAAAAAAGGCATTGTGGCCAACCAAGACCGCACGGTTGCAGCCATGTGCTTTCACGGCTTGGCGAATGGGATTAAAGATGTAATCGAGGGCTTTTTGCTCGTCGCGTGCGGCGCGCAGAGGGTGGAAGGGGTCGATCCCGTTGACGGCCAGCGATTTGGGGTCGATATTTGCGCCATCGAAGGGAATGACATGGGTAGAGTAGGCATCGCCGGGTACGAGTTGGCCGCGATCATCGATGTCGATCAAGACTGCGGCGATCTCAAGTAAAGCATCGCGGTTTGAGTCGAAACCGCCGGTTTCGACATCGACCACCACCGGTAGAAAACCTCTAAAGCGCTGCGACCATTCAAATGGTTTGCCTGGCGTGTAATGCGAGGCCATCAGTCCAACAGCTCCGCCGTCCAACTGACGGTTTCGCTGGCGCGCAAGGGCACGACGGTATGCTCGCCAAATTGGTATTCGGCAGGCACGTCAAATGCTTGTTTGGTGAGCTTCATTTTGCGGGTATTTGGCGCAAAACCATAGAATGCTGGGCCATTCAGGCTCGCAAATGCTTCGAGGTGGTCTAGTGCGTCGATGGCCTCAAAAGCTTCGGCATAGAAGTTGATTGCCGCGTGTGCAGAGAAAACGCCAGCACATCCACAGGCGTTTTCTTTGGTGTGCTTTGCATGTGGTGCACTGTCAGTGCCGAGAAAAGCGCGGGTTGAACCACTTGCAACTAATTTACACAGTGCGGCGCGGTGCGCTTCTCGTTTGAGAATCGGCAGGCAGTAATAATGCGGACGAACACCGCCAACCAACATGTGATTCCGATTGTAGAGCAAATGCTGTGGCGTGATTGTTGCGCCAACACCTTCTCGGGCAGACTGCAAAAACTCAGCGGCCTCAGAAGTGGTGATATGCTCCATCACGACTTTAAGTCCAGGAAAGGTGTCGACAATGTAGCGCAGCGTGCTATCGACGAACCGCGCTTCACGATCAAAGATATCAACATCGTGTTGAACCACTTCACCGTGTATGCACAGCACAATTCCGTGTTCTTGCATGGCGTCAAAAATGGGGGCCATATTTTTGATGTCGGTGACGCCTGCGTCTGAGTTGGTGGTGGCGCCAGCAGGGTAGAGCTTAGCGGCGACCACATGCTCGGAGGCGCTGGCGGCTTCGATATCAGCCACGGTGGTGTTGTCGGTTAAATAGAGCGTCATCAAAGGATTGAATCCAGAATTCGAGCCCAAAGAGCGCAAAATTCTCGCGCGATATTCGAGCGCTTCATCCACCGTGGTGACGGGTGGCTTGAGGTTGGGCATGATGATCGCACGGCCAAATTGTGCGGCAGAGTGTTTGGCTACATCTTGCATGCCTGCACCGTCGCGCAGGTGGAGGTGCCAGTCATCTGGCTGTGTAATGATCAGTTCCATTCGATAGGCTGTTGCTCAACAAGCGTTCTATTATGCCAGCTATGCCTATTCGACGCGCATGCAATTGTTCGGACATTATTCAGCCTTTGCAGCTAAACTCAATTTATCGTCGCCTGTTTCGCTCAAATGGTTGATTCTGCAGAAACAATTCCTACTGCCCAAGTTGTCAGTATTGCCTCGGCTCGAACCAAGTCAGTCGCGCTGCCTTGTGCGCTGGGTGGCTATCGACTGGGTGAGAAGATCGGGCAGGGTAGTACAGGCACCGTTTTTAAGTGTGAACGCGATGATCAAACCCTAGCGTTAAAGCTGTCGCGATTGAGTTATTCCGACAACGGCTTGGGTGCTCATCGAAGCTTCTTAAATGAAGTGGGATCTTTGGTGACGGTGGATCATCCCAATATTCTGCCGGTGCTGGATGTAGGTGTGGAGCAAGACTGGAGCTACATCGTTACGCCTTGGGTCAAAACGCAGCTGACGCTCAAAGCCTTTGGCCGCAATGGTCGTCGACTCGACGATGGCGCGTTGTTGCAAATTGGCGTTGAGTTGTGTGATGCGCTTACCGCATTGCACGGCGTTGGCGTCATTCACCGAGACATAAAGCCCGCCAATATATTGCTCAATGAGCATCTCAGCCCAATTTTGTTTGATTTTGGCATCGCGGCATGGCGCGGTCAGCCGCATTATGGTCGGTTGATGGGTACGCCGCACTATATGGCGCCAGAACAAGTCCGCTCGATGCCAGTGTCGGAGGCGACTGATCAGTATGGCTTAGCAATCACGCTATTTGAACTCTTTGCTGGTCGTGCCGCTTTTGGGGAGTGTCCAAAAGAAGAGTTGTTTCAGCGCATTTGTAATGACGCGACGCCTGATTTGTCGCTGTGGCGGCCTGATTTGCCGGTTGAGCTCAGCCGGATTTTGTCGCGCGCAATGTCTAAACAGCGGGACGAGCGATTTGCCAGCTTGACGGCGATGCGCCATGCGCTTGAGTCGGTCGAGTTATCGCCGGATCTTTTGCGTGCAGAGCATTGGCTTCAGTCGACAGCGCTAAAGCCACATTGGCTTAGCGTTGCTTTTGAGCCAGCGACGCATTTGTTTAATGAACCCTCTGGGCTTGTAGTCGTTGAGAGTGGCATTGTGAAGCGTGGGCGGCAGGTGCTGCGTGAGGGTGGCGCATTCTGGCACCAATCGGTCACCCCGATCGAGTTCCTCAAATCTGGCGCAATTCGCTATCTGCCTCACTGGGCGCTGGAGGGGCTGACCACCAAAGATCAGCTGCGTTTCTGGCGCTGGATTGCCGCTTTGGCCGATCACAGCGCCAAATAAACTACTCTGCTAGCCAGTTGCGGGGTTTCAGGTAGTGCTCAGTCAGCGCCGCTTCTGCCGAGCCCGGTGCGGCTTGGTAGCCATATTCCCAGCGAACATTTGGCGGCATTGACATCAAAATTGATTCCGTTCGGCCACCGCTTTGTAACCCAAAAATCGTACCGCGATCCCACACCAAATTGAACTCCACATAGCGACCGCGGCGGTAGAGCTGAAATTGCCGCTGTGCATCAGTGTACTCGCGCGCATGATTCCGCTTGACGATGGGCACATAGGCATCGAGAAATGCATTGCCAACTGCTTGGGTCATCGCAAAGCTCGTGTCTTGGTCAAAGTCGTTGAAATCGTCAAAGAATACACCGCCAATCCCGCGAGCTTCTTGACGATGCTTTAGGTAGAAGTAGTCGTCGCACCACGCTTTGAATTTTGGATAGAGCGAAGCGTCAAATGGGTCGAGCGCATCTTTTGCGGTTTGGTGCCAGTGCTGGCAATCCTCATCGACGGGATAGAAGGGCGTTAAATCGAAGCCACCGCCAAACCACCACACAGGCAGTTTGCCCTCGGGTGATGCGATAAACATGCGCACATTCATATGCGATGTCGGGACATGTGGGTTGTGGGGATGGATCACCAAGGATACGCCCATCGCTTGCCAGGTTGCGCCGGCCAATTCTGGGCGATGTTGGCTGGCAGATGGCGGGAGTTTATCGCCCATCACATGGCTAAACGCCACGCCCGCTTGCTCGAAAATATTGCCGTTGGCTAAAACGCGCGTTCGACCACCGCCACCCGTTTCGCGTGTCCAGGCGTCTTCGATAAACGCATTGCCATCGAGCTCGCCTAGCGTGCGGGTGATGTTGTCTTGAAGGCAAGTGAAAAAATTATAGAAAGGGCTGATGTCTAGATCGCTCATTTTCGGATCCAACGGTTATTTAATGTGTCAAAAATGGCGGAGGGCTTGTTGAGCCCGCCGAGTTTCCCCTCACAAAACGCGTCAACTTTCGAGAACAGATAAGGGTCGATGTTGGCCTCGGCCGCGGCGGCGGGATGGCCGGAAACATTTGCACTGGTCGATAGCAAGGCGCTGCGACTGGCGATACATAGCGCGCGAGCGGTGGGGTGCGCTGTGACGCGCACGGCAATGCTGTCGCGCCCACCGGTCAGCAGCGGCGAGGTTTCGGCTTTTGCCGGCACAACATAAGTAATCGCTTGTGGCCAGCGCGCGGTCAAGTGCGACGCGAGTGCATCGGTGTCGATGTAATCCTCAAGCTGTGCAAGATGCGCGGCAATCAAAATAATGCCCTTCGCGGCATCTCGCTGCTTGATATCAATAATGCGCGAAATCGCGTCGGGGCGGTTGGGTAATGCGCCCAGCCCGTAGACGCCTTCGGTGGGGTAAAGTACTACCCCACCAGCCATTAGGTGGACTGCGCTTTGCTTAATACTGCTTTTCACAATGCGCTAGGTTGCTTTCTTGGTTGTGGTTTTCTTGGTGGTAGTCTTCTTTGCGGTCGCCTTTTTGGCAGGCGCCTTTTTGGCCACAGCTTTGCGACGGCCTTTTTTCTCAGGGGCTTCTGCTAGCCACTGCTGCGCTTGCTCCAACGTGACTGCCTTCGGCGTTTCTTTGAGCTCTTTGGGGATTTTGCCGTTTTTATTGCCATCGGTGACGTACGGCCCCCACCTGCCCATCAAAATCTGGATGTCAGTGCCGTCGAAGGTCTTAATGAGTTTTTCGGCATCAGCTTTGATTTTAGCGGCAATCACCTCGAGCGCTTGCTCGTGCGTGATCGTGTAAGGATCATGTTCCTTTAGCGACACAAAGTTACTGCCATATTTCACATAAGGGCCAAATCGACCGATATTGGTGGTGATTTTCTGGCCGCTTTCGGTCTCTCCCAATTCTCTTGGGAGTTTAAATAGTTCCAGCGCCTCCTCTAGAGAGATGCTATCCATTCGCTGGCCGGGTAGCAGTGGCGCAAAGCGTGGCTTCTCGTCGTCGTCGCGATGGCCGATTTGCACGATAGGGCCAAAGCGGCCAAGGCGTGCAGAGACAGGCTTGCCACTGACTGGATCGGTGCCAAGCTCGCGAGACTGGATGGCTTCATCACGACTGACCGTCTCAAACTTTTCGTCGACCGTGCTCTTAAAGTCTCCCCAAAAATCACCGAGCACGGGTACCCACTCGGACTCACCCCGTGAGATGGCATCGAGCTTGTCTTCGAGCTGGGCAGTAAAGTCGTAATCGACGTAGCGCTCGAAGTGATTGGATAGGAAATTGGCCACGACCTTGCCCACATCGGTGGGGAAGAAGCGGCGGGCTTCGATTTCGACGTAATCGCGGGACTGCAAGGTCGAGATGATCGAGGCATAGGTCGATGGGCGACCGATGCCGAATTCTTCAAGTGCCTTAACGAGTGTCGCCTCGGTAAATCTCGGTGGTGGCTCGGTGAAGTGCTGATCGGCGACGATATCGAGCAAGGTAATGCGATCGCCCGCCTCGATCTCTGGCAGGCGGCTGTTTTCTTTGTCTTCGGATTCGTTGTCGTCCAAACCTTCGCGGTACACCGACAAAAATCCTGAGAATTTCAACACCGAGCCTGTTGCACGGAATTGATCATTGGAACTGCCGCAGTCGAGCTCGACGCTCATCTGGTCGTAAACAGCGGGCGTCATTTGCGAGGCGATGGTGCGCTTGTAGATCAACTCGTAGAGCTTGGCTTGATCTTTGTCGAGGTAGGGCGCTAGCGATTTTGGGGTTCTATAGGCTGAGGTTGGGCGAATCGCTTCGTGCGCTTCTTGGGCGTTTTTAGACTTGTTTTTGTAAACCACCGCACTTTCTGGCAAAAACTCTGGGCCGTAATGCTCTGGGATCATGGTTCGAATTTCGTTCAGCGAATCTTGCGACAGTGCTAATGAGTCGGTACGCATATAGGTAATTAAACCCACTTGGCCTTCACTGCCGAGCGATACCCCCTCGTATAGGCCTTGCGCCACGCGCATGGTGCGCTGCGAGGAGAAGCCAAGTTTGCGCACGGCCTCCTGCTGCAAGGTTGAGGTGGTAAATGGCGGCGATGGGTTGCGCTTGCGCTCGCGGCGCTTTGGTTCCTGTGCGATCAAGGTGCCAGAGGCGGCTGCCAGCAGGCGCGCTTTGAGCGCAGTGGCATCTGCTTCGTTTGTGACGCTGAATTGCTTGGCTTTTTCGCCCGCGATCAATGAAATTTTGGCGGTGAATTCGGTGTCGTGATGGCGGTTTTTCGCATCGATGGTCCAATATTCTTGGGCGATAAAGGCCTCGATTTCCTTTTCGCGGTCGACGATCAAACGCAATGCTGGGCTTTGAACGCGCCCAGCCGACAGACCTGCCTTGATTTTGCGCCATAGTAACGGCGAGAGATTAAAGCCCACCAAATAGTCGAGCGCGCGACGCGCCTGTTGCGCATTCACCAAATCGACCGAAACATCCCGTGGGTTGGCCACCGCATCGCGTACCGCACCTTTGGTAATCTCGTGGAACACGACGCGTTTTACGGTCTTGCCCTTGAGGTCGCCCTTGTCGCGCAGATGCTCCATTAGGTGCCATGAAATGGCTTCGCCTTCGCGATCGGGGTCAGTTGCGAGCAGTAGATGGTCGGCTTTTTTTAGCGCTTTGCGGATGGCATCAACGTGTTTTTTGTTGCGGTCGATCAGCTCGTAGCGCATGGCGAAATCGTTGGCCGGATCCACTGCGCCTTCTTTCGGCACTAAATCGCGCACATGCCCGTAGGACGCCAATACCGTGTAGTCAGGCCCAAGATATTTTTCGATTGTTTTGCCCTTGGCAGGCGACTCTACGATAACGAGATTTGAACTCATAATTGGCGAACTGGCTCCCTATAGTTTTTGATTGTTTAGCTTCCGCAGGGGCCGCGAATGGTAACTTGTTTACAAGGCAAGTGCGAGAGGCTTCTTAATAAGGAGTAATGCCCAATCATCGATTCGTCAATGGTGAGTTGTTATTTTTTTATTCTTTGATAACGACCGCCGCCAAGTGATTGCACTTGATCCTCTAAGCTTAGCAGGAGCATTGACGATGCAATCTCTTCTGCTCTCAAACCTGTGTCAACGCTGAGTTGATCGATAGAAATTGGCTCAAATCCCATGTTGGACAGAATGGTTTCTGTGATTGGGTTTTGGACTTCGGGGGGCGCTTTTTTGGTGTCTTGGTGCAAGGATGACTCGATGACAGACAGATCGACTGGCAAGTGGGGTAGCAGCGATTGCAAGATGTGCCCGGTTTGGGTGACCAACTCTGCGCCTTGGCGGATCAAGTGGTGGCATCCTTCGGTCACCGGGTTATGCCGTGAGCCAGGGATGGCAAAAACCGATTTGCCCGCGTCAGCGGCGAGTTTTGCAGTGATCAATGAGCCTGAGCGGAGACTGGCTTCCACCACCAGCACGCCGAGTGTATTGGTGGCAATCAGTTGGTTGCGCTGCGGGAAGTGGTGTTTGCGGGGCTCGCTATCGAGCGGTAGCGCTGTGACCAGAAGCCCTTGTTCTGCGATACGCTTAGCAAGGTCGTGATTGCGGCGGGGGTAGATCCTGTTGGCGCCGGTGCCCATGTAGGCGATAGTGTAGCCCTCTGCGCACAACGCACCATCATGCGCTGCACTGTCGATGCCCTCTGCAAGGCCAGAGGCAATCACTAACCCATTGGTCGCCAATTCTTGCGCCCAGCTTTTGGCGGTTAAATACCCCTCTTTGGTGCATTTTCGACTGCCGACAATCGATAGGGTAGGAAGGTTAAGTAGCTCTGGATCACCAGTGGCGAAGATAAACTTTGGGGGGGTGGCGCTTTGTTGTAAGGCCGTTGGGTAATGTGGTGACCCTAGTTCGATGATGTGATGGGTGGTGTGTTTGGCTTGCCATTCGAGGTGCTGTTCGAGGCGTGCCAGCTCTTCATCGTTGGCGGTGAACCGCTCAGGCGCTTCATAGAGCGCCTGCTTTTGGCTCGGGGTATACCGTGTGCTTAAAAATATGGCGAGTGGGGTCATCGGCGTAGTATATCGCCGATCATCCCGTGTTGAGGGGTGTCAATTTGGTCAGAAACTTACCAACCCTCAGTTCATCGCCAATTCAAAGCCAACTTCAACCGGGCGAGTTGCACTGAGGACGCGGCCCACGCTGTAGCGTCCATCGACGGAGACGATTTGAATGTCGCTTACACTATCTCGGGCATAGCGGTCGGCTCGATCATCACTAAACTGCAGGATATCACCGACGCTAAACGCATTGCTGTTGATGTACACCAGTCCACCAGGAATTGCACCGATTACCGAGCCCGGTGTTTCTACGATTTGTGCACTGGCAATGTTGGCTTGCTGGCTGAGATTGCTCAGCATGCTCACTTCGAGCGTACTTAAAATATGATCGCCAATTCTGATTTCGCGATGTGCACGCGTGATTTGTGCAACGCCGTCAGGGCCAGTTCTTTGAACCACAATTTCTGCCGTGGGTACGGAGACTTCGCTGTTGCCCTCTGTCACATAAGTACGCAACACCGTCCCGGTGGGATAGCGACTAAAATCCGCAATTACGCGATCGCCCACGCCGCCAAGGGAACGTCCCGATTCGATGGCCTGTACAGTGGGTTTGCCGCTGATAACGGTATAGAGATGCGGCCAAGCGTTGGGCAAATCGGCCAATCGGTCGAGTTCAGCTTGTTCGGGGAGCGCGCTGAAGCGAACCCCTCGCGTGACAGGGACCGTCGGGTAACCGCCACTCTCGGTGATGTCCAAATTGGATGTCTCGGCCTCGTAGGTTGAGCGCGTTGAGTAGTTGTCTTTGCGATCAAATGTCGGACGATTGAAATAATAAGGGTTGCCTGCGATGGTTTGCTCGACGATGTAGCCCTGACCAGATTTGATCGCCGGTGTGGATTGAAATGTGGGTAGCGCGATGGATGAGGGCTCGGCAGCCACACTGTCATAGCTGTACTGTTGGGTGGTTGGCGCGGGCGCAGCGGTTGCGATAGGGGCTGCGCCGATGTCAGTGTGTGCGGGCTGAGGAAGCTGGCCGATTTCCACCGGCGTGCCTATATCCACAATTGCAGGCAATTCCGAGGAATAGCCAAGTACCGCGCGCTGGGTTTTGAACTCCTCCGTTTGATAGAGTTCGCTGTTTAGCGTGGGCAGTTGATTCACCATCGGCAGCCCGCCGTCGTCAGTTGCATTTGCGCTGTGGTTTGTCAAAAGTGTCAGCGTTGCGATGATCGCAACCCTAAGGACACGATTTTCCGATAAAATTCCCGTTTGCATCGTAATAACCCGAATCGATTCAATTCCTGTATGTCATTTAACGGCGAACATTGGGTTTGCCTAAGATGACCTTTTTAAAAATGAGATAGGCATGGCAATTCGTGACATCATGATTTTTCCCCATCCCTGCCTTCGTAAGGTAGCGGCAGAAGTCCAGAATATTGATGATGAGATTCAAACGCTTGTCGACGATATGCTGGAGACTATGTACGACGCTGAAGGGGTTGGGTTGGCTGCGACTCAGATCAACGTAATCAAGCGCGTGGTGGTGATGGACTGCTCCGAGGCAGGTGACAGCCCCATTGTGGCTATCAATCCAATGATCGTAACTGCCTCGTCGGAGACGGCGGAGCGCTCGGAAGGGTGTTTGTCGATTCCCGGCGTGCACGACAACGTGACGCGCCCGGCTCAGGTGACGTTTAGAGCCTTGGATCGCAGTGGCGAGTCTTATGAGATGGCAGCCGAAGGGCTCCTCGCGGCGTGCATCCAACACGAAATTGATCACTTGGACGGCAAGCTGTTTATCGATGGGCTGTCGAGTCTGAAGCGTGACCGTATTCGCAAAAAAATGGAAAAACTCAAACGTGATTGATTCTGCATTGCGAATAGGGTTCGCGGGCACGCCAGCGTTTGCCGCGACAGCGTTACAAGCGCTGCTGGATGCGGGTAGCAATCCGACGGTGGTGTACACGCAGCCTGATCGTCCCTCTGGACGCGGACGCAAGCTGCAAGCCTCTGCGGTCAAGCAATTGGCGATTGCTGCAGGTCTGCCAGTACGCCAGCCTGTGTCCTTGCGTGACGAATCGGCGCAGGCAGCATTGGCGGCTGAGCAGTTGGATTTGCTGATCGTGGTGGCATATGGCTTATTGCTGCCAAAAGCAGTGCTTGAAATGCCCCGATTGGGATGTGTCAATTTGCATGGCTCGTTGCTGCCGAGGTGGCGTGGGGCGGCGCCTATTCAACGCGCGATTCAATCGGGCGATGAATACACCGGCGTTGATTTGATGCAGATGGATGAGGGGCTGGACACTGGTCCGATCTTGGCTCGAGTGACGACGCCAATTGGCGCGCATACCGCATCGAGCTTAACCGAGCACCTCGCGACACTGGGAGGTTCGCTGCTGGCGGAATCCTTGCCCAAACTTCTGGCAGGAGAGCTCACTGCCCGCGCGCAGCCGGAGGAAGGGACAACCTATGCAGCAAAACTCAGTAAAGCTGAAGGGTGGTTAGATTGGTCGCAAAATTCGGCCACCTTGCTGCGGCAGATCAAGGCGTTTAATCCTTATCCAGGCTGCTTTGCGGAACTCGGCGCAGATACTATCAAAATTTGGGATGCCGAGGCCGGGTCTGCCACTGCGGCCAGCGCAGGAGAGATCGTCGAGGTCTCCAAAGCGGGCGTTGAGGTGGCGACGGCAGACGGCACCATTCGCCTTCTCGAAATTCAAAAACCAGGGGCCAAGCGAATGCAAGTGGCTGACATTTGGCATGGCTTGTCATGGAAAGGCATGACCTTTGCCGCGAGTAGCACAGTTGAGTAAGGTTGATGAACGTATTGTCGCCGCCAAAGCGATCAGGGCGGTGCTCGACGATGGGCGTTCTTGTGCAGATGTGCTCGACGAACGCAGTGGTGGCTTTGTTCAGGCGCTGGTCTATGGGGTGCTGCGTCATCGTACCGGCCTCTGTAATGCGATCGATCCGTGGCTAAAAAAGCCCTTTAAACCCAAAGATCACACACTCTATTACCTATTGCTGATCGCCGCTTTTCAAGTGGCCACTGACCCTACACGACGTGCCAAGGTGGTCAATGAAACCGTTGAGGCGATCAAGCAACTTAAAGCCAACTGGGCCTCGGGCATTGCCAATGCCATATTGCGTAAGATTGATATTGAACAGGTCTTGACCCACCCATCACATCCGGGATGGTTGCAGCGCGCGCTCAAGCGGGATTGGCCAGAGCACCATGCGGCCATATTGGCGGAAAATAACCACCAGGCACCCATGTGGTTGCGGGTCAACGCCACGCGGTTTAGCGCTCTGGATGATTATCTCGCCAAGCTCGATGCCGCGAATATCGCCTATCGGCTTCCCCTGCACCAACCGGGATGGGCCGTGGCGTTGGTATCTGCCATGAGTGTAAACGAAATCCCCGGCTTTACGGCGGGCGAAGTGAGCGTTCAGGACTTGTCGGCGCAATGGGCGTCGGCATTGCTATCGCCTGCAAAGGAAGCGCGGGTGCTTGATGCCTGTGCGGCGCCAGGCGGTAAATCGTCTGCTCTGATCGAACAATGTCCAAGTATTGCGCTCACGGCGGTTGATGTGGATGCCACACGGGTGGATAGAATGCGCGAGGGGTTTAGTCGGCTCAATCACAGTGTGACCTCAAAGGTGGCAGATTTGCAGAGCGCCAAAATCGGCAGCTTTGACGCTATTTTGGCTGATGTGCCGTGCAGTGCGACAGGGGTTATTCGACGTCATCCGGATATCAAATGGAATCGTTATGCCTCCGATATTCGACAACTGGTCGAGCTACAGCAATCGATTGTCGATAACCTTTGGCAGCAATTGGTCTCTGGTGGGCAGCTTTTGTATACCACTTGCTCGGTCTTGCAGTCCGAAAACGAGGCACAAGTGTTGGCCTTTCTCGATCGCCACTCAGATGCTGTACTGCAGCCATTGAATCAACCATGGGCACAGACGCGTCCCGCCGGTATTCAAGTATTTCCGAGTGATGGCGATGGTTTTTACTATGCGTTAATCCGAAAGCGTTAGAATACGGGTGTTCCGTACTTGGCCTCTTTGATGACAAAACTGCTTCGAATCATTTGCATGTGTTTGCTTGGCGTTGGAGCGCTAGCAGTGCAGGCAGAGGATGCGGGGTTTTCGGTAGTTGAGGCGCGATCGGAGCTGCTAGGCGACCAGTGGGTGCTGTCCTTGGCATCCGACCTGAAGTTACCAAAGCGCCCCGCAGAAGCACTCAGCAGCGGTCTGGCGTTGTATTTTCAGGTCGATATTGAGCTGCGTCGCAATCGGAAGTTTTGGTTTCCACAAGTGCTACTCGATCGCTCGATTCAGTACCGCGTCTCCTACCGCAACCTCACCAATCGCTATTTGTTGCAATATTTGGACACTGGCGAGGAGCGATTTTTCCCAACCTTAGAGACTGCCTTGGCCGAAGTCGGACGTTTGGTGGCCTATCCTTTGCTACCTCGCGCCGCGATTGAAAATCCGTCTGAGACAGAAATTGAAGTTTTAGTGGCGCTCGATGCCACGCAATTACCTGCACCGCTGCGCCCAACATCGTTCTTGTCGAGCGATTGGCGTATGTCGACGCCTCCGGCCATCTGGACCCTGCAGTGAGTCAGGGCGGTCGCAGGGAGCTTTACGGCGTTGTGACGCTGTTTGCGCTATTGATATTGGCGCTGTATTTGATGGGGCGAAGCCTAGAAGACCCGAGCGCAGGCGCGAATATTTATGGCTGGATTCTGTTTATCAATGCCATAGCGCTATTTGGCTTTATCGTCGTGGTGGGGCGACGTGCGTGGGTGCTATGGCGCTCGCTGCAACGCGGAGACGATGGCGCGAAGCTCACCTCTCGGTTGGTGATTGCGCTTTCGACGCTGGCATTGTTACCGGTACTGATTATTTATTTCTTCTCGCTGCGATTTATCCAAACGGGTATCAACCGCTGGTATGACGTCAACGTCGAAAACGCGCTGCAAAACTCCTTAGAGCTCAGCCAGCGCTCTGCCGCATCGACGCTGGGTCTACTAAACCAAATTAGCGCAACCGCCGCGGAGGATGTCGCCCTGTGGGAACTCGATCCCAGTGCAGAGCAGATCGACAACTTAATTGTGCAATTGGGCGCTTTGGAGCTCAGCCTGATCAAGGACAACGGCGAAATCGTCTTTACATCGGGTGGTGCAAGCATTGGCGATTTGCAGCCACAAATCCCTGCAAGGGAATTTTTACAAGATGCAGTCAATACACAGCAAGTGGCGTATTTGGATAGCCTTCCAGACAAGGGTTTGGTCGCCACCACCTTGACACTGGTGCCGAGCTTAACTGCAGATGTTCCACAAGTATTGGTCATGATGTTCCCACTGGATGAGGCCACCAACGCCCTCGCCAACGAAGTAGAGAACGTTTACAGCCAATACAAGCAGTTGCTGTTTCTGCGCACACCGCTGCGGTTGTCGTTCGTGTTGACCTTGTCGATGGCCTTGGCTTTGAGTTTATTAATGGCCATTTGGGTGTCCTTTTTGACAGCGCGTTGGCTGATGCTGCCTATTCGCCAGTTGGCCGCGGGTACGCGCTCGGTGGCTGAGGGAAATTACTCGCAGCGCCTAGCCGTCAACACCAATGATGAATTAGGATTTTTGGTGTTGTCGTTCAACCGAATGACCTCAAAATTAGAGCAGATGCAGATGCAAAACGATCGGCATCAGCTGGCTTTGGAGACCGAACGAGCCTATCTGCAAGCGGTGTTTGGGCAATTGTCCTCGGGCGTGATTGTGCTGGAGCCGAATTTCTCGGTGCGCACAGCCAATCAAGCCGCGGCAGAACTCTTGGGAGTGGAGCTTGAGGAGCTGATGGCAGCGGTGTTCAATCCGTCGCAACCACAGTCCATGATTCCGGAGAGTGTGTTGCAGCCATTTGCCGATCAGCATGCTTTTGAGGTGCAGTGGGAGTCGCAAGCCGATGCGCGAACTCGGCAGATGGTGTGCCGAGCAACGCCCCTAGTCCAAAAGCTGAGCACCAGTTGGATTCTGGTGCTTGACGATATTTCTGACATCGTGCGCACTCAGCGTGACGCGGCTTGGGGTGAAGCCGCTCGACGGTTGGCGCACGAAATTAAAAACCCACTGACGCCGATTCAGTTGTCGGCAGAGCGATTGGCCCGCAAGCTCGATGGCAAGCTTGAGCAAAGCGATGCACTGCTTTTGAATAAGTCCACATCGACCATTGTGTCGCAGGTCGATAGCTTGAAGTCGATGGTCAACGCGTTCGCACAATACGCTGCAAGCCCACAGCTGGATAACCGGCGCCTCAATTTAACCGAGATTGCAGAGTCTGTGGTCACGCTGTATCAAGGGCTTGAGCGTGCCGACGTTTGCCTGTTGGATTCTGCGCCAGCATGGATCCTGGGCGATGCCAACCGATTGCGTCAGATGTTGATCAACTTGATCAAAAACGCAGTTGAAGCGCTGGCGGAGCAGTCGAGCATGGACCAGCCACCCGGCCACGTCAGCGTTTCGGTCACCTGCGATCAGCAGCACGTTGTGTTGAGCGTACTGGACAATGGCCCGGGATTTGATCAAAGTTTGATCGGACGCATTTATGAGCCTTACGTAACCACCAAATCTAAAGGCACCGGTATTGGCCTTGCGGTGGTCAATAAAATTGCAGATGAGCACGGCGCCAAACTGGAGTTGGGCGCCAACCCTCCTCAGGGAGCGCGCGTGGATGTTATTTTTGCCGTGTCCCCTAACGACGAAACCGAATAATCAGTGAGCACTATCGCTATGAATTCAGATCGCACAGCTTTAATCATCGACGACGAAACGGACATTCGCGAGCTGGTGGGTGACATCCTCGAAGATGAGGGGTACGACGTCACCTTGGCGGCCAATGCGGCGGAAGCACGTGAAAAAGTGGCTGAGTTTACGCCGGGGATAGTGTTGTTGGATATCTGGATGCCGGACACGGATGGCGTCAGCTTGCTGCGCGAGTGGTCGCAGAGCGGAGCGCTGGGCTTTCCGGTTGTGATGATGTCTGGTCACGGCACAGTTGAAACTGCGGTAGAGGCGACACGTTTAGGCGCCGCTGACTTTGTTGAGAAGCCCATCTCCATGGCTAAGTTGCTGGCCACCATCGAAAAAGCGCGGCAGTACTGGGCCAGTCGACAAATCATAACGACCGACCAACGACCCGTCGAACCGCCTCCAAAGTTGGTGGGCGTCAGTCAGTACATCAAAACACTGCGTCAAGCGATCGAGCGCGTTGCGCAAGGTGATGATGGCGTTTGCCTATGCGGGCCAAACGGTACAGGTAAATCGTTGATCGCGCGGCATATCCATCACCAAAGCACTCGCAGTGCAGGGCCAGTGATTTCGGTTCGAGCCGATGGTATCGATGCGGCGCGCGCGGCAATTGAATGGTTTGGATTAGAGCATGATGGTGTTTTGGCAGAGGGCTTGTTGCAACAAGCCAATGGCGGCACTCTAATTCTCCTCAATGCAGAAGAGCTTGACGCAGAGAGCCAGCGATTGTTGTTGTCTTCGATTGAACGCGGTGCTTACAAAGCGGTCGGAGCGATGCAAGAGCAACGATTAAACGCGCGTTTTGTGATCACCAGTGAGCTGACCCGTGGTGAATTGTTGGGTGGCGGTTTTGACGTCGAGCTGTACCATCAGTTGGCGGTGATCGAAATTGAAACCAAGGCACTTGCCGAGCACCTCGAAGATGTTCCGAGCATGATTGAGCACTTTGTCGATCAATTGGTCAAAGACGATAGCCTACCGTATCGTCATTTCGACGTCAGTGCTCAAAATCGCATTCGCAATCATTCGTTATCGGGTGGCGTTCGTGAGCTGCATAATATTGTTAAACGTGCGCTGACCTTGGGCGGGGAAGGCGATGTGACGGCGGCTGAGATTGAGGAGCTGATTACACAGCCCTTGGTGCCTGAAGACGACGGCGTCTTATTCAAAATGCCGCTGCATATGAATCTACGTGATGCGCGCAATGAGTTTGAGCGCTATTACTTGCAGCATCAATTACGGGCGGCAGAGGGCAGCATGGCGCAGTTGTCTGCGCGTACAGGCATGGAGCGTACCCACCTCTATCGCAAGCTTAGAAACCTTGGTCTGGACGCCAAAAAAGAGGCCAGTAAATCATGAAAATCATCATTTTGGGTGCAGGCCATGTGGGCTCGACAGTCACCGCTGATCTTGCCCAAGAAATGAATGATATTACGGTGGTCGACAAAGATCGTGCAGTTCTAGATGCATTGGCCAATCGTCACGATGTCAGAACCGTGCACGGCCATGCTACGCATCCGCAAGTTTTGCGTGACGCTGGTGCAGAAGACGCCGATTTGATTGTGGCGACGACCGATAGTGATGAAGTAAACATTGTGGCCTGTCAGTTGGCGCATAGTGTTTTTCGCACTCCTCGGCGCATTGCAAGGATTCGCCAACCCGAGCTGTCACGCGATCCCACATTATTTGCTGATGAGCACTTTCCCATTAACAGTGTGATCAGTCCAGAGCAGTTGGTGACCTCGCAAATTCGGCGCTTAATTGAATTTCCAGGTGCGTTGCAGGCCTTGGAATTTGCTGGCGGCCGCGTTTGGATGTTAGCACTGCGCATGACTCCCGAGACGCCAATGGTTGGCAAACCGCTCAGCGCGCTGACTGAGATTTTGCCGTCAATTGATGTGCGGATTGTCGCCATTTATCGGGGCGGCGAAACAGTAATTCCACGTGGCAACACCGACATCCTAGACGGTGATGAGGTGTTTTTCTTGGTATCGGGAGCTGATGCGCACCCGTTAATGCGGGCGATGAAACCCAATGAGCCGGTCTCAAAGCGACTGATGGTCATTGGTGGTGGCAATATAGGGTTTGGCTTGGCCAAGCAAATGGAGCGCCGCTACAACGTCAAGGTCATCGACCGCGATACTAAGCGCGTAGAATTTCTGGCCGATCAGTTATCCAAGGCGTTGGTGCTACAAGGCACAGGGTCAGATGTTGAGCTGCTGACTGAAGAAAATGTCGATCAATGTGATTTCTTTGCGGCGGTCACCAATAACGAGGAGGCCAATGTATTGGCAGCGCTGTTGGCTAAACGCCTCGGCGCCAAAAAGGTGCTGGCATTGGTTGGACAGCAAGCTTACATCGATACACTGCCGCCAAGCGCGATTGATTTGATTGTGTCACCAAACTTGGTGACCACCGGTGCGCTTTTGACACATATTCGCCGCGGAGATGTTGTTGCGGTGCACTCACTTCGTCGTGGTGCGGCCGAGAGTATTGAAGCCATTGCCCACGGCGATGAAAAAACCTCAAAAGTTGTTGGCAAGACCATCGAGCAAATCAAGCTGCCGCCGGATACGCGTATTGGCTGTGTGGTGCGTGGTCATGAGGTCATTATGGCGCATCACGATGTAAAAATTGAATCTGAAGACCATGTGATTCTGTTCGTATCTGATAAATCGCGAATTCGCCAAGTCGAAGCGCTGTTCCAAGTCGGGATAGGATTTTTCTAATGCAGTGGCCCGTAATTCGCCGAATTATCGGTGTACTGATTGCGCTGTTTAGTTTTTTGCAGCTTGTACCGATGGCCGTCGGTGTCTACTACCAAGATGATGGGCGATGGGTCTTTGCTTTTAGTTTTCTGTTGATTTTTCTTGTGGGTTTGGCCATTTGGTGGCCTGTTCGTAAATCCAGCGGCAGTTTGCGAATTCGAGATGGCTACGTCGTGGTTACTGCGTTTTGGGTAGGCTTAGGCGTTACTGGAGCCGTGCCTTTTTTGCTGGAGCCCAGCAGTGATCTCTCAGTGATGGGGGCAGTGTTTGAGTCGATTTCTGGGTTGACCACCACCGGTGCGACTGTCATTGTCGGCTTGGACGAATTGCCCAAGTCGCTATTGTTTTACCGCCAGTGGCTACAGTGGTTTGGCGGTATGGGTATCATCGTCTTAGCGGTTGCCGTGTTGCCCTTGCTCGGGATCGGTGGCATGCAGCTCTATCGTGCCGAGACACCCGGACCACAAAAAGATTCCAAGCTCACCCCTCGCATTGCGCAAACCGCCAAGATGCTGTGGGCGATTTATGTCGGTTTGACGGTGCTTTGTGCCTCGGCTTACTGGTGGGCCGGGATGACGCCTTTTGATGCAATCGGTCATGCCTTCTCAACAGTGGCCATTGGTGGCTTTTCGACCCATGATGCCAGTATTGGCTTCTTCGACAACCATTTGATCGAAAGTGTGGCGGTGGTGTTTATGCTTATTTCGGGGCTGAACTTCACGCTGCACTATGTCGCAATCCGTCATTTACAGTTCAAGCAATATTGGATGGACGAAGAGGCTCGGTTTTATCTGCTAGTGTTGGCCTTTGTGGGGCTGGTGACCGTGTTGCACTTGTATATTTCCACTAATTTATCCGGTGAGCGTGCGTTCTTTCACGGCATTTTCCAAACCGTCTCGATTGCGACGACAACGGGGTTTACGACCGCCGAATACTTCTACTGGCCAGGTGTGTTACCTATCTTGTTGCTGTTTACCAGTTTTGTCGGCGGCTGCTCTGGCTCAACGGGCGGTGGTATGAAGGTGATTCGGGTGCTGCTGCTGTTTAAGCAAGGGTTGCGAGAATTGACACGAGTCGTCCATCCGCAGGCGCGTGTGCAAATCAAGATTGGCGACCGGCCGTTACCACAGCGTCTATCAGAGGCTGTGTGGGGTTTTTTTGCGGCCTATGTGGCGTTATTTATTACGCTGATGCTGCTGCTCATCGCAACCGGTGAGCAGCCTTTAACCGCATTTTCTGCGGTCGCCGCTTGTATTAATAACCTTGGTCCAGGGCTTGAAGATGTCGGTGCTAACTACGCCAGTGTCAGCGACGTTGGGCTATTAATATTGACCTATGCCATGCTGCTCGGGCGGCTTGAAATATTCACACTCTTGTTGCTGTTTACCCCTGTGTTTTGGCGCAAATAATGGTGACTCGCGTTGCCAGCTTCATGGCGATTGGATTTGTCGGTGCTTTGGCTTGGTTGCCGCATTCATTCAAAAATACTATCGCTCGCGCGTTTGCGGCGCTGAGCTACCGCCATTACCCAAAGGCACGCCATATTGCTGAGCGTAACCTTCGGCTTTGTTTTCCACAAATGCATGGCGAAGCGTTGCAGGCGGCGCTACGGGATTACTTTTTCAACTGGGCGCGAATTTGGCTCGATGTGGGTTATATCTGGTGGGGTTCGAGAGCCCAAATTGATCGCTTAGTTGAAATCGAGGGCGAAGCCCACTTGCAAAGTGCCTTATCTGCTGGGCCGGTGATCATTCTGGTTAATCACAGTCTAAATCTCGAGATGGCCTCGCAGGCGTTAAATGTCCGTTTTGATATGATCGGCTTCGTCAAGGCGCCGAAAAATCAAGCGCTCGCGAATGTAGTGCATCAGAGTCGTGCTCGATTTGGGGCGACATTGCTGCCAAGAGAATCGGGGCTTAGAGCGGTGATCAAAGCGCTTCGCCCAGGTCGAGCACTTTACTATTTTGCCGATGAAGACTTCGAGGGCAAACACGCTGTCGAGTCGAGTTTATTTGGCTATCAGCGCCCTACTCTCAGGGTGCTAGCAGGGCTGGCGCGGACGAGTGGCGCACAAGTCGTGCCGCTGACGGCACAGTTTGATAGTGAGACAGGTCTGTATCGGCTGAGTATTCAGCCACCGATTGCCAACGTTGAGACTGTACAACAAGCGGCGGATTTGGTTTCGGCGCATTTGGAGCGAGAACTGCGCGAAAATCCGAGTCAGTATTTGCTGAGAATACCGCTATTTCGAAGTGTTCCGCTGGCGGTTAAGCCTTACGGTTGGTGATCACCACCAAATGATCTGGCAATTCATTTTCACTGTCTTGCCATGGCAGTGCTGCGGTTAGCGTCGAGCCAATCCCATCAATCGCATCTTCAAAACCCATATAGGCATTGCCCGCTTTGACATGTGCTGTGAAGCGCTCGATTAGCAATTGCCATTGTTGGTTGTCTATTTTGGCTCGAACGCCGTGATCGACCAAAATCTCAACGTAGTGTTCGGCTTCACTTACAAACAACATCACACCGGTGTTGGCCTTGGTACTGTGTAAACCAAGATCTAAAAACACTTCACGTGCGCTTAAAGCGGCTCTTCGGTGTTTCACGGATTTTGGCACCATGCCGTATTTGATTGGCGTGAATTGAAACAGCAGCGCCAGAGTGGCAAAACAAAAGACCTGGATATTCGGGATTATTGAGGCGTCGAGCCAGAACGGCAGTAAAGGTAGCCAAAATGGCAAACTCAATGCGACAACCGCCGCCCATAACGAAGGGATATAGCGATAGCTGTCTGCTTGATCTTGCAGCACAGCAACCACCTCTGCGCTGGTTTGGCTCTCGAGCTGCTCGATTTTGGCGCGAAGATTTGATTGCTCAGTGGCGTTGATCAACTTAAACATTACCAGCCTCCAGATGCCCCGCCGCCACCGAACGATCCACCGCCGCCACTGAAACCACCACCAAATCCACCGCCACCGCTGTAGCCGCCGCCAAAACCACCAGTATGGATGCCGCTTCTACGACGACTGCGGCTACCGGGTGGGGCATTGCGATTGATGATGAGTATCAGTATGACGATTGCGATAAATAAAAGCAGTTGCGGATCGGTTTTGGACTGGCGAGCTGCCTTCATTTGATACTGCCCGCCGAGCGCTTGGACGATTGCATCAGCGCCGGCCACCAGCCCTTGCTCAAATTGCGCTGCGCGAAAAGCCGGGGTAATGACTTGGTTGAGAATGTTTGCCGAAATGGCGTCGGTCAATGTCCCTTCTAAGCCATAGCCGACTTCAATTCGCAGTTTGCGCTCTGCTTTGGCAGCAATCAGCAGCACACCGTTGTTTTGTTGGCTGCCGATTTGCCAATGGCGACCTAGTTGGTAGCCAAAATCTTCGATCGGATAGCCCTGAAGGTCAGGCAGGGTCACCACGACAACTTGATTGCTGCTGGCATTTTCGTGCTGTTCGAGTTTTGATTTAAGTTGTGTTTCTGCGCTGGGCGAAATCCAGCCCACCAAATCGACCACTCTGCCACTGAGCTCGGGAAAGGTCGGCGCAGCGAGCACTGTGCTGCTGAGTGACAGCAGCCAAACGACCAACAGCGCTGGCGCAAAATTAGAACGCAACAGCGGGTGCACTCTCTGCATTGGGTGTGGTGGCTTCGAAGTTAGATTTGCGCTCTAACTCCGAGTACAAAAACATATGCCAAAGCTTTCCTGGGAAGGTGCGAATCTCGGTATTGAACGATTGCACCGCGGCGATATAGTCACGACGCGCCACACTGATGCGGTTTTCGGTGCCCTCAAGCTGCGATTGCAAGGCGAGAAAGTTTTGATTGGCCTTGAGATCTGGGTAGTTTTCAGAGATGGCCATTAAGCGGCTGAGCGCGCTGCTGAGCTCGCCTTGCGCGGCCTCAAATTGTCGCATGGCCTGTGGGTCATTGAGAAGCTCTGGCGTCAACTGAATACTGCCCACTTTTGAGCGTGCCGACACCACCGCATCGAGCGTCTCTTTTTCGTGGGCAGCGTAGCCCTTAACGGTTTCGACCAGATTGGGAATGAGATCGGCGCGGCGCTGATATTGGTTTTGCACTTGAGCCCAGGCCGCATTGACGCCTTCGTCAAGCGTAGGGATAGTGTTGATGCCGCAACTGGTCAACAGGCTGGACAACATAAAAAGGGCAAACAATTTGCGCATGTCAGGGTCAACTCATGAACTGGAAAAAGGGAAACGATACACCGTGAAAGCTTGCTGAAGGCTGCATGGCGTGGGCGAGACCTACGGCCACCGGTGAGGTGGCCGCCAACGGATTATTCGCTGCGTGCTGTCACTTCGAGTAGGTGATAGCCAAATTGCGTCTGAACAGGTCCTTGTACGGTGTTGAGCGGTGCGCTGAAGACCACTGCATCAAACTCAGGCACCATCATGCCACGACCAAATGTACCCAAATCTCCGCCTTGGCGGCCTGATGGGCAGCTTGAGTGTTCACGGGCGATTTCTGCGAAATCTGCGCCGGCTTCAATTTGCGCTTTGAGTTCATTGCATTTTTCTTCTGAGTCCACCAAAAGGTGGCGTGCAGCTGCTTGTGCCATGTTGTGTATTCCTAGTGAAATTAACCCAAAATCGTATCACGCTTGAAAGGCTGACGATACCTCTCAGGCGTTGTCAGTCGCGAACACCACCAAGTGATCCAGTGCCAAAGTCAGGCCGATTTTTTCACCGATATAGTGGTCATGGTGGCTCGGTGCCACGCAGAAAACACGGGTATTGGTGGGCAATTTGACTTGATATAAGTGTTCGGAGCCGCGAAACGTTTTTTCCACGACCTCACCTTTGAGCGGGCTATCGTCATCGTGCAAAATGTCGTCGGGCCGCACCAAAAGATCCACGATTTGGCCGGGTTTGAACGGCTGCGATAGCTCGCCGGTCAGCTCGCCAAAGTCGGTTTGTAGTTTGTTGTGATCAGTGACCACTCCACACACCAAAATGCCTTCACCAATAAACTTCGCCACAAATCGGTCAGTGGGCATGTGATAAAGATCGTAGGCATTGGACCACTGTAGCAACCGTCCCTGATTCATCACACCGGCCATATCGGCCATGGCAAAACCTTCGTATTGGTCGTGCGTCACCAACAGGGCAGTGACACCCTCATCGCGCAGAATTTGGCCGACTTCGCGTGCCAGTTGCTCGCGGTGATGCGCGTCTTGGCTGGAGAAAGGCTCGTCGAGCAGCAGCACTTTGGGCCGCGGCGCCAGGGCGCGCGCTAGCGCTGCTCGCTGTTGTTGGCCGCCCGATAGTTCGTGAGGGTAGCGGTCAAGTAAGCCGGTCAAATCAACTCGGCGCACCAATTCGTCGATACGTGCATTGGCGTCTTTGGCTTTGACGCCTTGCAGTCCAAATTTGAGGTTGTCACGTAGATTAAGATGTGGGAAGAGGGCGTAGTCTTGAAACACCATACCGACTTGGCGTTTTTCGGTTGGCAGTGCCTGATTGACGTCGGCGACGATTTTTTGGTCGATTTCAATGTGGCCATGGCTAAGATCGGCAAAGCCTGCAATTGAGCGCAGCAAGGTGGTTTTGCCACAGCCACTGGGGCCCATTAGGCAGCCTATGGTGCCGCGATCGAGCGACAAACTGACGTTGCGCACGGCAACATCATCGCTCAGTTCAATATCGACTTCGTGGATCAGTAGTTCACCGGCCATGGCCTGCCCTCGATCGTGTGATTTGTCTGGAGAGATAGAGCACGGGAATGAGTCCCGTCAATACAATGCACAATGCCGGTGCGGCCGCGGCAGCGAGGCGTTCGTCCGAGGCCAATTCAAAGGCCCGCACTGCCAAGGTATTGAAGTCAAACGGTCGCAGTACCAGCGTTGCGGGCAGCTCTTTCATGATATCGACAAACACCATCAGCACGGCAGCCAGCGCGCTGCCGCGCATCAGTGGGAAATACACTTTACTGATAAGTCGCCAAGACGACGCGCCGAGTGTTCTTGCGGTTTCGTTCATGCTGCGGTGAATGCGCTCGAGGCCCGCTTCGACGGTATTGGCGGCCACTGAATAGAAGCGTGAAAAATAAGCAAAAATCAACCCGCCAAAACCAGTGGTAAGCCCAAGTGGCGTATAGCCCGCCTCGGCAAGGCTGCGATCAATATACACTAGCGGTACCAGCACACCGATGGCCAATACGGTGCCTGGTGTTGCGTAGCCAAGGCGGCTTAGTGCGGCAAGTGCGGCTGACCAGCGCGAGGGTTTATCGCGGCGTGAAATGGCAATCATTACCGCCAATGGCACGAGGCCCAAGGCGACGATGATCGCAAGCCCAAGGCTGTTGATTGCCAGCTCAAAGAATTGCGAGTTCAAGCCAAAGTTTTCCGCCCCGGTGGCTTGATGGATCAACCAAAGCGAAGGGAGGCCGAAGCCGACAACAACCGGAAAGCTCATCAACGCTGTCAATCCAAACCGACCCGAGGGGCTAAGCCAGCTGAGGTGCATTTGTTGATAGCGGTGACTGGCGTGGTGGAATTTGGCTTTAGAGCGCAGGCTGCGCTCGAGGGCTGACAGCAGCAATACTGCGCCAACCAAAGTTGCTGCCAGTTGCGCTGCGGCGGTGAGATTGTAATGGCCAAACCAAGTGCGTAGTACGCCTGTACTGATGGTCTCTAGTCCAAAATATTGCGCGGTGCCATAGTCGGCAAGGGACTCCATTGTCGCCACGGTGACGCCTGCAACAATTGAGGGGCGTGCCATGGGTAGCGCAACCTGCAGAAAGGCTTGGCGTCGATTGCAGCCCAGTGTGCGTGCCGCCTCGAGGGCGCAAACGCTTTGGTCGATAAACGCCGCTCGAGCGGACAGGTAAACATAGGGGTAGAGCGTCATGATCAAGCAAAACGACACCCATTCACGGGCAGGCACAAACGGTAGATAGGCACTGAGGGGCTGCACGAAAAATGCAAAAATATAACCGGGAAATGCCAGTGGCAGCATCAGTGCCCATGCAAAAATATTTCGCCCGGGGAATTGGTAGTTGACGATAAACCAAGCGCTACTGACGCCCATGACAAAGGTGCCGATGGCAACCTCGATAGCCACAACTGCCGAGTTGGCGACATAGCGGGTGAACACCGTATCGAGTAGGTGCGACCATAAGGCATAGTCAGGCACGAAAAAGCTGCCCAACACAACCAGTGTGGGCAGCGATATTAGGATGCTAACTAACGCAACTAGCGCGGTGGACTTTATGGCCATCCGACTCGGTCAAAAATCTTTACAGAGGCTGCATTATAAGCGCCGAGGTTAGCCACTGCCGCTTTGTCGAATTTAACATCATCAGGCGTCCAAGATTTGACCAGCGCACTGGTTTTGGCATTGGCGGTGATGGGGTATTCGTGATTGTCGTCGGCATACCAAGTTTGTGCCGATTCACTGACCATAAATTCCATGAGTTTTTGCGCCGCTACCTTATTTTTGGCGTGCTTGGTCATGGCGATGCCCGAGACGTTGGCGTGGTTGCCCGTGCTCGCTTGGTCGGTAAAGACCACACGGACTTCACGCGCATTCGGCGCTTGAGCAGGGTCACTGAGCATGATGCCCAGATAATAGGTATTGATCATCGCGAAATCGCATTTGCCCTCAGCAACGGCATTGATCTGCGCGCGGTCATTGCCCTCTGGTATACGTGCAAAGTTTTTCACGATCCCTTGGGCCCATGTCTCGGCGGCCTGCTCACCATGGTTGATGATGATGCCTGCCAGCATCGATTGGTTGTAGACATTGCTTGAGCTGCGTACGCAGATGCGGCCCTCATATTTGTCGTCGGCCAAGTCCATGATTGATGCAGGGTCTTCGCTTGGGTCGACACGATTGGCGGCAACCACCACTCGGCCACGCATGGAAACGCCAAACCATTGGTTGTCCTTATCTTGCAAGCTGGATTCGATGGCGGACTCGAGGATGTCGCTGTCGACCGCTTGGAGCACATTGGCATCTTTGGCCGCGGCGAGGTTGCCTGCATCCGAAGTCAAAATGACATCGGCTGGGGTCGCAGAGCCCTCAAGTCGCAAACGCGAGAGCAGTGCCCCAGGATCTGCAGACAACACTTTGACGTCAATGCCGGTTTGTTCGGTGAATTGATCGAACAAGGGGCGAATCAGAGATTCGCCTCGGCTGGAGTAAACATTCACACTATCGGCCTGTGCTGCTGTGCCGAGCGCAATTAGAAGTAGCGATATCAGGCGCATGTTGGAGTTTCCATCTGACGTGTTTGATGATGTGAATGATACGGAATTTAAATGCAAATGCAAGTGATTCGCATTTAGATTGGCGAAAATTTGTCGTTGACAGGTTCTTTACAAGCGTTCGCCCATCGCCGACGATGCGTGCATGGAAAAATCGATCGAATCATTTATCACCGAATGCCCGTTTGCCAAGCAACATTTGGCAAGCCATGCCGAACGTCAAGCGCAGTTGGCTGACATTTTGTCGGAGTCTTACGACTTAACTCGCTATCGTGCACTGATGGCGATGCTTGAGCCGTTAGCTGAATCCGAGTGGATGATCTCAGCCAGAGCGCTTCGCCATTTGCATATGTTGCGCATCGCCGCACGTGATTACTTGGCGTTGGCGCCACTTGAACAAACTTTGCAAGAAACCAGTGATTTGGCGCAGTGTTTTATTGAAGCTGCAGATGCTCAGGCACAGCGAACGATGGTTGAGCGTCACGGTGAGGTGAAAGATGAGCGTGGCAATGTAGCGCCCATGCTGATTCTCGGCATGGGCAAACTCGGTGGGCGTGAGTTGAATTTCTCCTCCGATATCGACTTGATTTTTTTCCACGCCGCGGTTGGTGAGAGCAATGGTCGGCGATCGCTAGACGTTCACACCTATATGGTGCGCTATGGACAAATGATCATTAAGTTGCTCTCTGAGATTGGGCCTGCCGGCCGTCTATATGACGTGGATATGCGATTGCGCCCGTTTGGCAAAAGTGGTCCGTTGGCGATGAGTATCGATGCGGCTGAAAACTACTACCAAACCCAGGGGCGCGAGTGGGAACGTTACGCCATGCAAAAGGCGCGGCTGATGTGTGGTCGTGCCCAAGACTGGGATGCAGTGCATCAATGGTTGCGCCCGTTCGTCTATCGGCGCTACCTCGACTACGGCGTCATTGACGCGTTGCGTGAGCTCAAACTTCAAATTCGCGAAGGCTGCAAGGACCAAGACAATCTCAAGCTCGGGTTCGGTGGAATACGCACGGCGGAGTTTTTGGTTCATTCGCTTCAGTTGATCCGAGGCGGACGCGAACCCTTGCTGCAAACCACGCATTTCTTAGAGGCGTTATCGCATCTGGCCGCCACCGACATTCTTCCTGCGGCCGACGCCACGCAGATTGAGACCAGTTACCGCCTGCTTCGCAAGCTTGAGAATATCCAGCAGATGTTGCGCGACAAGCCGATGCATGTGCTCAGCCAAGATGAGGCTGAACAGGCACTGATCGCGCGTTGGGCGGGGGCTGGAGATTGGGAAAGCTTGGCTGCGACACTGGAGGCGCAGCGCACCGCATTGGAGACCGCGTTTCAGACGCACTTTCAATCCGAGGACGAGGATAGCGATCCTGTGCAGGAAAAATTTGCATCTTTGTGGATCGACGGGGTTGGGGCAGATGATTTACAAGAAGGGCTGTATGCGGTGGGCTTGTCAGTCAGTGGTCACTTTGCTGACGCGTTGGCGCAGTATCGAAGTGGCTTTGCCTATCGCAGCGCTAGCCGTGAGGCGCAGCGCCGGGTCGATCAAAGCGTTTTGATGCTTCTGCGCATGGCGCCGTCAGAACAGGCTGCATTGGATGGCTTGACCTTTATTCGCACAATCGCGGGACGTTCGGGGTATTTGCAAGCCTTGATCGATCGGCCCAGTGCCTTTGAGCGATTGCTGACTTTATTTGTGCAAAGCCCGATGATCGCACAGCAGGTGACCAAAACCCCGATGGTCATTGATGAGCTGATCAACCCAGTGCCAATTTCGGCGCACGATGCCGCTGCAACGGCAGCGGCGCTAGCGCAAACCTATGAAACCACCGGTGAGCTGGACGAGGTGATGGACAGCTTTCGTGCGGCCAAGCGTCAGTATTTAATGCGCGTGGCCTTGCAGGATCTGGATACTATGCTGCCATTGATGAAAGTGAGCGATCAGTTGACTTGGACAGCCGAGGCTTTGGTCGATGCGGGGACTGCTTATGTGCAACAGCAGTTCGAGCAGAAACACGGCCCTATCGAAGAGGGTGGGGTGTTATGGGTTGGTTACGGCAAGCTTGGCGGCTTAGAACTGTCTTATGGATCCGATCTTGATTTGGTGGCCTTGCGCGATGATACGAGCGCCGAGTCAACGGGAGAGCGACCACTAGATAGTGCCACTTGGCATATTCGTTTGGTGCAACGCTGGATTAACTTTATGACGGCGCCGACGGCGCTGGGGCGTTTATATGACATTGATTTGCGCCTGCGCCCTAACGGTGAGAGCGGTGCATTGGTGGCGCCCATTTCACGGTATCGACAATATTTGCAAAACGATGCGTGGACTTGGGAGCTACAGGCGCTGGTGCGGGCGAGGGCAATCTCTGGTCCACCGGCATTGATGGCGCAGTTTGATGACATTAGACGCGAGATCTTATGCGCCAATCGCGATCCAGCGGTCTTGCAAACAGACGTCCGCGACATGCGTCAAAAAATGCGCGAGTCATTGGACAAGAGCCGAGACGACCAATTTGACCTCAAACATGGGCAAGGGGGAATTGTTGATCTCGAATTTATCGTACAATATATCGTTTTGCGCTTTGCGGCCGAGCACCCGGTATTGGTCGAGTTTACGGACAACGTCAGGATTCTTGAACGAGCGGTGCAAGTGGGCGTGCTGAGCGATGAAATTGGCAAGTTTCTGATTAGCGCATATATCGCTCTGCGTGAGGTGAGTCATCGGCAGGCGCTGAGACAGCACAAAGGGCTAGTTTCGTTAACAGACGATATCAAGCCCCATTGTCAAAGCGTTGCAAAACAATTTTTTAATATCCTCGGTTTTTAAGACCGTTTACTAATTTAGGAGTTTTCTAGTGTCATTTGCCGATCGTGATGGAGAAATTTGGTTCGACGGTGAGTTTATCGATTGGCGTGACGCCAATACGCACTTGCTCACGCATACCTTGCATTATGGGATGGGTGTATTCGAAGGCGTGCGCGCCTATCAAACCCCCAAGGGTGCAGCGATCTTCCGTTTGCAGGCGCACACCAAACGGTTGTTTGAGTCTGCCAAAATTCTAAAGATGGACATTCCATATTCGGTCGACGAGGTCAACCAAGCACAAGTCGATGCCGTCAAACGCAATGGCCTCGATAGCGCCTATATTCGCCCGATGGCATTTTATGGCTCCGAAGGCATGGGTTTGCGTGCTGACAACTTAAAGACGCACTTGATGGTTGCCGCTTGGCACTGGGGCGCTTACTTAGGTGAAGAGGGCATGACCCGCGGTATCCGCATTCATACGTCGTCTTACACGCGTCATCACGTCAATATCACCATGTGCCGCGCAAAGGCCAATGGTAACTACATGAACTCCATGCTCGCACTGCAGGAAGCGATCGCCAACGGCTATGACGAAGCACTGCTGCTCGATGTTGATGGGTTTGTCGCAGAGGGCTCAGGCGAGAACTTCTTTATGGTGTACGACGGCGTTATCTATACGCCAGAACTCACCTCGGCACTCAATGGGATCACCCGCCGTACAGTGATTCAGCTGGCTGAGTTGCACGGCTACAAAGTGGTTGAAAAGCGCATCACCCGTGATGAAGTGTATATCGCCGATGAAGCCTTCTTCACGGGTACTGCTGCTGAAGTGACGCCGATTCGCGAGTTAGATGGCAGACCCATCGGCAGCGGCTCTCGCGGCCCCATCACCGAGAAAATTCAGTCGAGCTATTTCGACATTGTCAAAGGTAAGAATCCAGATTTCGATCACTGGCTCACGTACGTTGGCTAAATCTCGTCAGCGTTCTGCTCGCGGTAAATCATCTGCCGCGAGCGTTCAACAAAGGCCAATTCATCCCTATCGTTTTTATCGTGCCCTACTGTTTGGGGCCATGCTTTTGTTTGTCTTCGGCGTCTCGCTGCCGATGATGACATTGACGCAATTCTTTGTAATCGACAAGCCCGTCTCGGTGCTGAGCGGTATCTGGGTGAGCTTGGACAATCGTGACTATGTGATGGTGGCGATTATCGGTATATTCACGTTGTTGCTGCCCGCACTAAAGCTGCTGGTGCTGTTTCTAGCCTTCTCCCAAAAAGCGGGTTCGCCACTGCAGCGTAAACTACTGCACTGGATGCATGAGTTCGGGCGCTGGGCCATGTTGGACGTATTTGTGGTGGCAGTGCTGCTGGTCGGCGTGAAGCTGGGTAAGTTCATGCAAGTCGAGTTGCACAATGGCCTATATTTTTTCGCTGCCAGCGTCTTGATCGTGATGTTTCTTACCCATAAGGCCAATCGACTTTCCAATCCAAACTCGCTACAGTCCAAACACTTGTAGCGATTGGCAGTGGCGGTGGCAATGAAGGCAACCTTGGCATTTGATATTTACGGGACGCTGATCGACACGCATGGCGTTATCGATGCGCTGACGCCTTATTTTGATGATCACGCGCATGCGTTTTCCGCCGCATGGCGCGCCAAGCAATTGGAATATTCTTTTCGTCGCGGATTGATGCAAAGTGCGGTTCCATTCTCTCAATGTACCCGTGAGGCGCTGAGTTTTTGTTTGGCGTCGTATGGTAAATCCCTGTCAGAGCCTCAAGTCGACGATTTGATGGCGGTATACGGCAAGCTACCTGCATTTGATGATGCAGAGCGGGCGTTGGCCGCATTGTCGCCAAACTCGGCATGTTGGGCCTTTTCAAATGGCGAGCAGTCAGCGATAGACCAATTGATGGCTGTCAGTGGTCTTAATACCTATTTGCGGGGCGCCGTCAGCGTAGAGCCCGTGGCGTCATTTAAGCCAAACCCGGCTGTATACCATCACTTTAATCAGCAGACACAGAGTGAGCCTGCCAACACCTTTTTGATCTCGGGTAATCCATTTGATGTAATCGGGGCGCACAATGTCGGCTGGCAAACCATTTGGGTACAACGCGATCGTCGGCAGGTCTTTGACGTTTGGGGTGCGTCGCCCACCTACACGGTGAGTCAACTCTCTGACATTATTGACATTATCTAAATTACTAACCAGGGAATTCAGGGCAGATTAACTTTCAGGTCAGGTGATTTTGGTTAACGTGTTAACAGTGTTTTGATCAAAATCTACGCAATATCATCGCCATGATCGCGCTAAAACCACTCAGGCAAGGCTTTACAAAAAATAGTATTGTGATGATGTCGCGCAGGGGCTGGTTTTTGATCTGATTATCAGCAATTCGTTAAGTGTAGTGGCCTGATTATTGTGACATTAATTGGTAAATGGCGTAAATTTGACATTGGGGTCACCTGATTGGGTGAATTTGTCAGGCCGGCATCGATAGGGACGAAATGAGTCAGCGCAACGAAAAATCGGATCACAGTCGTCTGTCGAAAAGCATTAGCTTGCCGCAGATGTTCTGGCCAGCCGTATTTTTCGCAAGTTTGCTCGCCTCGATGGCACTGGCGTTTTGGCGTCCCATAGAGCTCAGCCGCACCTATATGCTTGGCATTACGCTGATGACTGGAATCACAGCAGCCTATTTCGGCGGTTTGCGAGACTGGAGAAACCCACGCAAAACCAGCATGGTCTGGTCTCTACTCCTGACTTACCCATTGGGTCACTTTGGCTATGCGCTAAACGAATGGGGTGTGGTGGATAGTCGTGATCTTGGTTCTTACCTAGAGCTGGCGGCATGCACTGGCGCATTGGTATTCGTGCTGGCCACGGTCGATCTCTATGAGAAGGTCTCAGGTTTGCGGGGCGTGGCGGTCGATCTAATGGTCACCTACTTTGGCTTTATATTGCCGCTGACGTTATTGCTACTGCCAGACATCGAAGTCGCAATCGAGAAAAGTGGCCACACAGGCTTAATCGCCGCAATCAATATGAGCACTTTGCTGGCCTCGATCCCTCTGGCATTGGCTGCCATGGCGTTTAGAGTCGCTGATATGCGTACTCATATACTCGACGGGATGCTGTCGATTTGTATCTCTGTATTCTTTTTGCTCAATTTTTTGATAATCGCTTATCCGGCATCGCCGATGATCGAGTGGTGGAATCGAATCGGGTATGTCGGTTACGCATGGAGCGCCATTATTGCGGTTGCCGTGGTCGCCAATCCGCCAAGGCTCGCACCGACCAAGGTGGTCAAGCGATCTGGCTACAACGGCCTACTGGTGGTGGGTAGCGCAATCGTGGTGATTGGCTTGCCATTATCAGTCATTCTCGGATATCTCTTCGATCGTACACCGGGCCTGATCCCAACGGTCATTGCCTCCACGATCGCAACCAGTCTATTGGTGATTCGCATTGTTTTGCTGCTGCTTAATGAAGTGCAAGAGCACAGGGCATCTCGCCGCGATGCACTTACCGATGATTTGACCGGCCTTCTCAATCGCCGTGGATTGTTGAAGTGGTTGGATAGTCAGCCGGTGGAAAAATACAGTCTCGCTTTTATCGACATCGATGATTTTAAGGCAACCAATGATTTTCTCGGTCATCAAGGCGGCGATAAAGTGTTGACCATGGTGGCAGATATCCTGCGCCGCGAGAACTGCGCTGCAGCAGCACGTTTGGGTGGTGATGAGTTTGTGGTGGCCTACGAGCAAGGTGAGGAACCGCTGACACAGGTTGGCCTGCAGTTGCGCACGCGGCTGTGTGGCTGGCGAAAAATTGGGCAGCAAAATATTTATGTCACGGCCACCGTAGGAATCAGTGGATTCGGTCACCGAAGTTCAGAGTCTATATTGCGTGCAGCAGATCTGGCGATGTATCACGCCAAACATGAGCGTTTGGGCTATGCCCATTCGGCGTCGCTGGATCATCATCAGCTCAGTAGCCGCCTACATCGACGTCAGCAGGTGGTGCGTGCGCTGGATGTCGATTCCATTCCGGTGCATTTGCAGCCTGTTTATGACATGGCCGGAGAGTTGGCGGGTTTTGAGGCACTGTCTCGTTTATTTGATGTTGAAACTGGGCAGATGCTGACGCCGGAGAAATTCTTACCGACGGTCAAATCAGATGGTTTAGAGCATCAGCTCACGCAACTGCTGATCTCCGGGTTAGGTAACATCCACTCCAGCGTGGCGAGGTATACCATCTCAATAAATGTATCGCCCAGTTGGCTAGCCTTGAAAGAAAATGCCGAGACATTGCATCGCTGGTTGATTAGGGCAGGGCGCAAACCACACAAGACCATCATTGAAATTATCGAAGACGAAGATCGCACCGACGGCTTGCACGATGCAATTTACTATTTGCGAGCCATTGGTTATCAGATTGCGCTGGATGACTTTGGCACGGGCTACACCTCTTTGAGCCGCTTGGGTGATTTTAAGATCGATCACATAAAAATTGACCGCGCCATTATTGATGCGGCGGCCACTGGCTCTAATGCCGCACTGCAAAGCGCCATTCAATTCGCCCACAAGATGGGGGCGTCCGTTGTGGCTGAGGGTGTCGCAACGCCTGCACATCTGATGGCGGTGCAGATGTACCAAGTGGATTATGTCCAGGGCTTTTTGTTTAGCCGTCCAGTGCCAGTTTCTGAGGCGCACCTAGTGCCTCAGCGCTTCTCAATGAGTTTGCGGCCACAAAGTTCCAGCTTCGGGCATGCGAGTGTGAGCTAATGGCAAGCAATCCCCTGATTGACACCGACGAGTTTGAAAACACGACCGATTGGACGTTTATGTGGTGTGTGATCACTGCGTTGGTCGCTGCGCTGGTACATATCGCTCGTCCATTGGAATACGGCCGTACAGCGGTATTTCTGGTGAGCTTTATGTACACGGGGTATGCGCTGATTAATCTGCTCAACCCCGAGCGGCGGAAAAATGGCAATTTCAAACTGATCATTGCGCTTGCGGTGGCGTATCCATTATCCCACTTGGTTTATGTATTGGCGGAGTGGGGCGCATTCGACATGAGCTATGGTGCCATTGCGGAAATTGTGGCTAGCTTGACGGCAACCGCCTATACCGTTGAGGCCGTGCGTGAATATGAGTACCGCACCAACTCAAATGGTTTTGCTGTCGATCTCATTTTGGTTTATGTCGGCTTTTGGCTGTTTGCCATGTTGTTGTTCTATCCCGATGTGGTGGCAATGGTCTCGCGTAGTGGCGTGCCTGGGCTTGTGTCTTTTATTGGCTTGGTGAGCTTTTTAGGGGCAATTCCTGTGGCCATTGGATTTGGATTTTATTCAATTGCAGATCGCAATAAGCACCTTCTCGATATGGGCATGGCGATTACGCTTGCTGGGTATTTTGCGTTGCAGTTTTTCGGGCACACCTATCCAGATTCGCAATATCTAGCGCTTGGGGATCGTGTCAGTTTATTTTTCTACAATTTCTGCGGTGTCTTTGCCATGCCATTGGCATTTCGCCCGCCGCGCTACAAAGAGCCGCGACGTCGTCGTCCGACGGTCAATCGATTGCTGATATTTGGATGTGTGGTGGTGCTCCTGAGCACACCGGCCGCCTTAACGATAGCCCATTTCACTGGGCGTGATCCTAGCTTGATTTCACTGGTGGTTGCCGCTACCACTGGCACTACTGCCTTGGTGTTGCGCATTATATTTTTGCTGCGCGATGAAGCACGCCATCACGAACGCTCGCGGCAAGAGGCGCTACATGACGAACTGACCGGAATTTTCAATCGGCGAGGTTTGCTAACCTGGCTCGACGATCAGCCGATTGAGCAAATTGGCATGGCTTACATCGACGTCGATGATTTCAAGGCAGTTAATGACTTTCTGGGTCATCAGGGCGGCGATGAAATCTTAATCAAGATCGCCAGAGGTCTGCAAAATCGCGCTTGTTTAGCCTGTGCTCGCATTGGTGGTGATGAATTTGTGGTGCTGTTTAAGCATGATGATATTGATATTGAGCTGCGCGGGCGGCGATTGCGCGAAATGCTGTGCGGTTGGCATGATGTCGGCGGCAGCAGAATTTATGTCACTGTGACGGTTGGCATTGCAGGCGATGGCTATGCCAACGTGGATGAGCTGGTCAGAGCGGCTGACACAGCGATGTATCAGGCGAAGCGTGAAAGATTGGGTGTGGTGGCCAGCACCCACATCGCGTCTGAAGTTGAAAATCGTCAATGGCGTCGGCAGAGAGTTTTGGTGGCTCTCGAAGAACCGATTATTCCCGTGCATTTGCAGCCTATATACCAGCTCAATGGGCGGCTTGATTCCTTCGAGGCACTGGCACGTTTGTATGACCGTAAGAATGGTCAAATCCTGACGCCAGACCGGTTCTTGGACGTGGTCAAAAATGACAATCTAGAAGAGCAATTAACTGAAAAGCTTGTGATGAGCTTGCGCGCACTGCCAGAGCGAGTAAAAAATCACAAAATTGCCATTAACGTCAATCCGCATTGGATCTCGCGTCCGGATTCAATCAAGCTTCTACATGGTTGGTTACAAGCGGCCGGGCGAGAGGTCGAAAAAACCACCATTGAAATCATTGAGGACGATGCGGATTTGTCGGATCTGAGTGAGGCGATCTTTAAACTGCGCGCCTATGGTTATTCTGTGGCCTTAGATGACTTTGGCACTGGCTATACTTCAATGAGTCGAGTGGGCGATTTGCCGATTGAAACCCTGAAAATCGATCGTACCTTGATCGACTCGGCCGTGTCGGGTTCCTCTGCTGCGTTCCAGTCGGCTGTGGAGTTGGGGCGGAAATTGGGCGCGCAATTGGTGGTCGAGGGTGTATCTACGCCTGCCCATTTGCGGCTGGCCCAAGAATTCAAGATCGACAAATTACAGGGTTTCTTGCTCGGGCGGCCAGTTCCGATGGCTGAAACAGCCTCTGTGCCCGAGCTCTTTAATATGCGCCGCCGTGAGGCGGATCATTTCACACGCGTCAAGAAGTAAGATGACGCCGCTGGCGAGCGTTGGCGGCAAGGTTTTGCTTTTGCGTCATACCCGCTTTAAACGGAATTTCGCCTTTTTGCCCCGACTTGGCATAGTCTGCCAATAGTGCTTGTTCCAGTGTGCCGGCATCCACGTCTAAAGTGCTGGGCACAATGGTGTTGAGCAGTTTAAACAGGCGTGGTAAGGCGATTTTGTGGGTTTGTTGGCTGTGTTGCCAGATGGAATTGCTCAAGGCCCAGAATCGCCAGAAGGGGCGGTCGCTCAGGATTAAGGGCAAGCTGTGCTCAAAGCGGCCCGAGTTGGCAATCAAATCCCAATAGCGCGCGAAGCGATTGATTTGCTGCAGCTGTTCGAAGCTCACGCAGTCGCTTTGCAAGATGTTATAAGGCGCCGCTGGGTTGTAGACCATTTGATATTCATCCGTGTGGCGAATGATTGGCGTGCCACGTAGGCGCTTGAGAATACCGAGCTGAATTTCGTGGGGATTGAGTGCCACCAGCTGATCAAATCCATCGGCGAAGGTATTCATGTCTTCGCCTGGCAGTCCAAATATTAAATCGGTGTGCAAGTGTGCCTGTGTGTTTTCACGAAGCCATGCCAAGTTTTGCTTTGATTTTTCGTTGTTTTGTCGACGACTGATACGAGTTTGAGTCGACTCATCGAAACTTTGAATGCCGATTTCGAATTGCAAGCTACCCGCTGGAAATTCGGCAATTTTGGTTTTCAGCGTATCGGGCAAATGATCTGGGATGAGCTCAAAATGCAAAAAGGTGTTCTCATCGATGCGCTCGAGGAAAAAGTCGAGAATCTTAAGCGTGGTCGCTACCTTGAGATTGAAGGTGCGATCGACGAATTTGTAGCTGCGAAGGCCGCGATGCCATAACCGATCCATCTCTGCCAAGAATGTATCCAGATCAAAGGGATAGGCGGTTTTGTCGAGCGAAGATAGACAAAATTCGCATTTAAATGGACAGCCGCGCGAGGCTTCAACATAGACGATGCGTTGCTTTAAATCATCGTCGTCATAATAGCGATAGGGCAATACCAGCGACTTTAGATCTGGCTGGACACCGGCAATGATTTGCGACGGAGGGGCTTGGTTTGCGCGCAACTGATGACACAGCTGAGTCAGTGCAATTTCACCCGGTCCTTGAATGCAGAAGTCGACCAAGGGCTGTAATGGGCTCGACTCAAACTCGTAGCTGACTTCGGGGCCGCCGACAATGAGCTTGATATCAGGGCGAACGGCGCGTAGCAGTGTGACGACGTCTGTGGTCTCACTGATATTCCAGATATAGACCCCGAAGCTGACGATCTCTGGTGAGTGCGCGATGATTTGCTCCACGATATCCAGTGGTCGCTGGTTGATCGTAAATTCGACCATTTTCGCGTCAGTCTGCAGATCGCCCAAGTTGGCGTACAGATAGCGCAGGCCCAAAGAAGCGTGCGAGTACTTTGCATTCAGCGTGCACAGAAGAATTGGTTGCAAGCTTACCCCAGCGCGTTTTGTAATCGGTTGATGGCATCAGTGACGCGGGCTCGTGGGGTGGCCAGATTGAACCTTAAAAACCCTTCGCCACCGGCACCAAAGGTGCTGCCCACGTTGGCGGCAATTTGAGCCGCTTCCTTGATGATTCTCGCCACTTCGTCGGCACCCTTGGGGTGCTGATTCAAGTCGACCCACGACAGGTAAGTGGACTGCAGTGGCATTGCCGTGAGGCCGTCGATACCGTCAATCGCAGCATTAAATAGACGCTGATTTTCAGCAATATAGGCCATCAGTTCGTCAATCCATGCTGCGCCGGCCTCGGAGTAGGCGGCTGGAATCATGTGCATGCCGAAGGCATTGGGGGAGATGCCATAGGCGAGCGTGGTTTGGCGAAATTTTTCGCGCAGTGCTGCGTCGGCAATAATCACTTGTCCCGTCAATCCGCCCGCCAAGTTGAAGCTCTTGGTGGTGGCGCTGAGGGTGACGGTGTGCGCTGGGTCAGCGTCATCGAGGGTGGCCAGCACGTGATGCTTGTGGCCCGGCATGACCAGATCGTGATGAATCTCATCTGAGACCAACAGCAGGTTGTGGCGCTGACAGAATGCGATCACGTCTTGCAACTCTTCGCGCGTCCATACTCTGCCACCCGGATTGTGCGGCGAACACAGAATCAGCATCGATTCCTGACCGGTCATCTGCGCCTCATAGCGCTGCATATCGATTTGATACTGACCCTCAATGATCGGCAGCGGACATTCCACCACTTGGCGGCCCATGGCTTTGATGGTGCGCGCAAAGGCGTGATACACCGGAGTCAGCAGTAATACGCCGTCGTCCGGTTGTGTGAAGGCTTGTAAGCAAAGCGCGGTACCGTTGACTAGGCCGTGAGTGTGGGAAATCCAGTCGGTCTCGATTGCCCATTGGTGGCGTTGTTGCATCCACCACTGTACCGCGTGATTGGCGTCGCTTGGATCGCCGAAATAACCGTAGACACCGTGAGCAATTTGCGCTTCCAACGCCTGTTGGACACTGGCGGGGGGCCGAAAATCCATGTCGGCCACCCACATAGCCAAGCCTTGGTCTGGCGATACGCCGAGGGCGTTTTGCATATTGTCCCACTTCATTGAGTGGGTGCCGCGTCGTTCAATGATTTCGTCGAATTTGCTCATCGCTTGGCTCTCGTGAATATCCGGTTAGTTTAAACCGCCACGGTGCACAATTCTTCGCAAATCGCTGTGAACTTCAGGGGGCAATTCGATCAGTGGGGCAATGGATGGTGTAGTCGAGCTAAATGAGACCCGAGCGCGATGCTCGGGCACAGTATTGGTGTTATGAAATTAACACCATTGAGAACCAGGGAACATAGGCCAGAATAAACGCGACAACCAGCATGGCCAGTACGAAGGGCGCGGCATAGGTGGCGACTTTCATGATGGGCTCGCCGGTAATACCGGTGATGACAAAGAGGTTTAGACCGATTGGTGGCGTAACAAATCCGATACCAAGCGAGGTGACCATCATGATGCAAAAATGGATATCGTCCATTCCAATTTCATTGGCCAGCGGAAACAGAACAGGCGCAATCAGTACGATATTGGGCACGGCTTCCATCACGCAGCCCGCCACGATAAAGATCATCATCATCAGCAAAATGATAATCGCGCGGTTTTCGGTCAGGCTGAGCATGCTTTCGATAATCGCTTGCGGTATGCCTATCGCACCGATGGCCTCGGCCAATGGTAATGACAAAGCTACCGTAGGCAAGATGACACCGTTGACTTTGGCCGAGCTGATGAGCATTTCGGGTAAGTCGCCTGGCTTTAGAGTGCCAATGGCGAAGCCAATGAAAATGGTGGTGACCACTGCAATGGCCGCCGCCTCAGTGGGGGTAAAAATGCCCGAATAGATCCCGCCCAAAATGATGAGCGGAACGAGTAGCGCGTACTTGCCGTCCCAGATAGCATTGCGCCAGACGTAAAAGCTAAATTTGGTGGTGGAGTTTTCGTATCCATAGACTCGATTGAGTGCTGCATTTGACAGCATGATCGTGCCGAGCACCATGATCCCCGGGATAATGGCGGCTGTAAACAGTGTGGCGCTAGGGACGCCGAGCACCAATCCAATCACGATGTAAGCAATGGACGGCGGAATTAATATCCCGGTACAGGCACCCGAGGCGACCAGCGCGCTAGCGTAGGCTTTGGGATATCCCGATTCGACCAGTCGATCGACTGTCATCCGGCCAACGGCGGCACAGCCTGCGGCATCTGAGCCGGAGATACAAGAAAAGAACCCACAGCCGAGTACGGTGGCAGAGCCAAAACCAGCTCTTAGGCTGCCAGTGGTGGCCGCGGCAATGTCTAAAAGGCGGTTGGATAGGCCGGTACGAACCAAGGCGTCGCCGGTCAATATAAACAAAGGCACAGCGATCAGCGCAAATGCATCCATGCCTTCAAATAAACTTTCGCCGATCAGTGCAACCGGCAGCGTACCTGTAAAGGCGAGCAGTAGGACAGAGCCAATGCCCATAGCCACCCACATTGGAACGCCCAGACCCAATAGCACGACAATCAACACCAGCGGTGCGGTAATTTCCCAGCCCCAGTCAACTGCGGCTTCGGGTGCAGCGTAAAGCATTGATTTCTCCTAACTAAACATGGCTTTGCCGGTAAAGACAGGCTTGCCAGCACGGATGTCGCTGATGTCTCGGCGTATGGATTGGATCAGTCGAATGGCGATCAACAGAAAGCCAAGTGGAACTGCGGCCGTAAACCAAGCAGTATTGATTCTGAGGCCAAAGGTTGAGGAGCCGAATTTCAAAGAAGACATTAGGGACTCGGCTGAGTAATAAAACGCAATACAGGCGAATGTCAGCATCAAAACATCGCCAAACACATAGAGCCAATTTTTGGCTTTCTGCGGCACCATCGAAAAGACCACATCAATCCGTATATGCGCGCGGTCGGTAACCGCAGCTGCGGCGCCAATCCAAACCAAATATACAAAGGCATAGCGGGCGGTTTCTTCGCCCCAAATGGAAGAGTAGTTGAATACGAAGCGTCTAATGACTTCGACGAAGACCACCACCACGATATAAAGGTAGAAGCCAAGCATCAGCCAACGTTCTAGATTTTTATTCAAAAACTGCAACATGATCTTTTCCAATGCAGATGACACGGGGCGCAATGGGCGCCCCTGGGTCTGTGTCGTTTAGACGTTGTCGACGTAGTAGCGCGGGTTAGTGGTCTTTGACGCCTCTAAGAGTTCGTCGAACTTGGCCAATGACCCAGCGAGGTCTTTCTTGAAATCGTCCCATTCTGGGCGTTGGTATCCGGCCGCTGCTTTGAAGCGCTCGAGCTCG
>JABXHR010000235.1 GCA_013373515.1 Gammaproteobacteria bacterium | reverse complement strand
TGATCAGACTAAGTTTGATGCAGCCCGCACTGAAGAGACCGTTACTTATACAACGACCAATCCTTTAACCGGTGCAACCGGAACGACGTACACGACCTACTACAAGATCGGCTCCTCTTCAGACCGAGTAGATAATGCGCTGAATAGTGTGCTTCCTGTAAATAAAGACCCGGTCGCGAACGATGATACATCTGACGTTAGCATTTCGGCTGGCTTTGCGGGTGGCCCTGCATTGGAAGAGGGGGCAGACGATAATACTAATTCTCTTAATACTCAAACGATAAATGGTAACCTGGTTGACACCGTTAATGCTCAAGGTAACGTAATCTCCAATGGGGCCGGAGGTGACACAGCCGACTCTGACGAAGATGGCGATACGATTGTTCTTACTGACATCATTTCAAGCTCAACTAATATCTCAGCAAGTGTTGATGCTTCGACACCAGGTGTGATTACTGGTGCTTATGGTACTTTAACCATCAATTCTGATGGTTCATATTCTTATCTCATTGATAACACCAACAGTGATGTTGATGCTTTACGCACATCTTCTGATACCCTGTCAGATGCCTTTACCTACACTATCAGTGATGGTAATGGCGGTACAGATACGGCAATTCTTACAATTAAAATCGTCGGATCCAATGATGCTCCTCTTGCATATGATGATTACAACGTTGCAAAGGAGTCGTTGACTAGTGAGTTGCCGAATAACTCGGTCAACTATGATGCCAATGATCCATTAGGGGTATTGGCTACTGGTAATGTTTTAACGAATGATACTGATGTTGATTCCGGAGATGGGAAGTCAATATTGGGGCTTGCTACCGAGGGTAGTGCAACAGGAACTTATTCCGGCAGTACTTCATCACTAACTTTCACGAACCCACCGAATAACGTTAAAGAGGGTTACTACGTCTATTACGGCAACAGTGCTTTAAAGGATTCCTCTGGGAATATTCTCCAGATTGCAACCGGATATGTAGCAGGTACTAGTAATATTTCGTTGACAGGTGGTTTTGATGCAACGACGTCGGGAATATCTGGCATCTCATCTCTTTCTGATTTAAATGGTAAAACAATCACTTTCGCATTGAAGTCCAACGGGACGGGTTCATCGGGTGATGCGGTGTTGACTTCGTCGACATCAACTGGGGTTGTTAATGTTACGAATGTAACCGGTAATCTAGCTGTTGGGATGGTTGTAAGTGGTAACAATATAGCAACGGGAACTACGATTCAGGGTATTAACTACGATTCTAGCGGTAACCCGGTAAGCATTACTCTGTCTGTAGTAGCCAACATCACTAATGAGGCTCTCACATTTACTGGTTCAGGATCTGCTGGAACTACAATGATTGGTCAGTATGGTAATTTGTTACTCAATGCTGATGGCTCGTATACGTATACCCCTTTTGCTGATAGCGCTGCATTGGTTGAGGGTGAAACAGGGCAGGAAGCGTTTACATATACAATGGTAGATACTGCTGGCGCGAAGAGTCAGGCTACCTTGTTTATCACGGTTTACGGTAGTGGGGTTAACGATCCTATTGCAAGTGATCATGCTGATACAGCTTCTGAAGAGGGTACCGATGAAAATTATACTTCACAGGTTTTAACTGCTGGTACTACGGCATCTGGATCTGTTAGTTGGACCAGTCCCGTCGGTAGCGCTTCTGTGACCGCTGTTTCTATTGCTGTAGATGGTGTATTAACTGTTACATCTCCTAGTAGTGGCACTATCACTATATCCGGGAAATATGGCGAATTGGTGATGAACGCGACTACGGGAGCTTATACCTATACTGTTACTGATAGTGCGGCCGTTGCTGACGCGCTCGCTAAAAATGAAACTGTCGTAGAAACATTCAATTATAGAGTGGAAAATGCTTCGGGTGCTGATTTTGCCGATTTAGTTATTACAGTTACAGGTGCCAACGATGCACCAATAGCAGTCGATGATGCGCTCTCTGGTAGTGTGAATGGTCCTGCTCTTACAGGGCAGGTGTTAAGTAACGACACAGATGTTGATAATGGTGATACAAAAACGCTTACAGAAATTGTCTTTGGAGATGCCGATAATTCTACTAATCATGCATTGAGCTCATTGCCAAGCGCTACAGCTGTTAATTCCACTGCAACAGTTGCTGGCACATACGGAACACTAACGATAAATTCGGATGGTATTTACTCCTACGCAATTAACGCTAGTAACGCATCATTAGCTGCTTTGCCGTTGGGTCAATCGGTTGATGAAACCTTTACTTATCGAATGGTGGATTCTCAGGGTCAGTGGTCCGATGCGACTCTGACATTCACTATCAACGGTGAAAATGAACGACCCGTCAATGATTACCCGAACTCAGTTACTGTAACGGGTAATAGCTACATCTTTAGCGGAAGCGATTTGCTGTCGGTAAGTGACGTGGATGGCAACCTCTCTAGCGTTACACTGCACGTAGATCATGGAACTTTGGATGTAGACACAACCTTGCCAGGCTCAGTGTCCGGAGATGCATCTAGCGATATCGTAATTAGCGGAACACAAGCTGAAATCAACGCGATACTCGCCACGCTAGTTTACACTCCAACCAACGGTTACGTTGGAAACGACTACCTAACTATTTTCTCGCAAGACTCGAATAACGC